>JBEKCH010000037.1:0-26998 GCA_050014975.1 Candidatus Limnocylindrales bacterium
CGCAAAGCAGATGCAGGCCACGATGACCAACAGCGACTTGGGGTTGCCATAACGACCCATCGGAGGCTCCTCCATCGGGACCTGGCCCGCTCGACCAGCCATACGCAGAGCGGGAACCGGCCGGCATTAAGTCTAGCCCCGATCTGGCCCACTAGGCGCCAGGATTCTGACAATGGGCGAGGCCGCTGGTAGTGCGAACACAGGTCTTGGCCAGCGTCCGGCGCACGCTTTCGGCCTATGACGCGCCCTGTGTGACTTCTCCGTCTGCCCATACGGCACGCAGCCTGCTCGGGTCGAAGGTCGTGGCCCCAGGCCGGCCGGGCAGGACGTCGACGTGGTTGATCACGGTGCGTTTCATCGCAAGGCTCAGGGAAGCTCGTCGGCGCCTGGCGATGGCGAGCACGAGGCGCGTGGGCAAGTGCGCTATCACGCGTCGGGCGATCGCGTGTCCCACCAAGGCCTCAGTCGGCAGGGCGAGGATGGCGAGGTGCCGGCGCGGACAGGTATAGCGGGCCTGCCTCTCGATGCCGCGTCTCTGTCCGTTGGTGTCGAAGCGTCTGGGGTGGCGGGTTCGGGAGTCGGCTTCGAGCAAACTGCCGCAGAGGGAACACCGGAGGATCCCCGTCAGTTCGCGCCGTAGCCTTCCGCCTGTATGTCTGGTCGTCATGGCGTCCATTCTGGCCTTCCCAATCCCACCCCGCCTTGCCGGGGTGTTCAGCATGCCGCTGTGCCTCTTGATGCCCTACAACACAGAAGTGCTCCTAAGGGGTATCTCTACAGCTCCTGAGGGGTTGTCTCATCCGCTCGAAGGGTTCGCGTGAGCGTGAAGCGGGACCCGCAAGCGGGTCGCCCCCGTGCCCGTGCCGTGCTGACTGTGCCTCAGCTACACGGGCCGCAGCCTCGCGGGCCCGCGTGGTTCCGCCGAGTCGATCCGCCTGCCGTGGATGGGCGGGGTGACACTCCCCGGTCCTTGTTGCAATACGTTGCAATAGTGGCTCGGAGACGTTCGAGCGCTCGTCTGCGGGTCGAAGTGTCCGCACTCTCACGCTCAAAGCGGCCTTTCGAGGCTCGAAAGTGGCACGAAACCCCGGGTCGGTAGCGCCTCCTCGGCCTTCTGGGCGGCTCCGGACTCCCTGGCGAGTTGGACGGATGGGCACCTTGGGCCCGATTGTTGCCTCCGGACCGTCCTGGACGGGCTGTGGTGGCTCCTGGCGGTCTAGGCGCTCTGGCGGGCCGCGATCTCCGCCTCGTACTTGAGGCTGGCGAGAACCTTCCGAACCGTGGCGATGTGCCACCGGGCGCCTGGGACGACGGTGGGCACGTTCTCGGCGTTCAGGCGGTCAGCGACAGCGGCCAGGGACAGCCCGGAGGCCCGGAGATCCGCGACGTGTTGGCGTGTCTCGTCGGTCATCCTCCAGGGGCGCCCGATGTGCCTCGGACTCGTGGCCCTGGCGATGGCGAGTGCGTCCTTGATGCGGGCGCCGATGCAGCGTCGCTCGAACTGGGCGAACTGCGCCATAACTCCCGCCATCATCTCCCCTGCCGGGGTCGACGTATCCACGTCGCAGTCCATCGCGATCAAGGCCCAGCGCTCGCGGTGGGAAGCGTCCATGACCGCCGCGAAGTCGCTCACCCTGCGGGAGAGTCGGTCGAGCTTGGATGCCACGAGTACGTCTGCCCGTCCCGCCTCCAGTTCGGCCAGGGCGTAGGTCATGCCGGGTCGGTTCAGGTTCTTCCCCGAGTAGCCGGCGTCCTCGACGATTTCCAGGTCAGTCCAGCCGCGTCGTGCGGCCTCGGCCTGGATCGCCGCTCGCTGCGCCTCTAGGCCGTAGCGGGTGTCCGCCTGCTCCTGGGTCGAGCATCGGACGTAGCCGATCGCTTTGTGCGTCCGCTGTCTCATGGTCGCGTCCTGTCGTGCTACTTATGATGTCATTAGTAGCATACGCCATCCGTTCACACGCTTCAAGCGCACAAGTCGACGGGGTTGGATGCTCGCCTGCCTGCCTGGCGAGCGCTACTGAGAGCATGCCAGGCTCGCTCCTGCCCGCCTGCCGCCTGGCTTAGTCTGAGAATGAGGCGCGCGCCAAGGCCAATAGGTTACGCCGCCCCCCGGGTGGGGATGGCAATCTCCGGCGCCCCGGTGAGAAAGGGGAGTGTCCTCAGCCTCCCGCACCCCCATCGTGTTTCTGGGTCCCCCACCCTCCACTTGGGGTCCCATATCTGGTTCCATCGCCTGTCATGCGGCTCTCGGGTGCTCTGCCGCCCACGTCCATGCGGAGATCATCTGCTCCACCCGCTGCCTCGGGTCGTACTCCGCGATGATGCGTTCTCGGGCGCGGCCGGCGATCTCTGCCCGGAGCGCCGGAGAGTCGATGAGCTTCCCGATGGCATCGGACCATTCGGCTCGGCCACGCGCCAGGAAGCCGTCTACCCCGTCGCGTACCACGTCATACGGCCCTGGGCCGCCTCGCCATCGCTCACACACACAAGGGGCCCCGGCGGCGGCAAACTCCAACCAGTGAAGCTCGGACTTGCAAGCGTTGTAGGCGTTGACTCGGAGCGGGGCCACGCCGATCTCGGGATAGGCGTTTGCGAGGGTCTGTTCCCAGACCCGCCAGTCTACGACCGGGTGTAACTCATCGAAGCCCGCGGCCCTCAGTTGCGCCTCGGCGTCGGGATAGTGGGTGTTCCATCCGAGGCATATGGTTCGGAGCTTGGCGCGATGGTCCTGCACCCCCTGGCGGCAATACGAGGCGCGTTCGCCCGGGCGCAGAGGCGAGCCGGTGAAGTCTCGCTCTCGTCCTAGAACCCCATACCAGACGAGGCGCGTAGGTCCATCGGGACGCGGACGGTTCGGGACGAACGCGGCCGTGATGGCGTTGCGGATCACGCGGACATTGGGATTGAAACGCTGTGCGACTCGCTCCATCGCCGGGGTCGAAACGGTGAGTAGAGCGGCCTCGCGGTACGGATCGCCGAACCGATCACGAAACTTCCCGGCCCAGAACGCCGGCGTCGCGGTGAACCAGTCGTCCGCGTCGATCACGAGCGGGAGGTTACGGGCGCGCGCCTTTGCCCATAGGTCCCGAAGGTGCAGATCGGACGGAAAGACGCGCTCGCCAGCCTGCCAGTGCTGGTACGCCTCGGCGTCCCAGCTTGCGACAAAGGGGCAGTCGGAACAGACCCAGTCGTAGCCCTTACCCCACCACACGGCAACGTCGGCCCAGGCGATGGCTTCGAGCGCCAGTTCGTGCCGCTCGTCGAGCGTCGTCCCTGCCGGCCAGGGGATCGGCCGAACCTCGATCCCGCGCTCCGCCAGGGCCGGGAGGAAGCGCAGAAGGCGGATCCCGTGGGCCTGGCCTAAGCCCGGTAGTTGCGTGGCCTCTAGGCCCCACGTCGGCGCTGAGGGCGGCAGCCAGGGCAGGCCGAGTCCTGCCGTCCCAGTGCCCTTCGACCCGCCGAGTACCCAGCCCAAGACCTTCATTCCGTCGGTCTCAGTCGGTCCTCAGGAGGGCCGGGGGGCGCGGCCAGCAGATTGCGCTCCGGCCCTCCTGATCTCGCGGTGCCGGAGTCGTCTCTTCATGCTGCCCTCTCAAACTAGGGCGGCGAAAGCGGCGATTTGGACTGGTCTGGTGACTTTGTCCACTTTCGGCCTCTGCGGGGCGCTTTGGCCCCTTTTCGCCCCGGCTGGCACGATCCAGGCCGGGATCGGCGGGTCATCCGCTGGCGCGTAACCCGTGGCGCGGGGATGATGGCGGATCCGAACGGCTACCCCCTCCGGCCACTCGATCCGGCGAGGGTGCTCGGTCTCGGCCCTGGTGACGTACACCGGGTCCGGGTGCGGGCCGAGTGGACAGGGGCCGAAGACGTGTTTGTGGTCGACGAGGTCGTAGGCGGCGGTTCGACAGTACGTGCAGAACGCCCCGGCGACTTCATGGCGGCCACACCGCGCACAGAGCGAGAAGTACCCGCGTAGGCGTTCCGGGTCGAAGGTCGGCGGCGTGGTCTCGCTGGGCATGTCAGCTCCAACGGCGGCGCTGGGGCAAGCCCAGAGGCTCCGGCGGCGCGGCCTTGCGAACCCGCGGGAACGAGCTGACCTGCCGACACTCGGTCGAGCAAAAGCGATCTGGCGACAGGCGGCCGCAGATGGCGCAGGGGATCAGGACGGGCTCGGCGGGGGGCTTGGGAGTGGTCATGTTGCCTTCCTTTCACGGGTCGGTCGACGGTGAGTCGGCCCCATGCTGCCTACAGTGGCTCGTGACGGGCGGTCGGCTGGCCGCTGTCGTCGAGGTATCCCGCGTCGCGAAGTTCCCTCGCCAGTGCGGCTCCCTTGAGGCGGGCGGGTAATGGGTTCAAGTTGCTGCCGGGCTGTGGTCGGATCGCCGGTCGCGGCGCTGGCGTTTCGTGGGTCGCGTGCCAGGCCATATCACTCATGAGGTCTTGCTGGTATCCAAGCCGGGCCAGTTCCTGTGCCCTCCACTCGCGCGGAGAGAGTGAGGCGCTGGCGAGCAGGGCGGCATCCTCGGGGGCGAGCGGCCCGCCTTCGACTGGCTCGCTTGGAGTCGATCGAGCCGCCTTGGTCGGCGCGTATTTACTGGCGAGGGCTACCGCGTCGGCGGCGCGTGGGTTGGGTGGTCGCGTCGCCGGCTTCGGTGGTGTGGCGCGAGAGCCCGGTGTTGGCTGCTGGGCGGCCATCAGTTCGGTCCAGCGGTTGCTCATCGTGCCTTCCTCGGTCGAGGGCTGACGGGGTGAACGCCGGCGCGGGCCTGAGCGTTACCGTCCTCGATGACCTGGCGGACCACATCGGGGATGTCGCCCTCGATTGGTGGGACGATTGATGCGCATTGCGGTCGAGCGGCGAGCACCGCGCGGACTCTTTCTTCGGTGCTGGGGTTCTTCTTGCTCATTTCTATTCCTTTCCTGTTTGGACTCTGAAACGCTTTTGCTCAAAGGTGGCGGCCGTGATGACAAAAGGAATGGCGCGCTGGATCTGGTAGAAGCCGGGGTGGTGGTGTGGAAAGTTCGCGCAATCCCGGCCGCCGATGATCGGCATAAGGCGATCAAGTTCGGCCGCGTACTCGGTGATCTGATCCTCGAAGGTGGCGAGGGTCGCGGCGAGGTTTTGGCAGACGGTCCCGTAGCGCTCTTGGCTCATTTGCTGGAGCCGGTATAGGGCCTGCGATGCTGCTAGTTCTTCCTGGCGTTTTTGCTCTGCGGCCTGGCGCTCTGCCGCGCGTTTTCCACCCCCGGCGGTTTCAAGGGCGTCTTTCGCCTTGGCCTCGTCCCGGAGAGCGCGGGAGAGTTCCTTTTCGCTCGCCTCTCCGGTTGCTACCTGTTCGTGGAGATCGTGTACGTATGCCGACGCCGACGCAAGGGCGGCCTCGGCCGTCTGAACTCGGGCCTGGGCGTCGCTGATGCTTAGTGTGGTCATGTTTGCCCCCCTTCTTCGTGTAGTCTTTCGAGGTCGACGCGGGCCACGTCCTCAACCTTCCGGGCGGCGTCCCAGAGGTGGCTTACGGCGTTAGCGAGGTCCGGGCTCAACATGCCGCCCGGGCACTTGCCGTTAGTTAGTGCATTCAACCCGGGCAGCGACTCGCGGACGTACAGGCCCGCCCGGGCGAGCTGGTCGAGAACACCCTCAAACGGGATGATCGGCCGGCCGTCTTTCGTTAGCGCCATCTTTGGGCTCCTTTCGTATGGGGTTGTGGGATGGGGTTGAAACAGGGTTACAGATGAGACAAGTCCATCGTTCGCGGACCAGGCGGTGGCTATCCATATGCCCGCGGTAATCGGCGCAGCGGATCGTTGAGGTGGTCATGCGTTGGCCTTCTCGGGGCGCAGATAGACTCCGTGATCGTCGCAGAAGGGGACTTCCTGCCCGCGACGGAGCCATACCTCGATCCTGTGCGCGACAGGGGCGTGGTGGATCTCGCAGTAACCTGCGGATCCGCTGAGAGGGCAGACGAACCTCCCGTCTCGACGGGCAACGGATCGAGTGACGGCTACGTAGTCGAGGCCGTTCATAACGCCTCCCGGCTGATCGCTACGGCGTCGCTGATCCCGGGGACGACGGTGGGTGCCGGAGTGTAAGCCGGGTGCGGGTCGAGTAGTCGAGCCTCTCGGGCAGCTTTCCGTGCGGCGCTCTGCGCTGCCTTGATCGCGGCGAAGTGGTCGACGGGTGAGGTCGGTTGCTGATCGTCTGGGGCGCTCATCCGTGGGACGGGATCTGCACCCCCCACCGTGGGGACGACGAGTTTCGCAAGGATGTCGCCGAGCGGGGTGGGCTGATCCACTCGGGCCGGCCGTGGCGCTTGGTCAGCTTCTCGGGCCTGGTCCTGGATCGGATGCCACTTGCGCAGAACATCGCCGATCACGTCGAACGGCGTCGTGGCTCGACTTGCCCGGATCCATCGAACGAGGTCGGTGGGTCGTGCGTCCAGCACTTCCCAGAGCATCGCCCGCTGTCCTTTCGGATCCTCGACATCTCCGAATGGTGGCAGGCGGAAGCCCTTGGCGAGCCAGGCGGCCTTGAAAGCATCCCATTCGTGCGGGAACCCCGCCCATGCTTCGCGCTCTCGGGCCGTAAGTGGTCGTGCCCTCACCCTCGGGTGAAGGTCGGCGGCGATCTGGCTCTCAGCATTCGGGTTGGGCTCGGTCGTCCCCTCGCTCTCGGAGAGAGTTCCCTTCCCGCGCGAGGTACTTTCTTCGTTAACGGATACGGATACGGGGCTGGCTAGCGGCTGGACTAGCGGCTGGACCACCCGCTCCACCCGCTTAGGCACCCGCTCGGCTGGGTTCTCGGCTGGGGCGGGTGGCTTTACATACTTGCCGTCCGGGCCCCTGGCCCCCGTCCTGCCCCGGACGGCGCCGCCAAGGGCGGCCGCCTCTGCTCTCTGTTGGCGCTCGGCTTCGATCTCGGCCCGAGGTCGGAGATAGTCGAAGGGGCCGACGATCTGCCATCCCGTCCCAGCCTGCTCGATGAACCCCGCTGCGGCGAGTTCGTCGGCGAGGTGGGATGCCTCACCTGGTGCGAGGTCGACCGCCGCGAGTGCCAACCCTGAACGATCAAGGACACCGTCTGAGTCGCGGTCGCCACACACCCCCAGGAGATCGACGAACAGGGCACGGGCTCCCGCCGAGAGGCTTCGCCAACGTTCGGTTCGCCAGAGGTCCGAACTGATCCTAACCCAGCTCATCGGGTCGCCTCTGCCTGGGCCGTGCCATCGGTCGGGACTCGGATGAGCCGCGCCTCGGCTTGCGCCAAACTCCCGATCTGGACGACCCGTCTTGGGGTATGGGCCTGCGGGGAGGGGCCGCCAACCGGGACCCCTCCCCTATGGCCGTCGTTTAGGGCGCGTGTGGAGTTGGCTCGCACGGCGACGGTCATCGTTCCCCCTCGACTGTGGCGATGATCGAGCGCATGGCGGCTGCGTAGCCCGGGCTCGGGTTCCTATGCGGTGGCCCTGATGCCAGCCAGCGGCAGATCACTGACTCAGTCGCCCCGAGGAGTTCTGCGGCTCCTCGGTGGGTCAGTCCCCGCTTCTGCCGGAGAAGGGCCGCGTACCGGACGGTCAGTGCATCGGGCAGTCTCGTGGCCATGGCAACCTCCGGAGTGGTGGAGGGACCAGGGGATCCGACAGCGCGGTTTAAGCGCCCCATGCCAGAGGCGGAGTTCGCCTACGGCAAGCGTCGATGCCCTGGGGCTGCCATGGGCCTCAAGCTCGGATCGGCATTGTACTTCTCGCGCTTCCAGTGGCGTCGTATAGATTTAGACGTTGGCGCGGTGGCCCTGGCCCGATCCGATGAGCGGGAGCCGAAGATCTGTGTCTGTCCTAGAGAACGCCTGTTCTATCTTACTCGCCCCGGCGTGGCCGTCAAGTCGCCTCGACGAGGCCGGGCACGGGAAGGCCCCGGTCTTTTCGGCCGGGGCCTTCGTTCTGCGGCGGGGTCTGCTCGGGTTAGCTGTCGACGCGGGCGAGCAGCCAGGCGCGCCGGGTCTTGCGCGGGACGGCGTAGAACGCGCGATCGAGGCGCCGGTACTCCTTGCCTGTCGTTGCGGCCATGAACTCAGCTTCGAGCTGATCGAGTTCCTTGAACGTGACCTTCATCTCGAATGTCTCCTTCGGGCTTGAGAATGTCGGCGGTGGCCGTCAGTTCATGGGCGTCTCCCGGCCTCAGCCCACGAACCGGATGGTGTAGTGGTGCGCCCGCGACCTTACTCATCGGCGCTCACCTGCGGATCACCTGGCGATCACCTGAAGATCCACCGCGACCGTAGCGCGGCTGGACTGACACTCACTTCGCGGCCTCGGCGACTGCCTCGCCGAAGAGCTTCAGCCCCAGGGCAGCCTGTTCGGCCGTGATGACGAGCGGCGGCGATATGCGGACCACGGTGTTGCCGGCCTCCAGCGTGAGCAGGCCGCGCTGGAACGAACCCCACTCGACAGCCGCCGCACGCTCGTGCGTGTCGAACTCGACGCCGATCATGAGGCCGATGCCGCGCACGTCGCGGATCACCGACGGGAACCGCGCCTGGAGGGTGCGGAGTCCGGCCAGCAGCTCATCGCCGCGCGCCTTCGCATTGTTCATCAGGCCGCCTTCGAGCAGCTTGATCGTCTCGAGCGAGGCGGCGCAGGCCAGCGGGTTGCCGCCGTACGTAGTGCCGTGCGCGCCCGGACCCCACTTCGTCATGAGCGAGTCGCGGGCGATGAAGGCGCCGAGGGGCATCCCACTGGCGATCCCCTTGGCCGTAGCGACGATGTCCGGCTCCACGCCCCAGTTCTGGATGGCCCACATCTTGCCGGTCCGGCCGCCGCCCGACTGAACCTCATCGGCGATCAGCAGGATGTCGTGCTTGTCGCAGATCTTGCGCAGGCCCTGTATGAAGCCGTCTTCGGGGACGACGTAGCCACCCTCGCCCTGGATCGGCTCCAGGATGATCGCCGCCACCTCTTCGGGCGGCACCAGCTTGTCGAAGAGCACGTCGTCGAACCACTTGAGATCCGCGACGTGACCGAAGGGGGCGTGGAAGACGCCCGGCAGCATCGGCCCGAAGCCGGCGTGGTACTTCGCCTTCGAGGCGGTCAGCGAAACGGAGCCATAGGAGCGGCCGTGGAAGGCTCCCAGGAATGCAACCAGGTACTGGCGCTTCGTTGCGAAGCGGGCGAGCTTGATCGAGCCCTCGACCGCCTCCGTCCCAGAGTTCCCCAGGAACACCCGGCACTTCTCCTTCATCGGCGCGATGCGCGCCAGCTCGGCGCACATCTCGGCGTAGATCGGCAGGTAGAAGTCGGCGCTGTAGTGGATCAGCGTCGCGGCCTGATCCTGGATTCGGCGGACCACGTCGGGATGGCAGTGGCCGGTGGAGGTGACCGCGATACCAGCGTTGAAGTCGAGGAAGAGATTGCCGTCGATGTCCTCGATGACGCAGCCCTGGCCGCGCACCGGCACGATCGGGTAGGCCCGTGGCACGCTGGGCGAAGTCCACTGGCGGTCGAACTCGAGGTGGGCGCGAGCCTTCGGGCCGGGCAGCTCGGTGACGATGTGGGGAACGGCGGGAGCCTGGGCGAGCTTGCCGGGAGCCTGGGTCACGGTGCACCTCGACGGAGTTGTCGCCGCCGCCGGAAAGGCACAGCGGCCGCAGACGGATAGCCTTTATGCAGATTGGATACTACCTTCAGTATAGCGGAGCCCGTCCTCGACGGCCTCAGTCGACGAGGGTCTGCGACTGCTCGCGCATGAACTGCTGGACGTAGTAGAGCCCGCCCGAAGCCTTGCCGGTCGTGCCCGATCCCTTCCAGCCGCCGAAAGGCTGGATGCCCGGCCAGGCACCGGTCGTTGCGCCGGCACGGCGGTTGATGTAGATGACGCCGGCCTCGACCGCTTCCTTGAAGCGCTCGATCTCTTCGCGATCCTCGCTGAAGAAACCGGCCGTCAGACCGTAGATCGTGTCGTTGGCGTGCTCGAACGCTTCATCGAGCGACTTGACCTGGCCGACCGCGACCAGCGGCACGAACAGCTCGTCATGCCAGATGCGATGCTCGAATGGCAGGTCGGCGACGATCGTGGGGGCGACGAACAGATCGCTCGGCATGCCCGTCAGCCGCTCGCCACCGAAGACGACCCGGCCGTCGCGCTTTGCCTCGGCAACCGCCGCCTCGTACGTGGCCACGGCTGCGGTGTTGACCAGCGGGCCGAGCCAGATCTTGCGGTCCGTGGGGTCGCCGATGGCGAGTGCCTTTGTCTTGGCCACGAGCTGCTCCAGCAGAGGGGCGTAAACGGGCGCCTCGACGTAGACGCGGCTGCAGGCCGAGCATTTCTGGCCCGCGAAACCGAAGGCAGACCGGACGATCCCTTCGGCCGCCTCTTCCAGGTCGGCTCGGGCACTGACGATGGCGGGGTTCTTGCCGCCCATCTCGACCACGACCGGCTTCGGGAAGCGCTTGCTGAACGTCTTGAAGATCGAGTTGAAGCCGACCTCGAACGAGCCGGTGAAGAGCAGGCCGTCGATGGCGTCGTTCTCCTGCAGCTCCGCGCCGACCGAGCCGCCCGGGCCGCTGACCATGTTGAAGACGCCGCGCGGCAGACCGGCCAGGTCCGCGACCTCGGCCAGCTTCACGCCGCACAGCGGGGCGTCGCTCGAGGGTTTGTAGATGACCGCGTTGCCGGCCACGAGCGCGCCGCCGGCGGGCCCGCCGGAGAGTGCCATCGGGAAGTTGAACGGGCTGATCACCGCCCACACGCCGTGGGGCTTCAGCACCGACCGGGTGTGGACGGTGGTATCGCCCAGGTTGCCCATCGGGTGGTCGAAGCCGTCGTTCGCCACCATCTGATCGCAGTAGTAGCGGATGAGGTCGGCCGTCTCCTCGACGTCGCCGAGGGCCTCGAGACGGTTCTTGCCGACCTCTATAGCCATGATGGCCGCGAATTCCATCTGGCGTTCGCTGATCAGATCGGCCATGCGGCGCATGACCGCAACCCGCTCCAGCCACGGCGTGCGGGCCCACCCCGGGGCGGCAGCGCGAGCGACGGCAATGGCGTCCCGGACGTCCTGCCGCGTTCCTCTGGCGAAATTGCCGACGAGCGTGCCGTCGATGGGCGACCGCTTCTCGAAGGTCTCCTTTGCCGGGTGCCACTCACCGTTGATGTACACCCCGTGGGTGCCACCCAACTCGCCGCGCGCGGTCTCCAGGCCGGCGTCGTACGAGGCATGCAGCTGCTCGTTGTCGTTTCGCATGGTGGCGTAGGTGATCTTGAGCCGGGGCTCAGACGTCGCGGTCATCCGAACGCCCTCCTGGTGCCGGGCACCTGGAACTGACTGGGCCGCCTCGAGCCGCGCGCCCGCTGCAGGGCTCAGCCATTTGTCGCAAGTTTAGCCCGGATCGCCGCTTGCACCTCATTCGGTCAGGCGGCGCATTCCGGCGTTGGCTCGTGCGCCCCTCGCTCACGCAGTGCGCTCGCTGCGGTGCGCGTCGCCACCCTGGACTGCGCTCGTCGGACCGGCCGAAGTAGCCCTTCTTTCCACGGGCGGGTCATTGACAGGGGTTCGTGGCGCCCCACCATTTTCCGCCATGGCAGCCACCTCGACCTTGGAGCAAACCCCCACGAAGCCCGCGTCCGCGCCGGCCTGCGCCGCGCCGGCTCGTCCGGGATTGATTGCGGCTGGGGGCTGGGCTTATTCGGGCGCGATCGGGCTTTCGGCCTGTCTGCTCTTCACGCTCGAACTGATGGTCGGCCTGCTACTCCTGCCACTTCTCGGCGGCGCGACCTCCGTCTGGGCCACGACCCTGGGCTTCTTCCAGCTGATCCTGCTGCTCGGCTATCTGTACGCGCACGTTTCCGTGACGCGGCTCGGGCGCCTCGGCCCGATCGTCCATTTCGTTCTCGCGATCGCTGCCGTCGCGGCCCTCGTCTTCGGCCCGAAGATGTCCGACATCAACTTCGACACGCTGCACCCGGTGCTGCAGGTCCTGGCGACGCTCACCGTGGCCGTGGGACTGCCGTCGTTCGTCCTGTGCGCCACGACGCCGCTCCTCTCGGCCTGGCTGACGACCGTGCTCTCCGTTTCGCCGGGGACCGCGATCGGCGCCGGCAAGGATCCGTACCGGCTGTACGTCGTGAGCAATGCCGGCTCGCTGCTGGCGCTCCTCGCCTACCCGCTCGTGATCGAGCCAGCCCTGGGGCTGGGCACACAGCGCATCGTGTGGGGTGCCTGCTTCGGACTTCTGGTTGTGCTGCTGACCGTGGTCGGGGCGCTTCGGGTGTGGGCCTCGAGCCGGGTAGCCGGCATGGCCGCGGGCGCAGCGGGCGGCGCCGCGTCGGCCCGACCCGAAATGGAGCGAATCGCGGCCCGGCGCGTGGCCCGCTGGCTCTTCCTGGCCGCCGTTCCGTGCGGCCTGCTCTCGGCCGTGACCAACTTCATCACCGCCGACCTCATCTCCGCGCCGCTGCTGTGGGTCGGGCCGCTGGGGATCTACCTGGCGACGTTCATCGTGGCCTTCTCCGCCCGCGGCCGGCGCCCGGTGGTCATCGCGACCGCGCTCGCTCCGGCTATGGCCACGCTGCTGTGGGTGCCCTTCGGGTACTCCGCCCTGTGGCCGACGCTGCCGCTGCTGCTGCTCGAGCTGTTCGGCTTCGCGGTGATCGCCCTGACACTCCACGGGGCGCTGGCGGCGGATCGACCCGGACCGTCCCGTCTCACGTTCTTCTATCTCGTAGTCTCGGCCGGGGGTGTCCTGGGCGGAGCCTTCGTCGGGTTCGTGGCGCCGGTCGTCTTCCCCGGCATCTGGGAGTACCCGATCCTGCTGGTCGCGGCGCTGGCCGGGATTCCGCTGCTGGGCGGCGCGCTCAGCAGCCCCGCGCCGGCCGCGGGTGGCCCCGCTACTGCCGCCGGCGAGCCGCCGCAGTCGGGCCCGCCGCAGTCGGGTGGCCCGGCGCCTGCCGCTGGCGAGCCGCGGGGGCCGGCGAAGCGCCAGGGGCTCGACCTCCAGCCCTTCGTCGCCGGCGCTCGTCATCGACTGGCTCCGTTCGTCATCATCGGCGCAGCTTGCTGCGTGCCGATCGGGGTTGCCCGGCCGGCCGTGCTCGTGGTTGTCGTCCCGTTTCTCGCGCTCGGCGGCTTGATGCTGCTGATCGGCGCCAAGCCGAGGATGCTCACGGCGATGACCGCCATCGTGCTCACCGCCGTCGTGCTGGTCCAGCCGTTGGCCCCGATCTACGCCGAACGCGACTTCTTCGGCGTCGTGACGGTGAGGCGCGAGGATGGGGTCACGACGATGTGGCACGGGACGACGCCCCACGGCAGCCAGTCGACCGACCCGACACTCAGCCGCGAACCGCGTGGCTACTACGACCGCCGCGGGCCGCTGGGCGACGTCATGGCCCTGGCCCAGGCGCGGGGCGGACAGCAGATCGGGATCGTCGGCCTGGGGGCCGGCGTCATCGCCGCCTACGAGCGACCGATCGACCACATGACCTTCTTCGAGATCGACCCGGCGGTGGTGCGCATCGCCGAGGACCCGAGCCTCTTCACCTACCTATCGCAGGCGCCGAATCGACCGGCCGTGGTCGTCGGCGACGGGCGCCTGGAGCTGCGCAAGATCCCGGACGCGAGCTACGACGTGCTGATCCTGGACGCGTTTTCGGGCGACGCGATCCCGACCCACCTGATCACGGTGGAGGCGCTGCGGGACGACCTGCGCGTCCTGAAGCCGGGCGGGCTGCTGATCGTCCACGTCTCGAATCGCTATTACGACCTGGCCCCGGCCGTGGTCGCCGGCACTGAAGAGCTCGGCATGACGGCGCAAGGCCGAACCTTCTCGCCCACGCAGGCCGAGATCGATGACGGGGTGCAGGCCTCCGAGTGGGTAGTGGCCACGCGTTCGCCCGACCTGCTCGCGCCGCTGGCGGCGGACGGCTGGTCGACCGTTCACCCGGCTGATCGGCCGATCACGGACGACTACCCCGACGTCCTGCGCTTCGCCCGCTTCGGCAGCTGGCTTACCTCGGGGTAAGGGCCGCCGCGGACGCGCCAGGCCGGTGGAGCCCGCGTGGCGATCGCGGCCCTGAGGTGGAGCCGGCCTCGTGATCAGCTCGCCAGGGCCGCAACGATTTCGACGATCGACGGTGCGATGGCGTCCGGCGCCCGCCCGCCGCGCTCCGCGGAGATCCGGGCCAGGTCCGAGTCGCCGTGCTTGCCGGAACGGACGAAGACCCCCTTCAGCCCTGCCCTCTGGGCACCGAGGACGTCGTTCCAGAGGTCGTCGCCGACCATCGCGACCTGGCCCGCGGAGAGATGCGTCCCGATCCCGACCTGTCCGCGCGCCGCCGCCAGTTCCTCGAGCCGCCGCACGCCCTCGGCGAAGAACGTGCGCGATGGCTTGCCGGTCACGAGCGCCCGCCGCTGCGTGGCGTACTCCAGGCCCGCCACGTAGGCGCCGGCGTCGAGCGTGGTGCCGGCCGCCGTCAGCCACCAGCGGTTCTTGTGCATCGCCACGAACCGGGCGCCCCCGTGCAGCAGCGTGAAGGCCGACTGCATGTTCCGGGGCGTGAACTCCTCGGCGGCGTCGCCCACGACCACGGCCGCGGCGCGAGCATCGGGCGCAGCCGCCTCGTCGTGCGACAGGAGACGCAGCCCCTCGAACTCGACGCGCGCATCGGGCGCGACCATCACGTACAGGGGCGCGCCGCGGAACCGTCGCCGAAGGTGGGCTGCCGCGGCCGAGGCGGCGCTGACGATGCGGTCGGCGGCGATCGGCACGCCGGCGCGGGCAAGGTCCGCCGCCATCGTGGCGCGGCTCAGCATCGACGTGTTGGTCGCCAGCAGGTACGGCAGGCCCACGGCATCGAGCCTCGCCAGCGCCTCTGCCGCGCCGGGAATCGGCTCTCCCCTCAGGACGACCACGCCGTCCATGTCCAGGAGGAGGGCGCGAACGCCGGCCAGGCCGGCGCGCAGCCGGGCGATCGTTTCAGCCGGCGGCCCGGCCCCGTCTCCAGGTGTCATGGCGGGATCGTCGCACATGAGCCTGCGCCGGCGCCACCCGGCAGCGCCACCTGGTCCAGGCCATGCCCCCAGCCGCTCGGCTTCGCGGCGACCCGACGTCTGCCCCCCCGCGCCGGGGTATAGTCTGCGCCGGACCTGCGGGCGGGGGCAACGCCAGCCGGTCCACGCCACCCGGGAGGCGCTCGAGCCCGGGAGAGCCCTATGCGATCCTCCCGCCCCGGGATGACCGGGCGGCTCCCGGAGAAGAGGATGACTGACCAGAGACCCATCCACTCGGTTGTGCTGGTGAAACAGGTGCCGGATACCCACAACATCACCGGAGATGTGATGACGAAAGACGGCACCATGAATCGCAACGCGCTGCCGGCGATCTTCAACCCGGAAGATCTCAACGCCCTCGAGATGGCGCTTCAGGTCCGGGAGCGCCTCGGCGGAACCGTGACCGTCATCACGATGGGACCGCCCAAGGCAGCGAACGTCCTGCGCGAGGCACTCTTCCACGGCGCGGACCGGGTCATCCTGCTGACCGACCGCAAGTTCGCGGGCGCCGACACGCTGGCCACCTCGTATGTCCTGCAACGCGCCGTGCAGAAGGCCGGTTCGTTCGACCTCGTTTTCTGCGGCCGCCAGGCCATCGACGGCGACACCGCCCAGGTCGGCCCGCAGCTGGCCGAGAAGCTCGGCATCCCGCAGATCACCTACGCCGAGACGATCGTGGATCTCTCGGGCGACCAGATCGTCGCCGAGCGGGTGCTCGATTCCGGTTCGGAGATCGTTCGCTGCAAGCTGCCGGTCCTGCTCACCGTGGTGGGCTCGGCCAACACGCCCCGCCCGGCCTCTGTCCGTCGCCGCATCGAGCGCAAGCTGGCCGCCGCTCCGGGCGAATACGCCGCCATCCGCGCCCGGTGGCCCGAGTTCGAGTCGGACGAGCAGCTGGAGGCGTACCTGACCACCCACGGCCTGAAGATCGAGGTCTGGACGGCCGCGGACATCGGCGCCGCCGAGGAGCAGATCGGCCTGGCGGGCTCTCCCACGCAGGTCCACAGGATCAACTTCGTGGTCCTGGAGAGCACCGAGAGCAAGACCATTCCCCCAACGCCCGAAGGCATCGCGGCGATGGTCCAGGAACTGGTCCACGAATACATCGTCGGGTAGGGCGAGCCATGGCAGCACCCAACGGCATCTGGGTCTTCATCGAGCAGACGGACGGCAAGATCGCCGACGTCAGCCTCGAGCTGACCGGCAAGGCTCGCGAGCTGGCCGACCGGCTTGGACAGGAGGTCGTCGGCCTGGTCTTCGGCCACGGCGTCGAGGCCCTCGCCGACCAGGTTATCAAGCACGGCGCGGATCGTGTGCTCCTGGCCGATCATCCCGAGCTGGCGGAGTACCGCACCCTTCCGTACGCTCGAGTTGCCATCGCGGAAGCCAGGGCCCGCCTGCCCGAGATATTCCTGATCGGCGGCACGCCCAACGGCCGCGACCTCGCCCCGCGCATAGCCAGTGCCCTGCGCTGCGGTCTCACCGCGGACTGCACGGACCTGCAGATCGGCGATTACACGATCAGGAAGGAGAACAAGACCTACGCCAACCTGCTCTACCAGATCCGGCCGGCCTTCGGCGGCAACCTGATCGCCACGATCGTCAATCCCAGGACGCGGCCGCAGATGGCGACCGTCCGCGAGGGCGTGATGCGGATGCCGGCTGCCCGGCCGGGCCGCGAGGGCACGATCGAGAAAGTCGTCCCCGAGTTCGAGCCGGGCGACTTCGCCCTGGAGGTTCTAAGCCGCCAGGTGCGCCACTCGACGGTACAGCTCAAGGATGCCCCGGTGGTCGTGTCCGGCGGCGCCGGCATCGGCAGCGCCGAGGACTTCGCTCTGCTGCGAGACCTGGCCAACCTGCTGGGCGGCGAGGTAGGCGCCTCCCGGGCGGCCGTGGACGCGGGCTTGATCGGCCGCGAGCACCAGGTCGGCCAGACCGGCACCACGGTCCGGCCGCGCCTCTACATTGCCGCCGGGATCTCGGGGGCCATCCAGCACCGGGCGGGCATGGACCAGTCCAGCAAGATCATCGCCATCAACACCGACGCCAGCGCCCCGATCTTCCAGATCGCCCACTACCGCATCGTCGGCGACGTCGCCGAGGTTCTGCCGATCATCGTCAAGACCCTCCGCGAGCGCTCCATGGACCAGCGAGAGCACGAATGACCGACAGCTTCTTCTTCGACAACCCGGACCTGCAGTTCCGGCTGGCCCAGCTCGACCTGCGGGAAGTCGTCGAGCTCAAGGAAAAGGGCTACTCCGAGACCGACAAGTACCCGGCAGCGCCACGCAACTACGCCGACGCCAGGGACAACTACCAGATCGTTCTCGAGGTCCTGGGCGAGATCTGCGCCGAGCGGGTCGCTCCTCGCGCCGCGGAGGCGGACGAGGAGGGAGCCCACTTCGCAAACGGCCAAGTAACCTACGCCGCGCCCACGCTGGACGCCATCGGGGCGCTCCGCCAGGCGGAGCTGTTCGGGGCGATGCTGCCGCGCGAATACGGCGGCCTCAACCTGCCCGAGTCGATCTACCAGATGATGGTCGAGATCGTCGCCCGGGCCGAGAGCGGACTCATGACCGTCTTCGGCCTGCAGGAGATCGCCTCCTGTCTCGAGGAATATGGCGATCCCGAGACCAAGGCCCGCGTCCTGCCGCGCTTCTCGCGCGGCGAGGTCTCGGGCGCGATGGTCCTGACCGAGGCGGACGCGGGATCTGACCTGGGCGCGGTCGCCACCCGCGCCACCCTGGACGAGGCCACCGGCCAGTGGCACCTCAACGGCGTGAAGCGCTTCATCACCAACGGCCTGGCCGACGTCTCGCTGGTCCTGGCTCGCAGCGAGGAAGGCTCCACGGATGCGCGCGGCCTGTCGATGTTTCTGGTGGAGCGCGACGAAACGGTCAAGATTCGCCGCATTGAGAACAAGCTGGGCATCCACTCGTCGCCGACGTGCGAGATCCAGTACAACAACACGCCGGCGATCCTGGTCGGCAAGCGCCGCTTTGGCCTGATGCGCTACGCCATGAACCTCATGAACGGCGCTCGTCTGGCGGTCGCGGCACAGGCCATGGGGATCGCCGAGGCCGCCTACCGCGAGGCCGATCGCTACTCCAGAGAGCGGATCCAGTTCGGCAAGCCGATCCGGGCCCTGCCGGCAGTCGGTCGACTGCTGCTCTCGATGAAGGTCGACCTCGAGGCCAACCGCGCTCTCCTGGCCGAAACCGCCCGCTGGGTGGACCTCTGGAAGGTCTACGAGAAGGCCGTCGGCGAGGGCACCGCGCCCGACATGGACGCCGCCCGGGCTCGCCACAAGCAGTGCCAGGCGCTGGCCGAGACGCTGACCCCGATGGTGAAGTACTGCTCCACCGAGATGGGCAACCGTGTCTGCTACCAGTCGATGCAGGTCCACGGCGGCGTCGGCTACATGCGCGAGTTCAACATCGAGCGGCTCTTCCGCGACGTTCGCATCACGAACATCTACGAAGGCACCAGCCAGCTGCAGGTGGTCGCGGCCATCGGCAAGCTGCTGAATCGCGCTCTCGATCCGCTGCTGGCCGAGTGGCAAGCCGCCGAGTACCCGGCGGACATGGCCGCCGAGAAGGCGACCCTGGTCGAGCTGACTGCCGTCTACCAGAAGGCCGTCGACGCCCTCAAGGCCCAACCCGAGCGCGACCGGGTCGACTACTACGCCTGCGACCTCGTCGACGTGGCCGTCTGGCTGACCTGCTCGTGGCTGGTCCTGCGAGACACTGCCGTGCTGGACGCCAAGAAGCCGGTCGCCCGAGCGTACATCGCCTCGGTCGCGCCGCGGATCCGCGCCTCCGCCGAGGTCGTGATGGCCTCGAGTCCCGTCCCGCTGGAGGCGATCCCCGTCCTGCTCGGCTGATCAGACTCGTCCAGTTTCGGTAACCGCGGGCCGTGCCTGGCGGTAGCCTTTGCCTCGGGCAGACCACTGGTCGAGGCAAAGTTGTATAGCGACTTGCTAAGGTTTATTCTCCGCGCTGGCCGATGGCTGCCGTCACGGCGGCGAACCCGTCGGGCCGGTGACGAAGGCGCTGCCGCGTCGACACCCCAACCGGAACCCCCGTCCGGCGAGTTTGAGAACGTGCCCAGTGCGACTTCTCCCGCTGGCGTAACGATTGGCGTCGACCAGGGTTTGGACAGGGTGGAAATGGCCGCTGCCGCGGCGGCGCAGCGGCCGGCCAGCCCGCGGCCCACCGGGATCGCAGCACCGGAAACCGGCGATCCCGGAACGGCGGATATCGGAGGACCCACGGAACTGATGAGATCGACCAGGCCATCGGCAGCCCAAGCCGCCGAACAGGAAACCACAGCCGGGCAACCACCGTCGGCGCACGGGTCCGCGACCGGGTCGGAGCGGGCCGCCCCGGGGTCGCTGGCGGCTGCCGTCGAGGTCCCCACGGCCGTCTCGAGGGCGAAGGTGAGCCGGCGATTGACCCGGCCGGCGCAGGGCTGCGATCGGGAGGGTCTGCTCAAGGGCAAGAAGGCGCTCGTGTTCGGCGTCGCGAACGACCACTCCATCGCCTGGGGGATCGCCAGGGCACTCTACGACCAGGGTGCCGAGGTCGGGTTCAGCTCGATGGCCTCGCTCATCAAGCGGCGGGTCCGCCCGCTCGCCGCCTCCATCGGTTCGACCTTCGTCGAGCCCTGCGACGTACGCGACGACGACGAGATCAGGCGAGTCTTCGAGCGCTGGAAGGCCCGGGAAGGCAACCTCGACATCCTCGTCCATGCCGTCGCCTTCGCCGAGAAGGAGGACCTGGCCGGCCACTTCGCCGACACCAGCCGGGACGGCTTCCACACCGCCTTCGACATCAGCGTTTACTCGCTCATCGCGATGGCTCGGGAGGCCCGGCCCTACATGCTGCCCGGCTCGTCGATCATCACGATGACCTACTACGGCGCCGTGAAGGTCGTGCCCCACTACAACGTTATGGGCGTGGCCAAGGCCGCCCTGGAGGCCACGACCCGCTATCTGGCCGCCGATCTCGGGCCCAGCGGCATCCGAGTGAATGCCATCAGCGCCGGGCCGGTCCGCACCCTCTCCGCCCACGGCATCGCCGGCTTCAAGACGATGTACGGCGCGTTTGCGGAAGTGGCGCCGCTGCGATCGCACATTACGATCGAGGACGTGGCCGGGACGGCCGTCTTCCTGGCCAGCTCGCTCTCGGGCCAGACCACGGGCGAGACGATCTACGTCGACGGTGGCTTCAACATCCTGGGGCTGCCGGTAGCCGACGAGTAGCCGAGCCGCGCGCCACCGGGCTGAGAAACGCCGGCCTCAGCCGCCGTCGGCGCTGCTGTGGCGGTGGCCACTCCTGGCGGGCGCGATGCCAGGGCGCCGCACAAGATCAGCAGGATCGTCAGTTCCGGTCCAACCGCGAACGGATTGGCGAAGCCGCCGATCACGAGGACGGTCGCCAGGACCGGCCAGGCCGCGCGGGGCGCTACCGTGACCGCTCCGGCCGACCCGAAGCGCGGTCCTCTTGTTCAGTCGCTCGATCCCGGCAGCTCGAAGCGCATCAGGCGCCAGCTGGCCACGACCAGGGCCACGACGACCAGGATCGCCGCCAGCGTGACCGCGGTCCCGGGCGAGAGGCGCGCCGGATCGTTGTGGAGCTGGAAGAAGGCATCGGCCACGCCCAACGCGTACTGCCGGATCGAGAGATTCGCGATGCCCGGCAGGAGCGACGACAGTCCGCCCTCCCAGATCAGCATGTAGCCGATCCCTATCACCAGGGCTCGCCGGGTGAAGAGGCTCAGGGCCAGGAACAGCGCGACGTAGCAGATCGAACCCAGGGCCATCGCGGCGATGTAGGCGAAGGTGGCAGCCTCACCGTCCGAGCCGGCCGGAAGCAGCTCGATCACACCGCTGAGACCCGCCGAAACGACGGTCAGCAGGATGGCGACGGTTGCCGCACTCGCCGCCTTGGCAAGCACGACGGCAGCTCGCGGAATCGGTTTGGCGAGCAGATAGATGATCGTCCCATCTTCGATCTCAGCCCCGAAGGCCCCCGTCCCGAACAGAACCGCCACCAGGGGCAGCAGGATCGCGACGTACAGCCCGTCGAAGACGATCCGGGTGAAGCGCAGGATGTCGACTTCGCCGGACGCCCGGAAGGCCGTGGCCAGCAGAACCGGCACGAGCGACAGCAGCACGAGCAGGATCGTCCGGCGTCGACCCAGCAGCTGGCGAAGGGTGACGCCGGAGATCTCCCGCACGGCGACAAAGGAGCTCACCGCCGAGCCTCTCATCGGCGAACCAGGTAGTCGAAGACGCTTTCGAGGGACTCATCGGCCGGAACCACCTCCACCAGGCGTACGCCGGCGGCGCGGCTGACTCCGGCCACAAGGCGGCGGAAGGTCGACAGGTGAGCTGTCTGAACGGCCAACGACCCGTCTTTGAGCTCGACCGCGAAGACGGCTGGATCGGCCATCAGGGCGGTCGCCAGGCGGCGGTCGTCGCTCGAACGAATGCTGATCGTGTGCGGACGATCGGTCATCAAGGCGCGAATCGCCCGGAAGTCGCCCGAGGCGGCAAGTCGACCCGAGACCATGACGAGGATCTCCGTGCCTACGCGCTCGACCTCCTCGAGGATGTGGGAGGAGAAGAGGATCGTGCGACCGGCGTCGGCCATCTGCACCAGCAGATCCATCATGGCCAGGCGCTGGCGGGGGTCCATGCCGTTGAACGGCTCGTCGAGGAGCAGCACCTGCGGGTCGTGGACCAGCGCGCCCGCGACCTTGGCCCGCTGGCGCATGCCCTTGGAGTAGGTCCCGATGGCCCGGTCGGCCGCATCGTCAAGGCCGACAAGAGAGATGGCCCGCCGGGCGGCGGCGTCGGAGTCGGCCAGGCCCTGGAGCCGGGCATTGAAGCGGACGTACTCGAAGCCCGACAGGAACGAATAGACGGCCTCCCGCTCGGGCACGAGCCCGATCTGCCGGTAGACCGACGGATCGCGATGCGGGCTGCGGCCCAGGACGCGGACCGTTCCGGCGGACGGGGCGAGGAAGCCGGCGAGCATGTGCAGCAGAGTCGTCTTGCCGGCGCCGTTGGGACCGAGCAGGCCGGTCACCCCGGGACCGAGCGCGAAGCTCACGTCGTTGACGGCGACGACGTTGCCGTACCAGCGCGCGGCGTTGACCAGCTCGATGGCCGCGGTCAAAGCGGGCTGCGGCGCCGGCGGCGCTACCTCGGCCGTCATGCCGAGATCCTCCGATACCGCAACAAGAGGATGGCGCTAAAGACGACCGCGCTGGCTATCGCGGCCACCAGGAAATCACCGCGGCTGAGGGTGCTCGGCAGGCTCGAGTCGAGGGCCGTGCCGAAGAACCAGTTGACCGCCGAGGCCAGGGTCGTCGTCGGCGCCAGCAGGAGCAGGTCGTCCGACCATGCCCAGTTCACCTGGCCGCCGTGGCCGACGGCGTAGATCGCGGCGGGGACCACCTCCATGAGCAGGAAGTAGGCCACCAGGCCGATCGCCGCATACGCGCGTCGCGGCGAGAAGGAGGACAGCGCCAGCGAGATGGAGGCCATGCCGATGGCAACAAGGAGGCAGGCCGGCAGGGCTGGCAGAGCCTTCGGCCACTCGTCGCCGATGGCGGCCAGAGTGTCCGGCTTCATGAGCACGTCACCCACGAAGAGGGCGATCATGGGCACGATCAGGGCCACGAAGAGGGCAGACGTCAGGGCCGCGAGCTTCGCCACGGCGTAGTCCAGGCGGCTGAGGGCTCGCGTGAAGTAGAGCGGCAGGACCTGGTAGCGCTGATCCCGACACACCAGCTCGGGGGCCTGGGCCACGCAGAACAGGATCATGAAGAAGTCGAACTGCCGGTAGTAGCTGTCGTACGTGAGCAGCTGGACGGAATAACCGCTCTGGATCTCGGTCGCGATGGTGGACGAGAAGGCGAGCTGGAGACCCGCCAGCATCGCGTACAGACCGGCGATGATGAACGGGGCGGCCTTCGCACGAGTCGGACGGCCGAAGCCCCACACGCTGCGGAAGCTCTCGACGGACAGGGACCAGAGGGCGTAGCCGCGGCCGAGATGCTTGCCCTCGTAATGGCGGTAGCCGAGATCGTAGATGCTGCCGGAGGGCGAGCCAGTGGCTGTGCTATTGACGGCGCTCATGGCGCACTCCCGGCGACCGGGGCAGCGTCGCGGAAGATTTCCTCCAGGCGCCGTCGCTCCTGCTGGATTCGCACCAACGCCAGGCCGAGGTCGGCGATGGCATCCCTGACCGCGTCGTACAACCGCTCGTCCTCGAGCGCCAGAAGAACGCAGGCTTCATCCTGCCTGGCTCTGAAGCCGCGACCGACCAGGGCGGCTGTCAGCCGGTCCGCGCCCTCCTCGACTTCGACCGCCAGAACCGGCGTGTGCTGGGTGAACGTCGATATGGGGGCCGCGCGGAGCAGGTGGCCGGCATCGATAGCGAGCAGGAAGGAGCAGACCTGCTCGATCTCGCCCAGCAGGTGCGAGGCCACCACGACCGATATGCCGAAACCGGTGCCGGTGCGCTTGATCAGGTCCAGCATCTCGTCCCGGCCGGTGGGGTCGAGCCCGTTCGTGGGCTCGTCGAGCAGCAACAGCTTGGGGTCGTGGGCAAGCGCCTGGGCCAGCTTGACCCGCTGCTTCATGCCGGTGGAGTAGCCGCCTATCTGGCGGTATCGCTCCTCATACAGGCCCACGTGCCGCAGCACCTCGGCGGTCCGTTCGCGCGCGGCGGTCCGCGGCAGGCCGGAGATCCGGGCCATGTGGGTCACGAACTCGGTCGCGCCGACATCGGGCGGGAGGCAGTCGTGCTCGGGCATATAGCCCACGACCTTGCGTATGTCCCGCGCCTCGTTCGAGACGTCCATGCTCAGAACGGTTGCGCGGCCGCTCGTGGGCGGCACCAGGCCGAGCAGGATCTTGATCAGGGTGCTCTTCCCGGCGCCGTTGGCGCCGACCAGCCCGATGATCCCGGGTTCGACCGCAAGATCCAGGCGGTCAAGGGCCTTGACCGGCCCGTAATCCTTGGTCAGACCGGCGGTCTCGATCAACGCCATGCGTGCAACGCTCACCCCAGGACGCAAAGGAGAGCCCATGATACCCGCATGGAAGGCCTCCGGACCGACTCAGCGCGGCATGGCTCTTGGACGTCACCACAGGGAACGGCCGGTACCGAGAAGCCTTGACCCGCGGGAGGGGCAGTTCTTCATCATTTCGACGTATGCGTTGCGCAGGCGCGAGACGAGGCGAGGATGCCATGGGCCGGGCCTGGTAGGGACCCACTTGGGGGCACTCCCTTTTCCGTAGATCGGGTAGGACCCACCCGGCCGAACGCCAGCGGAAGACACCACGATGGCCCTACCTGACCAGGAAGCGGTAGACGGTCGAAGTCGAGTAGGTCCCGCCGGGCTCGAGGGTCACGCTCGGGAATCCGGGCTTGTTCGGAGAATCCGGATAGTGCTGCGTCTCCAGGCAGAAGCCGCTGTGACGCGAATAGGCCTGGCCCGCCTTGCCGACGAAGGTCCCGTCCAGGAAGCTGCCGACGTAGAGCTGGATCCCGGGCTCGGTCGTCAGGACTTCGAGCAGACGCCCGCTGCCGGGCTCGTAGGCCGCCGCGGCCAGCGTCCGGCCCTTCCCGGAGCCGCGGTCCAGAGCCCAGTTGTGGTTGTACCCGGCCCCGAGCTCGAGCTGCTCGTCGGCCTGATTCAATCGGGCGCCCAGGGCAGTCGGCGTGCGGAAGTCGAACGGCGTGCCGGTCACGTCTCGCAGCTCACCCGTGGTGATCAGGCTCGAGTCCACCGGCGTGAACCTGCCCGCGTTGATCTGGACCTCGGTGCCCAGGATGTCGCCGCTGCCCTCGCCTGCCAGGTTGAAGTAGCTGTGATTGGTCAGGTTGACGACGGTGGTCTTGTCCGTTGTCGCCGTGTAGTCGATCCTGAGAACGTTGCCCGG
The DNA here is from genome assembly GCA_050014975.1 of Candidatus Limnocylindrales bacterium. Taxonomy (GTDB): domain Bacteria; phylum Chloroflexota; class Limnocylindria; order Limnocylindrales; family CSP1-4; genus Fen-1039. Next base: position 25,002 of record JBEKCH010000037.1, read on the forward strand.
GGAGAGGGTGTAGACGACCCTGGTCGTGAGCTTCCCGGGAAAGCCCTCCTCGCCGTCGGCGCTCATGTAGGTCAGCTCGAGGACCGCATCCTTGCCGGCGAGGGCTGCCTTCGCCTCCCACACCCGTTTGTCGAAGCCGTGCCGCCCGCCGTGCAGGTTGTTGGGGCCGTCGTTCGCCGCGAGCCTGTACTCGACGCCCGCCAGGGTGAACCTGGCCCCGCCGATCCGGTTGCCGTAGCGGCCGATGATCGCGCCGAAATAGGCGCCGGCGTTCAGGTACTTGTCGCTGCTGTAGTCCTCCAGGTCGTCGAAGCCGAGAACGACATCGGCCCGCCGGCCCGCCCTGTCCGGTGCGGTCCAGGACGTGATGATGCCGCCGTAGGTCGCGATCTTGACCGCCGCGCCTTCATCACCGGCCAGGGTGTATAGGTCGACAGACTTGCCGGCCACGGCGCCAAAAGGGGCCTCGTGATGGTCGTCATCTCAGCTCGCTCCTTCTGGGGCTCCGGTCCGGCGAGCGCCGGGATGAGCTCCGGGATGCAATCCCTTCGGCAGCTCATGGGCGGGCCCGCGGCGGGCTCAGTGCAGTCTACCCAGCTGCGTGGCATCCCCGAGGGTGTTGTCCTGGAGCGAGTTCATCCAGCGATCTGGCCCGAAGCATTCGGCAGGGACGGCGCGTAGGCGAACTCCCGGCTTGAGCCGGTCGACCGCCTGGCTGTCGCCTGTGTTTCGCGTTGTGGGCTCCATTCAGTACTTGCTGAACTATGCGAACGTTCTAAACTAGGCGAACGCGAGCCGGATCCCCGCCATCCGAGGTCGGGCAACGCCCGCGACCTAGTGTCTCGGCCCGCAGCAGGCTCAGCAGTTCTCGCCGTTCGCAGCTACGATTCGGTGTATGCCGAACAACCCAGCGTCTCCACTGGTCATCACCGAGTCTGAACGAGCTTCGCTCCGATCTCTGCTGCGAGCGGGAACGACCGAGCAACGCCTCGCGATGCGAGCCCGGATCGTGCTCGCCGCAGCCGACCGTGCTCGCCGCAGCCGACGGGACCGCGAACGAACGGATAGCGGCCCAGCTTCGAGTGGACAGGAACACGGTGTTGCTCTGGCGCGGGCGTTTCAAGCACGATCGTGTGGCCGGCCTCTCTGATGCGCCCAGGCCGGGCCGCGAACTCACCTACGATCGGGCCGCTCGCGATCGGGTCATCGCGCTGACTCTTGAACCACCGCCGGCTGGGAGCACCCACTGGAGTTCACGAGCCATGGCTGCCCGAACCGGCATCAGCGTCACGACCATCCAGCGCATCTGGGCCGAGGCGAACCTCAAACCTCATCGGATCGAGACGTTCAAGTTCAGCACCGATCCCGATCTCGTGGCCAAGGTCCGAGACGTCGTGGGGCTGTATCTCGATCCACCGGAGCGAGCCATCGTGCTTTCCGTCGACGAGAAGACGCAGATCCAGGCGCTCGATCGGACGGCCCCGATGCTGCCCATGAAACCCGGCCAGGTCGAGCGCCACACCCACGACTATCGGCGCAACGGCACCACGCAGCTCTTCGCCGCTCTAGAAGTCGCCACCGGCAAGGTGACGACACAGACCCGTGCCCGTCACACGGCGGCGGACTTCCTCGCGTTTTTGCGCGAGATCGAACGAGCCTATCCAGCCGGCGAACTGGCGGTCGTGCTCGACAACGTCAGCTCCCACAAGACACCGGCTATTCGAGAATGGCTCGAAGATCATCCGCGGGTGAGCTTCCACTTCACCCCGACATCGGCGTCCTGGATGAACCAGATCGAGACCTGGTTCGGCATCCTTAGCCGTCAGACCATCCGAAGAGGCAGCTTCGGATCAGTCAAGGAACTGATCGCGATGATCGACGCCTTCACGGCCCAATGGAACGCGGGCTCAACCCCCTTTCACTGGGTCAAGACCGCCGATCAGATCCTGGCCAAGGCCGTGCGCAAGCCATTAGCCATTGGCGAATCGGGACACTAG
>JBEKCH010000038.1:0-24762 GCA_050014975.1 Candidatus Limnocylindrales bacterium
GCCGTGCGGCAGGAGCACCTCGAGAGGATGGGTCGGGTACGCGCCAGCGGCGCGATAGTGGAGGTCGGCGGTTACGCGGACATGAGCGGATCTCTGATACTGCTCCGGGCCCCCGACGAAGCTGCGGCCCTGGCGATCCTCGCGGATGACGTCTACACGCGGTCGGGTGTGTGGACCGCGTTCCGCGCTCGAGCCCTCGGGCGCGTTGTGCGGCGCGAGGAGCTGGAGGCGGGCTGATCGTCGCGACTCTCAGGTAGCTCGGCGGAGTGCTCGGGGCGGCAGAGCGCGGGCGTTCCGGCCGGCCGCGGGTTCCGGTCGGCGGGTTCCGGCCGGCGGCAGGTCGGGGAACGTCTGAGGGCGGCCGCCCGCTAGGGGAACGCGATCGTGACCGCGAGGTCGGGCCGGCCGCTGTCCGTGCCTGAGTTCTGCAGCTGGACCTGGTACGTCTTGCCGGCCTTCACGACATGCGAGTAGGCCGGGTCGATCGACGTTGCCGCCGTGTAGCCGACCTGGTCAACAGTGGAGCCGGGGAGGCTGGTGACGTCTGACAGGGTCAGCGTGGCATCCACGAGCGCCGGCGGCCACGCAGCGCTCACCGCGACCGTCCCGGCCGCGCGCGTCTTGAACGTGGCCGTGGCCCCGCGCAGCGAGTCCGGATTGGGTGCGCCCTGAAACCGGCCGTGGCTCAAGGTGATCGCCGGCGCCCTGGTCTGCCAGCTGAAAGCCACGTCGACGACCGGCGTGGAGCCGGGATCGGTCGCGATCAGCGTCACGGTCCACTGGGCGTGGTCGCCCTGCGGCGCGACGGTGAAGAAGCCCGGAGTTGCCCCCGTGGCGCAGGTCTTCGCGCTGCCGTTGACCTGGATACACATCTTCGAGGTCGCGAGTGGGGCCGCCGTCACCACCTGGGCTGAGACGGAGCCGGGACCGTCCGTGGTGAAGGTGAAGGTCCGAGCCGTGCCACCGGCGTCCGTGGCCGAGTCCAGCATCAGGTCGTGGAAGGTAAGGGTGGCCGTGGAAGCGACCCCGGTCGTCTGCGGCGGGGGCGTCGCCGTGTCGGCCGCGGCAGAGGCGCCCCCGCTGGTCGAAATCGGAGTCGGGGAGACGCTGCCGGTCGGCGTGGGGCTCTCGATCGGGGCGGGGCTCTGGGTGGGGCTGGGGGGGCCGCCGGTCGTCGCGCGAGCGGAGGGACTGGCCGCGACCGCGTGGGAGCCGGTGCCGCGGTTCATGGCCCCCAGGAGGAGTGATCCCGTGGCGCCGACGAGGATCGCCAGCAGCAGGCCCAGGGCCAGAGCGACGTCACGCCACCGGCTCGAAGGTCCTGTCCTGAGCCGCGACCGTGAGGCGGGGACCAGATCTGCTGGCGGCTCGCCGGTGAGAGGATCGACGGGCGCGGACGGCCGAGGGTCGGGCCGTCTCGGTGGCAGGGCGTCCGCGGCGACCTGCTCCTGCGAGACTGCGCCGTCGTCGGGCGGGCCCTCGACAGGCAAGTCGTCCAAGCGCTCTCCTCCTGGTCAGCCGGCCGGGGCTTGGCGGCAGGGCTCAATCGAACGGGGCCTATCGAATGAATCGGTCGTACTCGGCCCTCACAGCAATCGGCGGGCGGCGGGAGCCGGCTAAGGAAACGAGAGGACCGCGGTGAGGTCCGGCCGCATGCTGTTGGCGGAGGTGTCGCGGAAGGAGATCTGGTAGGACTTGGCCGCGGTCACGGCGTACGAGTAGCCGGAGGTGCCCAGGTTCTGGACGCCGCTGTACGGCTTCTCGTCAACAAGATTCGCCGACGACCCGCTGACATCCGAGAGCGACACGTCCACGTCCGTTGTGATAACGGTCCAGGAAGCCGCCAGGGTCACGTTGCCAGCCGACCGGGTCTTGAAGGTGGCGGTGAAGCCGTTCAGGCCCACATTTACTCCGGGGCTCGAGCTGCCCTGGAGCCGGCCGTGGGTCAGAGTGATCCGGGCGTTGTTGGTCGGCCAGGAGAAGGACACATTCACCGTTGGGCCGGCGCCGGCCGGCCCGATGAGGGTGACGACCCAGACCGAGTGAGCCGTGTCCGTGTAGGCGCCGGTGTAGGTGACCTTGGTGCCGATGCGGCAGTCGGGCTTGGAGCTGTCGACACTGGCGCAGATCTTGGTCGTTTCCTTCGCCGGGGACTTGGTGATCGCGATGCCGACCGGGCCGACTCCGTCGGTGATGAAAGTGAAGGTGCGCGCCTTGCCCAATGGGTCGGTCGACGCGTCGAGCATCAGGTTGGAGAAGGTGACCGAGGCTATCGGCGCCGGCGCTTGCGGAGTCGCGGTCGGGCCGGCACTGGCGGTCGCGGAGGAGCCGGAGGAGGCCGAAGGCGCGCTCGAACCCGCGGTCGAGCTCGCGGAGCTCGTCCCCGATGGGGTGGCACTGCCGACCGCGGAGGTGTCCAACGGCGACGGCGCGGGGGACTCGCCGGATGTGGCCAGCAGGGCGCCTGCGGCGATGATCAGGATCACGCACGCCAGCCCCAGGATGGCTGACAGGTTGCGCCAACTAGTGTCATTCACCGAGTTCTCTCCTCAGGATCCTCGAACTCCGGGTCACAAGATACCTCCTGCGGGGGTATGAGCGAAAACCGACGTACTGCGATGGCCCTCCCGTTGCGGCTCGGCTACGCTGCCACGATGCGCCGCCACGGCCAGACAGACTGGCGCCAGCTGCTCGCCCTGTACTGGATCGCCTCGTTCGTAGAGGGCTACGGGGTAGCCCAGGTCTACGCCTTCCTGCCCAATCGCCTGCAGGAAGTGGGTATGTCGACGCCCGACATCGATCGTTTCGTGGGCCTGCTTGGCTCGCTCTTCTTCCTGACCGGGCTGCCGCTGATCCCGCTGTGGGGCGTCTGGGCGGACAAGTACAGCCGCAAGGCGGTGATCATCCGAAGTGCCCTCGTGGAGGTCGCGGTCTTCGGTATCGTGGCGGCGAGTCGCGAGCCCTGGCAGCTTGTCGTTGGCGTGCTGCTGGTCGGGTTCGAGCTCGGCAACAGCGGCGTCATGATGGCCGCCATCCGCGACGTCACGCCCTCGCACCGACTGGGCCTGGCAATGGGGATCTTCGCTGCCAGCAGCCCGCTCGGTTTTGGAGTGGGACCGGCGCTCGGCGCGGTCATGATCGACCAGCTGCACATGACCAGCGGCAGCGTGTTCGCCATCGCGTCGATCCTCTCGGCCGGCGTGGCGGCGATGCTCGCGGTCGGCTCACGCGAGGTCCGGCCGGAGGTCGTGCCCCAGGGAAGCGTCCTGCGGTTGGCCTTCGGTGCCGTCCGGGGAGTGCTGTCCGACGGGACCGTTCGCTGGCTCTTCACGATCTACGGGATCGTCTTCCTGGGCCGCCAGATGTCGATCCAATACATGGCCCTGCTCGTCCACGACGTCGAGCACACGCCCCTGGACGTGGCGGGATCGGTCGGGCTGGTGCTGGGCGTGGCCACGATCGTCGGCGCGGCCCTGTCGCCGATAGGCGGCTGGGTCGCAGATCGGGTGGGCTTCCGGACGGTCATGGTCGTGTCCATGGCGGGTCTGGCGCTTTCCTTCGCGGCCCTGCCTCTCGCCCCGACGGCGGCCTGGATGGCAGTCGCGTCCAGCCTGGCGGTCGCCTTCCAGGCGGCGATCGGGGCGATGGTCTCCGGGATCCTGGCGGTGGAAGTGCCGGCCGAGCGCCGCTCGGCAACGCTGAACCTGGTCTTCCTGCCGCTCTACCTGGGCGGAATCGCGGGGCCGGCGCTGGGTGCGAGCGTCGTGTCGGCAGGGCTGCGGACGGTCTTCTACGTGGCGGCCCTCGTGCTCGTGGGCGGCCTGGTCGTGGCCATCGCCTATGCCCGCCGAAGCGGAGGCGCCGTCGGCGAGCCGCCCGGCGGGGTCGTCGAGCGCGCCGAACCGGCCGACTGACCAGGCGGGCTTTCGGCGCGCAGCAACCGGCAAGCTGCGCGGCGCTGCAGCGCGGCTTCCTAGCGGCCCAGAGCCGGAACGTCCATCTCAGCCGGGCCGACGTATCGGGCGTCGGGTCGAATGAGCTTGTCGGCCGAGGCCTGCTCGATGGCGTGTGCGCTCCAGCCGGCCATGCGGGCCAGGGCGAAGGTCGGCGGGAAGAGGTCGGGTGGGAGCCCCACGCCCTGCAACACCGCGGCGGCATAGTACTCGACGTTGGTCTTGATGATGCGATCCGGCTTGAGCTCGCCGAAGACGCGCAGGACCACGTCCTCCACCTTGACCGCCACGTCCAGCCACTCGGCCATGTCGGACATGCCCTCCGCCACCTTGCGGAGAGCGGCCGCGCGGGGATCGTAGGCGCGGTAGACGCGATGGCCAAAGCCCATGATCCGGTCGCCGCGGGCGATCGCCTCGCGGACCCACTTCTCGGCGCGGTCGGGTGAGCCGATCTCGTGAAGCTGGCTCACGACCTCGGCGGGGGCGCCGCCATGGAGCGGGCCCTTGAGCGCGCCGATGGCCCCGCAGATCGCGCTGGCCAGGTCCGAGCGGGTGGAGATGATGACCCGGCAGGTGAACGTGGAGGCGTTCAGGCCGTGCTCCGCGCCGACGATGAAGTAGGCGTCGAGGGCGCGGGCCGCGGCTGGATCCGGGTCTTTGCCGTACAGCTGCTGCAGAAAACCGCCCGCCAGAGAGAGCTTGGGATTCGGCTCGATGGGCTCGAGGCCCTGGCGCAGACGGTGGAAGGCGGCCAGGGCGGAGGGCGCGAAGGCGGTCAGCTCGCGGGCCTGGTCGACGGTGGGCGGCCAGTGCGGCCGGTGCCACGCGCCCCAGACCGAGACGGCCGTGCGCAGCGCGTCCATGGGATGCGTGTGGGAGGGCAGCTCGCGCAGGGCGCAGAGAACGGGCTCCGGTATGGTCGCCGGGGTCAAATGCGCGGACTTGCGCCATTCACCGGTCCAGAGGAGCTCGGCCACGCGACCGTAAGTGCCCTTCTCGACGAGCTGGCCGATGGGATAGCCGCGATACAAAAGCCGGCCGTTTGCGCCGTCGACGAATCCGACCGCCGTCTCGGCGGCGATCACCCCTTCGAGGCCGGGCGAGTACGGCCGTTCAGCCTTGGGCCCTGCTGGCGCCGCCGCGGGCGCGTCAGGCGCAGCCGCGGGCGCTTGCGGAGTTCGGGTTTTGGCGTCGTCGGAGGTGGTCGTCATCGTCGCCTTCCTTGGGGCTCATTCGGATCGCTGCAATCCCCGGCCTCGCGGTGGCAGCCCCCCACGGGCGGATTGGTGGCACGCATCCTACCGCGCCCACCGATACAAGCGTTGATCGTGACGAAATCGTCCCGCTCGATGGGGTAGGTCAGCGCCGGAGCTCACTGGCCGCGCCCGCCGCGCCTCCCCCGACCATCGCCGCCTTCCATGGCCTCCAGTACCAGGCGGACGGCCACCGCGCCGAGCGAGGCCACGACCAGCGCCCCGAGCCAGGTGGTCGGGCCGCTCATGTGCAGCTCTTCGGTCGCGAACCAGCCGCCGAACAGGCCGCCGATGATACCGACGGCGATGTTCGGCAGACAGCCCGTCGGTCCGCCACGGTCGACCACCGCACCCGAGAGCCAGCCGGCCAGAAAGCCGACGATGATCCAGCCCACCGGGTCCAGATGAGGCACGATCAATTCCTCCCGCCTGAGCGATCGGGCGTCGAGGTGGCGGCCCGACTGGTGGGCTCGATGATATCGAGGCGCGCTCGAGCGGTGCCCGGGGTTCTAGAAGGCGTCCTTCCAGGCCGGCATCGTCTTCATGTAGGCGATCGCCTTGTCGCGGGCTGCCCGGTAGTCGAGGCCGTCCTGGGACATCGTCCACTGGGTGAAGCGCTCCAGGCGCTCGTCCCGCGACGGTAGCTCGCCTTCCGGGGCGCAGTACATGCAATAGGGGATCTCAGGGTTGGCCATGGCATGGTCCTCGGCACCGGCAAGAGGCATGCCACACGACTCGCAGGCGGCGGTCATCGTCATCGGGGTGTCCTTTCGATCTTTCTCGTGCGCCTGGCGGCGCCCGAGTTGGTTGCGGAGGGACCGGCGGCTGCGAGCAGCTCGAGGCCGCGGACGACGATCGCCCGCTCCGCCGGCGACAGGGTTGCCATGGTCTGCGCCATCAGGTCCGGGGCCAGCACCTGGCCGACCCGGGCAACCACGTCGCGCCCGGCCTCGGTCAGCCAGACGAGCACCCGGCGTTCGTCGCGCTCGTCGCGGATCCGGGCGACGAGCCCTTTCGCCTCCAGGCGCGACAGCAGCTCCGAGACCGAGTTGCGCCGCAGGCCCAGGTGTTCGGCCTGTTCGCCTACCGTCAGCGGACCGCTGGCCGAGAGGTGCACCAGCACCTCCAGGGCGCGCCGCGTGACTGGCAGATCGGCCCCGCGAACCCTCTGGGCCCAGTGGTACCGGCGGTACACTTCCGGGAAGAGGCGGGCCACGCGCCGGGCGGCCTGCTGGGCCGTGAGTACCGACGCATCGTTCGTGGCGCTGGCCCCGGCTGGGTCGTGGCTGGATCTGCTCGTGGTGACCATGTCGCCACGACTATCAGTTGGGGCGGGGCGGCCGTCAACGGATCTGATCGGTCGCTACGACACAACTGCCCGGCTGCGCTGCCCATGCTGTGCCGTCCCGCAGAACAAGCGGGCGCGAACGCGACGTTCCGCCACCATCCGGGGCATAGTGCCCCCCGAACGGGTGGGTCGGATTGTCCGAACCGCGGTCCGGCGGCCCGCCCATCAACCTGGAGGCGCGGATGTACCCTCGCCGCCGGTGGGCAGTCGTATTCGGCGCGATCCTCCTGGTCGGGGCCGTGGAGGCGCTCAGCGACTCGCTTCTCGACGCGGTCCTGCCCTTTCCGCTCGACACGCTCCTCGTCGTGGGGGTCGTCGCGACCGTCGCGTGCGTCGCCGCGTGGTACGCCTTTCGGCTGATCGACCGGCTGAGCGCCGACCTCGTGCAGAGGCACCAGGCGCTGCGGGCGCGAAACGCCGCGCTGAGGGCGGTCTACGACGTCAGCCTGGCTGTCTCCGGCCAGGCCGACCCGGAAGAGACGCTGACCGCCACCGTCGATCACGCCCGCCGCCTGCTCCGCGTGGACGCTGCCCTGCTGGCGCTCCAGGGTCCAGCCGACGAGGTGCGGCTGCGGGCGTCCAGCGCCGCTCCGGGAGTGCTGCTGGAAGCGGGAGCGCCGGCACCTGACAACTCGCCCGGAGCCCCGCGGGTCGGCGCGATCGGAAACCCGGCCAGTGATCTGTCTCGGTACCTCGCCCCGGGGTACACCATCAGGCTCGAGGTGCCGGTGGTCCACGGCGAATCGCGCGTGGGCTCGATCGGCGTGGCGACCGCCCAGCCGCGGCGCTTCTCGGACGCGGACCTGGAGACGCTCTCGGCGCTGGCCACGCAGGTGGGCCTTGCGTTGGAGGCGGCCAGGCTTCGGGACGAGCTGCGAGCCATAGCCATCCAGGGCGAACGCGAGCGGATCGCCCGAGAGATGCACGATGGGCTCGCCCAGGTGCTCGGCTACGTCAACACCAAGTCGCAGGCCGTGGAGGAGCTGCTCGCGGACGGACGGGTGGCCGAGGCGAGCAAGCAGATGCGCGAGCTGGCGGAGGCGGCGCGATCGGTGTACGTAGACGTCCGCGAGGCGATCCTGAGCCTCTCCCCGCCCTTGCTGCCAGAACGCGGTCTAGAGCAGGCGCTGGAGGAGTACGCGGCCAGGTACGCCGAATCGTCCAAGCTGGCGGTCCGCTTCCGGGCCACTCCCGAGGCACGGCGGGCGCCGCTCTCCCCGGAAGCCGAGGCCGAGGTCTTCGGCGTCGCCCGCGAAGCGCTGACCAACATCCGCAAGCACGCCCACGCCCAGCGAGTCACGATCGACCTGACGGTGGAAGGGGGAGACGTACTGCTTCGCATCGCGGACGACGGCGTTGGCTTCGACGCGGCGGAGGCCAGCTCCGGGCCGGAGAGATGGCCGCACTTCGGGCTGGCCGGCATGCGGGAGCGAGCCGAGTCGGTCGGTGGCCGGATCCTGTGGCGCAGCCAGCCCGGCTTCGGCTCGACTGTCGAGCTGACGGTGCCCGCCCGTCCGGGTGAGGGCTCGCGAGGTGCACGACCACCGGGGCCGCCTGACGGAGCAGCGCGTCCAGCATCGCAGCACCAGGCGGTCCAATCGCCCGTGCCTACCCATTTAGAGGCAGACTGAGCACATGCGCACCGTGTTGGTGGACGATCACGCTCTCTTCCGCGACGGGGTCGCCTCGCTTCTGCTTGCCTGGGGACACGAAGTCGTCGGCCAGGCGGCGGATGGCGGTGAGGCGATCGAGCTCGTCGACTCGACCGCGCCGGACGTCGTGCTGATGGACGTTCGAATGCCCAAGGTCTCGGGCCTGGAAGCCACGGCCGAGATAAAGGCCCGGCACCCCGAGGTGGCGATCGTCATGCTCACCGTGAGCGAGGACGAAGCCGACCTGTTCCGCGCCATCAAGGCCGGTGCCCAGGGCTACTTGCTGAAGAACCTGGAGGCGCCGCAGCTGCGGTCCATGCTCGAGGGCGTGGCGCGCGGCGAGCCGGCCATCACGCCCGGCACCGCCGCCCGCATCATCGACGAGTTCCTGCTGTCCCCGGATGGCGGAGCCGCGCCCCACCCCCAACGGCTGACCGAGCGCGAGGTGGGCGTGCTGCGGCTGGTGACCGAAGGCAAGCGCAACCGGGGGATCGCGGCCGAGCTGGGCATCAGCGAGAACACGGTCAAGTTCCACCTCAAGAACATCGTCGAGAAGCTCCACGCCCAGAACCGCGCCGAGCTCGCTGCCCGGGCCGTGCGCGAAGGCCTGGTGCCCGATCTGCGCCGCGAATCCGGCGAGGGCAATCGCCCCGAGAGTTCTACTTGGCGGCACCGCTGAGCCCTGGCGATTCACGCTGAGCTGCGGGACATCGACCTGAGCCGCTGCGATTCGCCGCCGTCCGGCCCAGGCAGGGCTGGCCAGACCCAGGCCGTAAGCCGTACCCACCCGCTGGAGTAGGGCAACTTCGGTCGTACGGCAGATGCGCCGGCTGGTGGCGGGGACGACCATTCGGTCAGGACTTCGCAACAGCCGAGGCATCCCCCATGGGCTATCGAATCCAGGTCGAGACCGCCAATTGCCTCAACTGCGGCGTCTGTATGGACGTCTGCCCGGTGCAGGCCCTCGACATGACGCGCCCGACACGGCCTGGAGTGGAAGGATCCGGCGTCCTGGGCAGGCCATTCGACTGGATGATGGAATACCCGGTCCAGGTCGGCGAATGCGTCGGCTGCGGAATCTGCGTTCGGGAGTGCCCAACCCACGTCGTCAACCTCGACAGCGTCGCCGGTCCCACGCCCCTTGCTCCGCGCCAGGGCCCTCTCACGCGGCCCGTGGAGCAGGTTCCGGCGTGGCAGCCGTTGGGCGAGGTCACGCGCGAGTCGCTCAAGCCCGCCCGCGTCTCGCCCTGGGGCCATCTGTTCCAGTGGCGAACGAGTGAGCGGCCCAACGACTGGCAGGTCTGGCGATCGATGGTCGCGGACCGCCGCGATCCCATCGCGCCGTGCCAGGAAGCCTGTCCGGCCGGGACCGATGCGGGGCGCTACGTCGGTCTGATCGCCCGGGGTCGCTATGACGAGGCCTACGAGGTTGCGGCGGAGGTAAACCCCTTCCCGTCGGTCTGCGGCTGGATCTGCACCGCGCCGTGCGAAACGGCCTGCCGCCGTGGCAGCCTTGACGAGCCGATTGCGATTCGGCGCCTGAAGCGGTTCGCGGCCGAGCAGGGCAAGCTGCCGGCGGTGACCCCTCCCCAGAAGAAGCGCAAGGAGAAGGTCGCCATCGTGGGGGGTGGGCCGGCCGGAATGTCGGCCGCCTACTACCTGGCCAGACTCGGCTACGGGGTCACGGTCCTGGAGGCGATGCCGGTGCCGGGAGGCATGATGGCGATCGGCATCCCCGAGTACCGCCTCCCGCGCCACGTCCTGCGCCAGGAGATCGATCGCATCGTCGGCCTCGGAGTGGAGCTCAAGCTCGACAGCGCCATGGGCCGCGACTTCACGCTGGCCGATCTCGAGGCCGGGTACGACGCCGTCTTCCTGGCGACGGGAGCGTCGCGCAGCCGAAAGCTCGGCGTGCCGGGCGATGGACTGCCGGGCGTGGTGCCCGCGACCCTGTTCCTCAAGCAGGTCAACCTGGGCGAGAAGCCGGTCCTGAACGGCCCCGTCGTGGTGGTTGGCGGCGGCAGCACGGCCATGGATGCGGCCCGATCGGCGCTCCGGTCGGGAGCATCGTCCGTGACCGTGCTGTACAGGCGCGGCCGGGCTGAGATGCCCGCTCAAGCCGAAGAGGTCGAGGCCGCCGAGCACGAGGGCGTGCGGATCCAGTTCGAGGCGGCCGTCACCGAGGTCGTCGGCACCGAGAAGGGGATCAGCTGCGTCCGGTACATGGCCCAGCGTGCGACCGGCAGGTTCGACGGCGGTCGGGCCGTGTACGAGCCGGTCCCCGGCGGCGATCGCGAAGCCACGGCCTCGACCGTGCTGGTAGCGGTCGGCGAAGAGCCCGATCCCTCGATCCTTCCCGAGGGCGCCGGGATCGAGACGAGCGGCTTCTCCGGGATCGTCGCTGACGCCGGCCAGGCCACCGGCCGTAAGGGCGTCTTTGCGGGCGGCGACGTCGTGTCGGGCGCGAAGACGATCATCCACGCCGTAGCCGCGGGCCGGCGTGCCGCGGGCTCGATCCACGAGTACCTCTCGGACGCTCTCGACGGCGAAGCCGAGATCATGGCCACGGTACTGGTGCCCAAGGCAGCCGAGCCGGCGCTGACCGTCGACCTCGCGACGCGGCCCCGCGTCGGTATGGTTCTGCCGGCCTACACGCCGGGCTCCTTCAGCCCGACCCAACCCAGCCTGGAGGTCGCGGCGGCGAAGACCGAAGCGGCTCGCTGCTTCCGCTGCGATGCGATCTACCGCTGCGAGACGGTCCACGTCCAGTCCGGCCGTGGTCCCCGAGACGGCCCGGGCGAAGGGCCCGGCGCCGGCAAGACGCCCACGATCCAGCCCCCGCTCGCGGGTTCCGCGAGCAATCCTCCACTGACTTCGGGAGGTCGCGACTGATGGAATCCCCGGCATTCGGCGCCGCCGAGCAGTTCGTCGAAGGCACTATAGCCGCGGCCCTCGTGGCCCTGTGGCTGCTCGCGGTGGCTCTGCACCTGGCGAGGCCGTACATGCTCGCCCTGACGCGCAAGTTCACCCTGCGCCTGGGCGCCGACCTGTGGTGGACGATCTACGTTGGGATGCGGGACGTCTTCCTGCTCCAGGTCTTCCTGGGTAGCTTCATCTTCTTCTACCCGGACGTGGTCAAGGACAACGACATGCCGATCACGGGCGGCCTGGCGGCCGTGTGCGCCTTCGCCGCCTTGCTGCTCAAACTGATGACCCGGGCCGATGCCGACGCGCGCAGCTTCAATGCGCAGACCTTCTTCATCGGCCTCGGCGCGACCCTCTACCTGCTGGCCTATCTCCTGGGCGTCCAGGTCACGACGGTCGGCAGCAGCATCTCCAACCAGCTGGCGTCGATCCTCGTGACCTCCCAGAACCAGACCGTGGCCCTGGCGCTGTGCTACCTGTCCGCGCTGCTCGTCGCGATCATGGGCCTGGTGGCCGTCGCCTACAACCTTCGGATGGCCTCGCCGGCTCCTCGCGGTAAACCCGACGCGAACGCGGCAGGCCAGCCGGCCGCGCAGATCTAGGAGAGATCACCATGTCCGACCAGCAGGCTCTCGTCCAGGGCACGCAGTACTGGCTGATCCTTTCCGTCGCGGCAGTGCTGCCGATCCTTTGGGCGTTCACTCTCTCGCTCCACTTCGCCCGACCATATGTCATCCGCTACCTGCAGGGCCTGACGCTGCGGTTCGGCGGCGACGTGTGGTGGCTCAGCTACGTTCTGATACGGGATGGGGTGCTCCTCGTGACGTTCGCCCTCAGCGTCATCTTCCTCTTCCCCAACGTCTACATGAGCGCCGACCTGGGAGTCCCGATCACGGCACCGCTCGCCGCCCTCGTGCTCTTCTGGGCCCTGCTCGCCAAGCTCACCGGCGATGCCGACGACGACGCGAGGACCTTCCGCATCGTCTCGGTCCTGCTCGTCGTCGCCTCGATGCTCTACATCATCCCGCAGGTCTACGGTGTCGAGGCCGGCGATCAGATCGACTCGCTGAACGCCATTGCCAACCTGGGGGGGATCCCCAATGCGCTCGTCAGCGGATCGAATCCCGGCGTTTCGTACCCGATCCTGAACCTCAGCCTGCTTGGCTTCGCCGCCACGGGCGCGGTGATCTTCGGCTGGTTCATGCGCAAGACGAAGTTCGAGTCCGCCGATATGGCGTAGCCCCTGCTCAGCCCCGCAGCCCGGCCGGAATCTTCGCTGCCGCCGCTTCGTCGAGGATCCAGGCTGCGCCGGAGCGGCGGGCGCGCTGGACTGGCCAGCGGCTCCGGTCGCGTTGCCGGCCGAAGACGTGGCTCAGCGCCTCAGCCTTGCGAGTGCCCCAGGTCACCACCAGGACCGGCGCGGCCTCCAGGAGGCGCGGATTGAGGGTCACGCGCGGCAGATGCGGGCCGATGTGCGACGGCGCGGGCACGCCCATGGCCCAATCCATTCGGGCCAGCGCCGGGCTGCCGGGGAAGACCGAGAGCACGTGGCCGTCGTCTCCCACGCCGACGAGTATCAGGTCGAAGACGGGCCAGTGGCCAACGGCCAGGGGCAGCTGGCGGGCCATCTCCTCCGCGTAGCGAGCGGCGCACCAGTCGTTGTCGTGGTCGCCGGCGATTGCCAGGTCCACCGGGAAGGGATGGATGTTCGCCGACGGCAGCGGAGCGCTGCCGCGCTCGCCCGCCGCGCCACCCAGCAGCACGTCGTCGAGGGCGGTCACGTTCGACTCGGGGTGACCACGCGGCACGTAGCGGTCGTCGCCCCACCAGACGTGGACCTGGGGCCAGGGGATCCGGTCGCATAGCGGCGACGTGGCGAGCAGCCGGTAGATCGGGCCGGGCACGCTGCCGCCGGTGGTGCAGAAGTCGGCCCGTCCGCGCCGCTCCGCGGCCGCCACCAGTGCCGCCGCGATTCGTTCGGCCGCCTTCCTCGCGACTGCATCGGGATCCGCGACCACCGCCAGATCGGGCTCGCCGCGGTTGGGGGCGGGAAGATCGGAGGCGCTCGTCCCGGCCAGCCGGTCGGACACCGGGACCAGGTCTGGCCCGTGCTCGGTCACCGTGATCGCTCCTGCGCCTCTTCGCCGGATCCGCGCGACGCCGGCTCGGCGGCGCTCAGGCGGCCCGCCATCGCCAGGGTCTCCGCGGCGACCGGGTCGCTGCCGCTATGTTCCACCGCCCGCTCGAGCAGGTCCACATCGTGCAGCCGGGGCGCCAGGTAGGTGCGCCGGACGCGCTCTCGGCCGTTGTCGTGGATTCCGACCTCGACAGTCCGATCGCCGGCGGTCACGTCGCCCACCAGCTCGGCGCCGCGCAGACGCGACGCGATCTCGACCCTTACGGTCGAGCCGGCACCCAGCTCCGAGCGAACGGGCCGCCATTCCACCCGAACCCGGTGGTCGGCCTGTCGCAACGTCGCCACGCGCCGGCCGTCCCGTTCCCGCCGCATCGGCTCCACGACGCCCATTCCCAATCTCGCAGCCAGCCAGGCCACGTGATAGACGGGTCGAACGATGTTCGTCAGCCTCGCCGGATCGCCCTCTTCGGGGGCGGCATACTCGACACTGATCGACCGCACGGCGCGCAGGTGCGGACGCAGGTCCGGCAGGTCGTACACGGAGGCCAGCGCCTCGCGCCAGCGAGCCTGTCGGAGCAGCGCGAAGTCCGCGACCACCAGGCGCTCCTTCTGGGCCGCCCGAGCCATGGCGCTCAGTCGGTCCAGGCCGTCGCCCGACCACGACGAGCCGTCGACGATAAGGCGGTCCGCCATGGGCAGCAGACGATCCGCCCGATGCGAGCGGAACGACGGGTCGTTCGGCCACCACAATGCGACGGGAAGGTCGTGCACCAGCAGCGGCACGATGATCGAGGCCAGATGACGGCTCGTCTCGCCGTGGGTGGCGACGTAGACCGTCTCGGCGCCGGTCTCGGCGGTTCCGGCCGAGGCCGCCACGCTGACCGCCTGGACGTGAGCGATCAGGCCGGGCGGCCCCTCCCAGTCCAGGGCGGAAAGGATCAGCGAACGTGAGGGGTGGCGGCCGGCAGTGGCGGCGATGATGGCCGCGCAGCGCTCGGCGGTCTCCTGGTGGCCGGCCACGACGACCAGGTTCAGGACGCTGGATCGAGCCGCGACGGAATGGCCGCTCTCGGCGTCCGTCGGCGCGGTCCGGTGGCTCCACAGCTGGGCGAGCGCCTGCTCGATCTCGGGCATCGAGCGCGCGACCGTTGAGGTAGTCAGATCCTTCGCCACCGTCCGCCGTCCCGTTCCATCAGTTCGTCGGCTGCGTCGGGTCCCCATGTTCCGGCGGCGTAGTTTGGAAAACGGGGGGCCGGCATCGCCGCCCAGCCCTCGAGGATCGGCGTCGCGATCGCCCAGGCTGCCTCGACCTCGTCGGCCCGGGTGAAGAGCGAGGCGTCGCCCAGGAGCGCGTCCAGGATCAGCGTCTCGTAGGCGTCGGGCGAATCCACCACGAAGGAAGTTCCGTAGTCGAAGTCCATGTTCACGGTCCTGACGTCCAGGCCCAGGCCCGGGACCTTGGCCGCGAAGCGGAGCATGATCCCCTCGTCGGGCTGGATCCGCATCGCCAGGACGTTGGGCGCCATGTCGCCCGTCGACTCGCGGAAGAGCGCCAGGGGCACGTCCTTGAACTGGATGGCGACCTCTGTGGCCCGCTTGGGCAGCCGCTTACCGGCGCGAAGGTAGAAAGGAACGCCGCTCCAGCGCCAGTCGTCGATCGTGAAGCGGCCGGCGACGTATGTCTCCGTCTCGGATTCCGGGTCCACCTCCGGCTCCTGACGGTAGCCCGGGACCGGTTCGGCCCGGACCCAGCCGGGGCCGTACTGGCCGCGCACCAGGTCCCGACGCACGGCCTCGAGGGTGGGCGCGTGAATGGCCCGCAGCACCGCCAGCTTCTGGTCTCGCAGGGCGTCGGCCTGGAACGAGGAGGGCGGCTCCATCGCCACGAGGGTCATCAGCTGGAGCAGGTGGTTCTGGAGGATGTCGCGGCTTGCGCCGGTTTCCTCGTAGAAGGAGCCGCGGCCCTCCACGCCGATCGACTCGGCCACGGTGATCTGAACGTGGTCCACGTAGCTACGGTTCCAGACCGGCTCGAAGATGCCGTTGCCGAATCGGAAGACCAGCAGGTTGCGGACCGTCTCCTTGCCCAGGTAATGGTCGATGCGATAGACCTGCGACTCGCGGAAAACCTTGTTGACCTCGTGGTTGAGGTGGCGGGCGGACTCGTAGTCGCGCCCGAACGGCTTCTCGATCACGACGCGTCGCCAGCACGAGGCGCGCATCTCGTGGTCGAGGCCCACGCGTCCGAGCTGCTGGATGATCTCCGTCACCTGCGAGGGCTGCGTGGCCAGGTAGAAGAGACGGTTGCCGGCCGTGCCCCGCTCGGCGTCCAGCTCGTCGAGGCGCTCGCAGAGACGGTCGTAGCCTGCGTCGTCGCCGAAGTCGAGGCGCTGGTAGGTGATCCGCCCGGCCAGCTCCTTCCAGGCCGATTCGTCGATCGGCAAGACGCGCGAGTACTTCTCGAGCGCCCCGCGGACCTCGTCGGCGAAGGCCTCGTCCGAGTAGTCCCGACGGGCGACGGCTACCAGGCTGAACTCGGCCGGAAGGAGATTGGTCCGCCACAGCTGGTAGATCGCGGGCATCACCTTGCGGTGGGCCAGGTCCCCGGTGGCGCCGAACAGGACGAAGGCGCATGGGTCCGGCACTCGCTCCAGGCGGAGCCCCTTGCGCAGGGGATTGAGATCGGCGTCGGAGCGGCGTCGGCGGCGCGCCGCAAGAGCAGCCTCCCGTAGCTCTCGGGCGGTTCGGGCCGACGTCGGCGGGGCGGGTGCGCGAGTCGCGCTCATCGGGAGGCCCTCATGGCTTGGTGCGGAGGCGGGTTGTCACTCGGTCTTCACGGCGTGGCCGCCGAACTCATTGCGCAGCGCGGCCAGAACCTTGGCCTGGTAGCTGTCCTCCTGGCGCGAGCGGAAGCGGTTCAGGAGCGAGAGGGTGATGACCGGGGCCGGCACGTCCTTGTCGATCGCTTCCTGGACGGTCCAGCGGCCCTCCCCGGAGTCGGCGACCCAGCCGCGCAGGTGCGTCAGGTCCTGATCCTCTGAGAAGGCGGAAACGGCCAGTTCGAGCAGCCAGGAACGGACGACCGACCCGTGGTTCCAGAGATCGGCGATGGCGGCCAGGTCGAGCTTGTAGTCCGAGGCGTGAAGGATCTCGAAGCCCTCGGCGTAGGCCTGCATCATCCCGTACTCGATGCCGTTGTGGACCATCTTCACGTAGTGCCCGGCGCCCGGTCCGCCGGCGTGGAGGTAGCCGTCCGTGGGGGCGAGCGAGCGGAAGACCGGCTCCAGGCGCTTGACCGGCTCCGGCTCGCCGCCGACCATCAGGCAGTAGCCGATCTTGAGGCCCCAGATTCCCCCGGAAACCCCGGCATCGACGAAGTTGATGCCGTGCTCGGCCACCTTGGCGTGGCGTCGGACCGAGTCGTGGAAATTGGAGTTGCCGCCGTCGACGATCGTGTCGCCGGGCTCGAGCAGCCGCAGCAGCTCGTCTATCTGGGCCTCGGTGGCATCGCCGGCCGGAACCATGAGCCACACCGCCCGCGGCTTCTGCAGCTTGCCTACGAGCTCCTCGAGCGAGAAGGCGCCGTCGGCGCCTTCGGTCATGATCTCCCGGGTCTTTTCGGCGGTCCGGTTGTAGGCGACGACGTGGTGCTTGTCGAGGAGGAGGCGCCGCACCATGTTTGCGCCCATGCGGCCGAGTCCGATGAAGCCGAGGTCCATGGTTATGCCTCCGTAAGAGCCGCGGCGACTGCACGCTCCAGGGCAGCCAGGCCAGCGTCGGGGTTCTGACCGAGGTTGATCCGAAGGACGGGCAGCTTGTGGTCTTCCAGCGTTCGGGCGTCACCGATCGCCTGGGCGTCGATGAGCTGGCCGAAGGTGAACGGCTTGTCCGGGATCGCTCGATCGTCGGGGTGCTCGGCCACTAGCTGCAGGAACCAGCCGATGGGGGCCCCGCCCTTGTGGAGCTGGCCCGTGGAGTGGAGGAAACGCGGCCCGTAACCGACCGTCGTGGCCCGCCGTGTCCGGTCGCGCAGCAGCGTCCGGATGCGGGCAAGCGCGGCATCGCGCTGCGGGGTCTGGGCGATGTAGGCCTGGATCGAGGCGTAGCCGTTCGGAGCGAGCCGGGCCAGGGCAGCCACGAGCGCGGCCCGAACGGCGGCCTCGTCGGCCACCGGCTGCGCGGACCCGCCGGTCGTGGTGCCGCCACTCTCGTAAGTGGCAAGGACGGCCCGGGTGTTGCTCTTGGCCTCCTCGACGTTGGGCTGGTCGAACGGGTCGATCCCCAGCACCGCGCCCGAGAGAGCGGTCGCGACTTCCCAGCGCACGAATTCGGCGCCGATATCGATCTTCGAGGCCACCGGGATGCGAATGACGGGGTGGCCGGCCGCGGCCAGCTCGGCCAGGCGTGCGTCGACGTTCGAGCCGATGGACGGGTCGGGTCCGGCGGAACCGTCGAGGGCGATGCGAACGAAGACACGGTCGTTCCCGTAGGCCGGGGCCGGGGCCAGCGGCTCGCCGACGACCGGCACGATGCCCACGCCGTGCTTGCCGGTGCTTTCGGCAATGAGCTGCTCGACCCACGGCCCGAAGGCCGCCAGCTCGCGGTCGATCACGAAAGTCAGCTTGTCCCGCCCGTTCGTTGCCAGGACGCCCATGGCCAGGCCGAGGGCCAGGCCCGGGTTCTTCGCCGGGTCGGAGTGGCCGCAGGCGACGACCATCTCGCGCGCTCCCCGCAGCAGCTCGTCCAGGTCGATGCCGAGCAGGGCACCCGGGACCAGGCCTACGTAGGTCAGGGCGGAGTAGCGCCCGCCCACGTCCGGCGGATTGAGAAAGACCTCGCGCAGCTGGTCG
The DNA here is from genome assembly GCA_050014975.1 of Candidatus Limnocylindrales bacterium. GTDB lineage: Bacteria > Chloroflexota > Limnocylindria > Limnocylindrales > CSP1-4 > Fen-1039. The sequence goes on from JBEKCH010000038.1 coordinate 18,119, forward strand.
TGGTGGGGGATCGAGCGCAGGCTCCTGTCCGGGTCGGTGATGGCGGCCATGAAGTTGCCCGGCTCGGCCGGCCAGACGCCGGCCTCCTTCAGAGCCTCGGCGGTGCGGGCCCACTGGTAGGCCTGGAAGGCGAGCGATTCGGCCGTCGTGCCGGACTTCGTGGAAACGATGAAGAGCGTGGCCGTTGGGTCGAGGTCGTCGAGAGTGGCGCCGACCGCGGCTGGGTCCGTGGAGTCGAGGACTCGAACCGGGAGGCCGTCAGCCGCAGTGCCGAACACTTCCGCCAGGAGAGCGGGCGCGAGGCTGCTCCCGCCCATGCCGCCCAGCACCGCGACGCTGAAACCCTCGTCACGAAGCTCGGTGGCGAACGCCGCAAGCTCGCTCGCCTCGTCGGCGAAGTGGAACGGCGCTTCAAGCCAGCCGAGCCGCGTGGCGATGGCTCGCTGGACGACATCTTCAGTCGACCACACCGTCGGGTCGCGCCGGCCGATGGCCCGGTCGGCCCAGTTTTCGCTCATGGCCCGGGCGCGGGCCGCGGCCAGAGCGGTCTCCAAACCGGAGTCGCCGAGGCTGAGATCCAGGGCGAGCGAGCCAGGTGCATTCATTTCCGTCATTGCGGCGCCTCACGACCAGGGATTAAGAGGTTGGTAATGCCCGACGCCGGCTCGGTCACCGCGGCGCCTGCTCGAATGTCTGGGCCGCCTCCAGGCGTGCGGCCTCCTGCTCTATCGCGCGGATCTTCCCCACCCGGCGCACGTGGCGCGGCTCGCCGCTGAACGTGGCCGCCAGGAAGGACGTCGCACAGGACACGGCCGTCTCGACGCCGATGACCCGGGCGCCGAGTGCCAGCACGTTCATGTCGTCGTGCTCGACTCCCTGGCCGGCCGAGTACGTGTCGTGGCAGAGCCCGGCCCTGATGCCCGGCATCTTGGAAGCGGCGATGGAAGCTCCGACGCCGCTGCCGCAGACCAGGATGCCGCGGTCCGCGCTGCCGGCCAGGATCGCCCTGGAGAGAGCGAGGCTGTAGTCGGGGTAGTCATCGTCCTGGTCGGTGCCGTCGCCGCCGAGGTCGATCAACTCGTGGCCCAGGGGCGCCAGCCTGGTCATGAGCTCCCTCTTGAGCTCGGCGCCGGCGTGGTCGGCTGCCAGTGCGACGCGCATCGATCTCCTCCTCAGTCCCTGCCCGAGCCCGAGTCGGTCGCGACCATCCGACCGTGCAGCCCTTCGCGGGCGACCTTTCGACCGAGCTCGATGACTCGATCCGCGGTGATGCCGAAGGCGTTGAAGATCGCCTCCGCCGGAGCGGATGCACCGAAGCGCTCGATGCCCACTACCAAACCTTCGTCTCCGGCGTAGCGCTCCCACCCGAACGGGCTTTCGGCTTCGACCGTCAGGCGCTTGCGGCAGGCGCGCGGCAGGACGGCTTCGCGGTACGCGTCGTCCTGGGATTGGAAACGCTCCCAGGACGGCAGGCTCACGACGCGGCTGCGCAGGCCCTCTTTCTCCAGCGCCTGGGCAGCAGCCACGGCGAGCTGGAGCTCCGAGCCGGTGGCGATAAGGATGAGGTCCGGTCTGGACCGGTCGCCTGGAGCGTCGCGCAGGACGTAGGCGCCCTTGGCGACGCCTTCGCGGGCCTTCTCGGCCGTGCCTTCGAGGACCGGCAGCTTCTGTCGGGTGAGCGCCAGAGCCGTGGGCCCCTCGCACACGTCGACGGCGCAGGCCCAGGCCGCGACCGTCTCGTTGGCGTCGCCGGGGCGGAAGACCGTCAGGCCGGGGATGGCCCGCAAGGCCGCGATCTGTTCGATGGGCTGATGGGTTGGCCCGTCCTCGCCGACGCCGATGGAGTCGTGCGTCCAGACGTAGATCAGGCGCAGCTTCATCAGCGCTGCCAGCCGCACCGAGCCGCGCATGTAGTCGCTGAATGTCAGGAAGGTGGCGGCGTACGGGATGAAGCCCCCATACAGCGCGATGCCGTTGACGATGCCGCCCATGGCGTGCTCGCGGACGCCGAAGCGGATGTTGCGCCCGCCCGGCTGGTCGGCCTCGAAGATGCCGGCCCCTTCGATGTCCGTCAGGTTCGATTCGGACAGGTCCGCCGAGCCGCCGAAGAGTTCCGTGAGCGGCCTGGCGAGGGCGTTGATCGCCTCCTGGCTGGCCTTGCGCGTGGCCGGGCCATCGCCGGCGGCGTAGCTCTTGAGGTCCTTGTCCCAGCCTTCGGGGAGCTTGCAGGCCAGCCGCCGCTGCAGCTCGGCCGCCTCGGCCGGATAGACGCGGACGTACCGAGCCAGCCGATCCCGCCACTCGGCGACGAGCTTCCGCCCCTCGGGCACGGCCTCGCGGAAGTGGCGTAGAGCGTCATCCGGGACGAAGAAGTGGCGGTCCGGGTCCCAGCCGTAGGCCAGCTTGGCGCCGCGTACCTCCTCCTCGCCCAGGGGCGCGCCGTGAGCCTTCTGGGAGTCGTGCTTCGTCGGCGCGCCGAACCCGATGTGCGTCCGAACGGCGATCAGGCTGGGCCGCTCATCGCCCCGCGCCGCCTCGATGGCGGCCCCGATCGCAGCCACGTCGTTGCCGTCCTCGACCCGGGCCGTGTGCCAGCCGTACGAGTCGAAGCGCTCGAGCGTCCTGTCGGAGAAGGCAAGGGCCGTCGGCCCGTCGAGCTGGATGTGGTTGTCGTCGTAGAGGTAAACGAGCCTGCCGAGCTTCAGATGGCCTGCCAGCGACGCGGCCTCGGCCGCGATCCCTTCCTGCAGGTCGCCGTCCGAGCAGATGGCGTACACGTAGTGGTCGACGAGGGTGTGGCCGGGCCGGTTGAACTCGATCGCAAGGCGGCGCTGGGCGATGGCCATGCCGACGCCGTTGGCGAAGCCCTGGCCGAGGGGTCCGGTCGTGGCCTCGACCCCTTTCGTGTGGCCGTGCTCGGGGTGGCCCGGCGTCAGCGAGCCCCACTGGCGGAAGGACTGCAGGTCCTCGATGGTGAGACCGTAGCCGGTCAGATACAGGAGCGAGTAGAGCAGCATGCTGGCGTGGCCGGCCGAGAGGACGAAGCGGTCCCGATTCGGCCAGGTCGGCTCGCTCGGCGCGTGGCGCAGGAATCGCGTCCACAGCGTGTAGGCCATCGGTGCCATCCCCATCGGAGCGCCCGGATGGCCGGAGTTGGCCTTCTGGACGGCATCCATGGCAAGCGTCCGAATGGTATTGATGGACAGCTGGTCAAGCGTCTCGGCCGCCTGGGTCATTCGTTGGTCCCGATCTTTCTGTCGTGCCGGTCCTGGCCCGGGTCGGTGCGGCATGCCGCCGGATGCGGCGCCCCCGCGGTCGGTCGGTGCCGCCGGGCTGCCACCGAGAATCGCCTGTTCCGGGCCTCTTGCGAGGCCATTCTACCGACCCGGAGCCCAACGACCACGCGAGTGGGCCCTTCTGTTGCGCGGGCGAACTCGAACGTTGTTGCTACGGCAGTCGAGGCTGTTACACTCGGCTATCAAGCGGCGCCGCGGCGGGGAGGTCGAGGCGTCGTCGACCGTCACGGGTCAACCCTTCGGTCCCAATATCGGGATCACGTGAGCGCGAGGAAACAGGATGCGCATCTACGATGGGAGTCCTCGCCAGAACTACGAGGAAGTGCTGCGTTCGATCGGCGCTTTCCTCGACCAGCGCGGCATGAAGGAAGTCCTGCTGGTGGAGGCGCCCGACGGTTTCGTAGTTCAAGGGTTGGTGGTTGAAACCGCCTCTGTCGGCGTCTGGTCCGAGCACCTGGGCCAGCAGACGAAGGAGACATTCACTTTCCTGGACGACGACATCGCCCGATTCATGGAGGAAGGCCATGCCAGGCGCGACACCGGGCAGCGCGCCGTCACGTGGGGGCAGGCGGGCTACTATGAGCAAGCGTTCCGCGTAGTCGGTCGATATGTCGACGAGCAGAAGCCGCGCGACATCTTCTTCTTCGAGCAGGACGGCGCCTTCGTGCTGCGGCTTCTGATGTGGACGCAGACCGGCAGCCGGCACGTGATCGCCGAATTCACGCGCGACGAGGTCGAGACGATGATCGCCGCCGCTCCGGAATTCAGAGACAAGGCTCCCAAGCCCCAGGCCGGGACTTGATCGAGACGAGCGGCAGGCCCGAAGCGGCTAGATGAGGTAGACGAATGAAGATCCTGAAGATCCTGACGGTGCTCATGCTGGTCACGCTCGCTGCGCTCGTGATCATTCCGCTCATCGTCCTGGCCGGTCTGTTCGTCTGGCTCAAGCTCACCGAAGAAGGTGACGAGGAGTCGCTGGAGCTCGACCAGGACAACATCTGACGTCGACCACGGACGCTCCGAGCTGGTCGCCCGGGCCCTCGGCCCGGGCGATTCCGTATCCGTTCCCGCGAGCGCTGATCCCCGCGGCCGTGCCGTGGTACCCCGCCTGCCTGCCAGTCCGGACTCGATGATCCGGCCGGCAGGGTCCGCGAACGCACCCGATCCCGCGGGGCCGCCCGCAGCCGCCGGCCCGAGCCGAAGCGTCCGCCTCGGCGCCGAGGCGGCGACCCTGCTGGTTATGCTCACCTGGGGCGCCAACGTGGTCGCAGTCAAGGCCGCCATCGTCGATGTGCCGCCGGTTGTCTTCGCCTTCTGCCGGTTCCTGGCGGCCTTCCTGGTGTTGCTTGCATTCCTGCGCTGGCGCGAAGGCAGCGTCTCTCTTCCGCGCCGGGACGTGCTCCCGATCGCCCTGCTCGGCCTGGCTGGTTTCGGCCTGTATCAGGACCTGTGGGCTTCGGCGCTGGGCCAGACGACCGCCGCCAATTCGGCCCTGCTGACGGCTGCGACGCCCGTCTCGACGATGCTCATCGCCGCCGCAGTCGGGTCTGACACGCTATCGCCGGCCAAGGCGATCGGCGCCTCCATCTCCTTCTGCGGAGCGGTGGGCATCGTCGCCGCGACCCACGGCTTTGGGCTCACGGGAGCGTCCGGCGGCGACCTGATGACCCTCGCGGCGACCGTCTTGTGGGCCTGCTACGTCGCTTTCGGCGCGCCCGTCCTGCGGCGCCACTCACCGCTGCGCACGGCGACGTGGGCGATCGGCTTCGGCTGCCTGGGGATGCTGCCTCTGGCCCTGATCGAGGTCCCGGGGCTGGAACTGTCGCACGTCGGCCTTGGCACTCTGGGCCTGCTGGCGTACTGCGCCCTGCTCCCGGCGGCGGCGGCCAACGTCGTCGTCTTCGCCGCTATCAAGATCCTGGGGCCCACGCGGGTGATGCTCTTCCAGTTCCTGGTCCCGGCTTTCGCCGTCATCATGGCCGCTTTCTTCCTGAGCGAGGAGATCGTCCTGGGTCAGGTCGCAGGCGGCCTGGTGATCGTCCTCGGGATCCTGGTCGCCCGCTCTCGCCGCCTCGCCCGAGCGGTGGGGTAGTGCTGGGTCTTCCGCCACGGCCTGGGATGCTCGCGGACCGGGTCGACCGCTGCGCGCCGGCCTCGTTCACGGCGGCCGCCCGGCGAGACCCTCCGCCCGGCCCCGTCCGCTATCCTCTCGGCCATGCCGCCTGACCAGCGCTTACCGGCCCGTGTTGTTGTAGGGCCCACTCCGGTCCCAGTGCCGCCACTGCTCGCCGGCCAGGCCCCGATCGCGGTCCTCGTCGACTACGACGGTACGATCGCCACTACCGACGTCGCCGACGAGATCCTCTACCGGTTCATCGGTGAGCAGTATTGGGCCGACGACGAGGCTTACGGTGCCGGCCTCGTGGGATCGCGGACCCTCTACCAGAGCGAGGTGAAGCTGCTCCCCGGTGATGCGGCCCGGGTTGTCGAGCTGGCCGACGCTCAGCCACTCGATCTCGCCTTCGCTTCGTTCGCCAGGTACGCCCTCGCGCTCGAGATCCCCGTGGAAGTGGTCAGCGACGGTTTCGGCTTCTACATCGAGCCCGCGCTGCGGCGGCTGGGCGCCCCGCCCGTCCCGGTGATCAGCGCACGGACCACGTTCGACGGCGGGCGCGCCGACATGACCTTTCCCAACGGCCACCCGGATTGTCTGGTCTGCGGCACGTGCAAGCGGCAGCGGGTCCTGGCCCACCAGGCCGCCGGCCGGACCGTTGTCCTGGTAGGCGACGGTGAGAGCGATCGCTATGCCGCCGCCTATTCGGACATCGTCTTCGCCAAGCGCACCCTGATCGACCTGTGTCGAGGGGAGGGCTGGGCGTTCACCCCGTGGCGGGATTTCGCGGAGCTCGAAGATTGGCTCGATCGGACGGTGACCGCCTGGCGCACGGATCCAGCGAGCCTGCCCCGCCACGGTGCGCGACCCTTCATCTGCGGCCCCGAGGTCTGGGGCCACGGCCGGACTGATCCGCCGCCGCGTCGTTAGGGGCCCCCGGCCCGCCTGGTGCGCCCGCCGCGCGCAGCCGCCGCGCGCCTTGACAGCTGGAGCTGGGCGTCTTAGCATCAACGCGCCTTTATATAAAGGTGCGTTGTTTTGTGACGGCCTGGCCCGAACCTGGCACGTTCGTACGCAGCTTCGCAAAGAGGAGAACAGAGCACAGTGAGCGATAAGTTGAGCGGCGACGCCGCGAACGCAACGGCGCCGGCAACCGGCAGCGGCCGTACCCCCGAGCGGAGTAAGAAGATCCGCGTCGCCATCGTCGGCGTGGGCAACTGCGCGAGCAGCCTGGT
>JBEKCH010000039.1:0-24641 GCA_050014975.1 Candidatus Limnocylindrales bacterium
GGCCGCGATCGCCGCCTCCAGCCGTGCGACCGGAACGGTCTTGGAGACGGCAACCAGCTGGACTCCCGCCGGATCGCGGCCGGCACGCCGGCACGCATCGGCGATGGCCGACAGGACGCGGAAACGCGCCGCGGCGAACTCGGCTGCTGGCTTCGGATCAGGGCCGGCCAAGGCGGCGGAGGGTTACCCCTTCTCTTCCTGCTGAGGGCGCCGCAGGAAGCTCGGGATCTCGAGATCCGTGTCGTCGTAGGTGGGCCGCGGCCGATCGATCTGCGGTCGCCGAACGGACGATGTCTGGATCGGCACCGGCACGGCTGCTCGGTCGAGGGCACCCGTGGAGCCGTAGGTACCCGCGCCGCGGGCGTGGACCGGCACCGCTTCCGCCGAGTGCATGCGCTGGCGCTCCAGCTCGGCCAGGAAGTCCGCGGTGTCGAAGCGCTGCGAGTAGCTCGCGCCGGGCGCGGCCGCGGCCGCCTCGCGCCGCGACGACTCCCGCTTGCGGGTGGCGTCGAAGCCGGTGGCGATGACGGTGATCATGACCTCGTCGCCGAGGCGGTCGTCGAAGCTCGTGCCGAAGATGATGTTCGCCTCCGGATCCGCCACGGAACGGATCTCCTCGGCGGCCTCAGTCACCTCGAAGAGGCTCAGGTTCGACGAGCCGGTCACGTTGAACAGGATGCCCTGGGCGCCGTTGATGTTGACCTCCAGGAGCGGGCTGGCGATCGCCTGTCGGGTCGCGTCCAGGGCGCGGTTGTCGCCCGTGGCCCGCCCGATGCCCATCAGAGCCGAGCCGGCATCCTTCATGATCGTTCTGACATCCGCGAAATCCAGGTTGATCAGGCCCGGCACGGTGATGATGTCGCTGATCCCCTGCACGCCCTGCCGCAGGATGTCGTCCACGAAACGGAAGGCCTCGACCAGGGAGGTGTTCTTCTGGACGACGTCGCGCAGCCGGTCGTTGGGGATCGTGATCAGCGTGTCTACCTTGGTCTTGAGGTCCTCGGCCGATCGCTCCGCCACCAGCTTGCGGCGGACGCCCTCGAAGGCGAAGGGCTTGGTCACCACGCCGATCGTCAGCGCACCCAGGTCCTTGGCGATCTCGGCCACGATCGGGGCTGCGCCAGAGCCGGTGCCGCCGCCCAGTCCGGCCGTGATGAACACCATGTCCGAATCGCGCAGCGCTTCGGTGATCTTCTCCGCGTCTTCCTCGGCCGCTTTCTGGCCGAGAGCGGCGTCGCCGCCCGCGCCAAGACCGCGAGTGATCTTGTCGCCGATTCGAATCTTGTGGGGCGCGTCCGACTGAAGAAGGGCCTGGGCATCGGTGTTCAGGGCAATGAACTCCACGCCCATCATCTCGGCGCGAATCATCCGGTTAACGGCGTTGCACCCGCCGCCACCGACACCAATGACACGAATCAGCGCGAAGTTCTCGGAATCGGACCGTAGCGGCATTTCCTATCCTCCGGTGGCTCTCCGGCAGATGCCTGTCGTTCGGTCCGGCCGCCCGAGATTAGTAGAGGTGAAGCGTGGCACAGGGTCGGCTCGGATGCCGATCAGTATACGCCGAACCCGGCGCGTTTGCCCTGTCAACCGCACACTGAAACGCGATGTCTGAGCGTGGGTTGAGAACAGGCGTGCGAACTTCGGAACCACTGACGGAATGGCCGGGGGCCACCGTCCCCGGCCGCCCGAAAGGGCGGTTTCAGGCGGGCATGAAGGTCAGCCGGACGGTCCTCTCGGCGTTGTCGGAATTGGGGTCCAGGAGAGCGATCGACTGCCACGTGCCGAGCGTCAGCCGACCGCCGACGACGGGCACCGTCAGCGACGGCGGCGCCAGCAGCGGCAGCACGTGATCGGCGCCATGACCCGGCGCGCCGTGCTGGTGGACCCAGCCGGCGCCACGCGGCAGCAGCCGGTCCAGGGCCGCCATCAGGTCCACGTCCGAGCCAGCGCCAAGCTCCATCACCACCAGACCGGCGGTGGCGTGCGGCACGAAGACCACGAGCAGCCCGTCGCCCTCGCCGGCGACGAACCGCTCGCAGGCAGCGGTCAGGTCGTGCAGTCCGCGGTGGCGTCCGGTCTGGACCGTCAGTTCGGCCGTCTTCAAGTGCGCCCCTCGATCTACGGGAACAGGTGGCGCAGCGCGTCGCGGAACCGGCCGACCGCCCCACCGGCCGGCGCCGACTCAAAGCGCGAGCCGTCGGCCCCATCGAGACCTTTCGCGCCCCACAGGAGCAGGCCGATGGCGGTGCTGTAGGCCGGATTGAGGATGTTGTCCGTCAGCCCGCCCACATCCATCGGTCCGGCGACTCTGACCGGCATGTCGAGAACCTCGCGACCTAGCGCGGCCGCGCCGGCGAGCTGGGCCGCGCCGCCGGTCAGGACCACGCCGGCGGGAAGCATGCCCTCGCCGGCCATGCGGATCTCGGCCCGCAGCAGCTCGAAGGTCTCGCGCATCCGGGCTTCGATGATCTGGCACATCTCAATCCGGTGAATCGATCGGCCGGCCGGCTCGCCCAGCATCGCAACGCTGATCATCTCGTCCGGGGCGATGGTGGTGAGGTCGCAGCTGCCGTGCTGGATCTTGAGCTCGTCGGCCACCTGAAGGCTCGTCTTGAGGCCGATGGCCACGTCGTTGGTGACGTTGTTGCCGCCGACCGGCAGGACCGCGGTCTTGTAGGCCTGGCCGTCGATGAACAGGGCCAGGTCGATCGTACCGGCGCCGATGTCCACCACGGCAACGCCGAGCTCTCGCTCGGTGTCGGACAGGACGGTTTCCGCCGAGGCGAGCGAGGCTGCGACCAGCTCGTCGATCCTGACGTTGGCAGACTGCACGCACTTGGCCAGGTTTCGGACTGCCGTGGCCGACGCGGTGACGATGTGGGTTTCGATCTCCAGGCGGATGGCGCTCATCCCGAGCGGGTCTTTGACGCCTTCCTGGCCGTCCACGATGAAGCCGCGCGGCAGGACGTGCAGGACCTCGCGGTTGGACGGGATCGTGACCGCCCGAGCGACTTCCGTGGCGCGGTTGATGTCCTCACGCGTCACCTCGCGGCTGTGGCCGCTGACGGCGACCGCCCCGCGTGAGTTCTGGCTCTCGACATGCTGGCCTCCGACGCCAACGAAGGCACGGTCGATCTGGTAGCCGGAAGATCGCTCGGAGTGCTCGACGGCGCCGGTGATGGACCGGACCGTCTGCTCGATGTTGACGACGACCGCCTTCTTCAGGCCGGCCGACGGGACGACGCCTTTGCCGACGATGGTCAGGCCGCCATCGCGGCCCACCTCACCGATGAGCGCGCAGACTTTGCTCGTGCCGACGTCGATGCCAACCAGTACCGCTTCGCGTTCCACTCGCTCCGTCCTCGGTCTAGTGTCCTCGCTCCGTCCTCCTAAGTTTGACCGATCCGGCCGCGTCCGGCGGCACTAATCGAACATCGCCGTTCATCTGGGGATGTAGGTGTTGAGGCCGTTGCCGGCGATATCCGCCACCAGCCAGACCCAGGCGACGTGGTCCTCGCCCTTGTCGAGCAGCAACGACCGCAGATCGCGGACCTGCTCCGGTATGACCGTGTCTTTGCGCAGCGTCTCCGTGTAGAAGCCGAACTCGGCCACCCAGCCGTTCGGACCGGAACTGAGCATGAACCCGTACTGGTCGTCGAGCACGACGGCCAGGCTGGCTGCCTGGCTGCCGACGTCGGCGGGAGTCAGGCTGGCCAGGCGATAACCGGCATCGAGCGCGATCGGATCGACGACGTCACCGAGAGTCAGACCGGCATCTTCGGCGCGGCGGTCGTAGACGACCGGCAGATGCACCACCTCGGGTCCGGATGTAGCCGCGGAATCGGGCGTGGGAACGGGCAACAGCGAGGGAGGCGGCGGCAGAGTGGTCGTGGGGCTCGGCTGCGGCGTGGGCGAGGGAGTTGCCTTGGGCGCGGGTTTGGGAGTGGCCTTGGGCGTGGGTTTGAGAGTGGCCTTGGGCGTGGGTTTGGCGGCGGCCAGGGCCGGCTGCGCAAGGTAGCCCTGGGGCGGGTCAGCGGCGAAGGCAGCGGTGGAGGCCCGGGCCGGGCCGGCGCCGGGGGTTGCGCTGGGGGTTGCGCTGGGGGTTTCTGGGGCCGAGGGGGCCGGGCTGGCGGAGGCGGTCGAGCCGGCGCCGAAGTCGGCGGGCAGACCAATGGGGTTTCCGGCCGCATCCACCTCGCCGAAGAGGAGCCCCGTGTCATCCACGACATACCGCCGCGCGCCGATCACCCAGATGAGCTTGGGCTGGCGCTCGACGACCGTCACCACGACGGTGCCCGGCAGTCGAACTTCCACGCTCGCGGACTCGACCGCGGGCAGCTCCACGAGAGCCTCGGCAACGCGATCGGTGCGCAGGCGGAAGAGGTTCGGCGAACCGTCCATGCCGACGATCTCGCTGACCACGGCCTCGCCGGTGAATCGCGCGCCGTTCACCACGAGGTGCCGCGCCGCGAAGGCGGGCGAGTCGCCCAGGGCGATGACCGTCACCAGGGACAGGAACATGAGCACCAGGCCGTACATCTGAGCCAGGCGCAGCCGCGGAGAGGCGCGCCGAATCGGCTTGCGACGGACCTGCATCCCGGGGCGTCGGAGCGGCAGATCCGGCCTCATCGGCAGCGGTCCCACGCTCGGCGGCTCATCGGCTCAGCGCGGCAGGTCCGCCGTCGTCAGGCGGCGCCGGACGCGGGCTGCCTGCCGCTCCTCGGCCAGCTCCACGATGCGGCGGCAGACGGCCCCGAAGCTGCCCAGCCCGGTGGCCGCCATCTGGGGGAAGAGGCTGATCGGCGTGAAGCCGGGAATGGTGTTGATCTCGTTGAGGTAGAGCGTATCGCCGTCCAGGAGGAAGTCCACCCGGGCGAAGCCTTCGCAGCCGATCGCCCTGTAGGCGTCGAGCGCGAGCCCGCGGATTCGATTGCCCAGAGCCTCCCCGACCTCCGCCTTCGGATTCTCGTGGGAGACCCCGTCGGTGTACTTGGCGACGTAGTCGTAGAACTCGCGACCCGGGAAGATCTCGCCCGGCCCATAGGCCTCCAGGCCGTCCGGCTCGTTGCCCACGACGGCGACCTCGAGCTCGCGCGGGTGGTCGAGGTAGCGCTCCACGATCGCCAGGCCGTCGAACCGGAAGGCCTCATCCAGGGCCCGCCCGCGCTCCGCCGGCGTGTGCGCGATCGACATTCCCACCGACGATCCGAGACGGGCCGGCTTGACCATCAGCCGCCGCTCGTGGCAGCGTTCGGAGAAAGCCGCGACCTCGTCGAGAACCGTCTGGCGGTCGCTCGCCCAGCGCGCGACCGTGACCTCGAGCCACTCGACCACGGGCATGCCCAGCCCGCGCACGAGACGCTTGTAGAGAGCCTTGTCCATCCCAACCGCCGAGGCGGCCACACCCGCACCCGTGTACGGGAGGTCGTACGCCTCGAGCAGCGCCTGGACCGTGCCATCCTCGCCGAACGGCCCATGCAGGGCCGGGAAGACGATTGGGGCCACGGGCCGCGAGGCGAGGCGGTCGAGAGCCGCACCGGGCTGCCATGGCCCGTGGGCACCGAGGACCGCCGGGTCGTCGAAGGCGCCGGGCCGAGGACGGCCCGACGCCGCGGTGGCCGGAACCTGCCACCACCGGCCTGACAGGTCGATGAAGTAGCGCTCGACGGCGAATCCGGAGGCAGCCAGGGAATCGGCGATCGCCCAGCCCGAGACGACCGAGACGTCGTGCTCGGCCGAAGGTCCGCCGAGCAGCACCACCACTGCCTTGCCCTCCATGCGGCGTTCGGTCACGCGGGTCTTCGGGTCGGCCTTGTCGCCGTTCATCTCGCCTCCTGGCCCCAGTCGGACCAATCCCCCAGGAACTGAACCTCGTATACCAGCTCGACGCCGAACCTGCGCGCCACCTCCGCCCGGGCGATCTCGGCCAGGCGCCGGATGTCGGCGGCCGTTGCCTGCCCGTCGTTGACGATGAAGTTGGCCTGCCTGTCGCTGATCACGGCGCCACCGACCCGAGTGCCCTTGAGACGCGCCGCGTCGATCAGGCGGCCGGCCGAATCTCCCGGTGGGTTGCGGAAGACGCTGCCGGCGCTCGGCCGGTTGAGCGGCTGATGCTCCCGGCGCCAGTGGCGAATCTCGTCCAGGCGGGTCTTCATGGCGGCGGGATCGGCCGGTGTCAGGAGAAAGGCGACCTCCAGCACGACGTCCGGGGCGGCGCCGCTCCCCTGCTCCGCCGGATGCTTGAGGCGGCTCTCGCGATAGGCCAGCCGGAGTCCCGTCGCGGACTCGTCCGCCTCCGTGCCGTCGGCACGCAGGATCCGGGCCGACTCCAGGATGGCGGCCATGTCCGACCCGTGAGCGCCGGCGTTGGCCCACACGGCCCCACCCACGGTTCCGGGGATGGCAAGGCCGAACTCGAGTCCGGCCAGGCCGGCCTTCTGCGCCAGCGTGGCGGCGCGGGCCAGCGGAAGCCCCGCTTCGGCGACGAGCCTGCGCCCCTCGATGCGCCAGCCCTCCGCGCGGCAGAGAATCACGAGGCCGCGGATGCCGGCGTCGCTGACCACGAGGTTGCTGCCGCGACCGATGACGACGTGAGGGAGCCCGGCCGCGCGGGCGAAACCGACGAGGGCGCGGAGCTGCGCGGCGTCGTGGGCGATCGCGAGAAGATCGGCCGGGCCACCGACGCGCATCGTCGTGAGCGGCGCGAGCGGCACGTCGCAGCGCGGCCTGACGCCGGTGGTCCGGGCGATCTCGGAGGCGACGCTGGCCCAGGCGCCCGCGGCGGCGTCCGCCACGCGAGCGGCGCGAGTGGCGCGAGTGGCGCGAGTGGCGGTCACGAGCCCGCCCTCCGCGAGATTGCGTCGATCGCCTCCGCCGTCGGGAAGGGGCGCCGTTCCGCGGCCGCCAGCAGCAGCTCCGCCACGGCCTCTGCGGCGCCGGGCCGCGCCAGCGAGCGGGCGGCTGCCGCCATGGCGGCAGCCTGCGCCTGGTCGTCGAGGATGGCGGCGGCCGCCAGCAGCGTCTTCGCGTCGAAGGCTTCGTCTTCGATCAATCGCGCCGCTCCCGCGAGGACCATTTCCTCCGCGTTGCGTCGCTGGTGCCCGGCCGCGTGGGGGTACGGGACCACGACCATGGGCAGTCCGAAGGCCGCGACCTCGGCCAGCGTGGAGGATCCGGCCCGGCCCACCACCATGTCGGCCGCGGCCAGGGCGGCGCCCATCTCCTGGCGCAGGAAAGGCTCTGGGCGGTACCGGTCGCGCAGGTTCGCCGGGAGCGCCCCCCGCGCAGCGACCGCAGCCTCGAACCCCGCGTCGCCGGTCACGTGCACGACGCTCACCTTCTCGACGAGTCGGGGCAGGGCTTCGGCCACGGCCAGGTTGAAGCGCCGGACCGCCTGCGAGCCGCCGAAGACCAACAGGAGCCGGTCGTTCGGGCCCAGGCCCAGCTCTGCCCGAGCCGCCGCGCGATCGATCCTGCCCGGGTCTCGTATCGGCGTGCCGGTGACGAAGCAGGGCTTGCCGCCGCCCAGCGCCGGGCACGTGGCCTCGAAGCTGACCGTGAGACAGCGGGCCATTCGGGCGGTCCAGCGGACGCTTCGGCCCGGCACTACGTTGCCGTCCCACATGACCACCGGAATGCGCAGCAGCCACGCGCCGACGAGCACGGGGACCGCCACGTAGCCGCCGGTCGCAAAGATCGCCGCGGGTCGCCGCGCGATCAACATCGCGAAGGCCTGGGGGACGGAGAGACACAGCCGGACCGGATCGAGCACGGCATGAATGTCGACATCCACGGTCCGCAGCGAGCGCAGGGCCAGTCGCCGGAACGGTATCCCCGTCTCCGGAACGACCTGCGACTCCAGGCCGCGGTGGCCGCCGACCCAGGCCAGCTCAGGTGCCGCCGGTCGAGTCTGCAGCGATCGTGCCACGGCGAGAGCCGGGTATATGTGTCCTCCCGTACCCCCGCCCGCGATCAACAGACGCACTGACCCAACCTCGCTCTACGGTTTCACGCGAGACGGATAGCAGGATTCCCGCCGCCGCGAAGCTGACGACCAACGATGAGCCTCCCTGGGACACGAACGGCAACGTGATACCGGTCACCGGCACCAGGGCCAGCACGACGCAGATGTTGACGAACGCCTGGAACACTATCCAGGCGGTGATCCCGGCCGCCAGCAGCCCGCCGAAGGTGTCCGGGGCCCGCAGGGCTGTCCGGATGCCGGCCCAGGCGAAAGCGACGAACAGGCAGATGACGACGACGCCGCCGACAAAGCCGAGCTCCTGGGCAATCACCGAGAAGATGAAGTCATTGAAGTCGTTGGGCACGAGCACCTTGTCGTTGCCGAGTCCGGTGCCCAGGATCCCGCCCGCCCCGAGCGCCTCCAGGGCCGTGATCGTGTGGTAGCCGGCGCCGGCGGGATCGGACCACGGGTCGAGGAAGACCTGGATCCGCTGCATCGGGTACGTGCCGATGGCCAATACCAGCGCCGCGCCGCCGGCCATACCTCCGGCCAGCGCCATGCCGAGATGCAGGAGGTTGCAGCCCGCCACGAAGAAGAGAGTCAGGGCTATGAGCACGATGATGGCGGTCGTCCCCAGGTCGGGCTCGCGTGCGACCAGCACCACGAACGGCACGACGATGATCCAGAACGGCACCGTGCCGTGAAAGAAGCTCCTGATCTGCGTGCCGCGCGTAGCCAGCCAGTGCGCGAGGTAGACGACCATGGCCAGCTTGGCGACCTCCGAGGGGTGGACCTCGAAGAGCGGGCCCAGCTTGATCCAGCGCGATGCCCCGTTGGCGGAGACGCCGATCCTCGGAATAAGGACGGCGACGAGCAGCACCAGGGCCACGATCGCCAGGACCAGGCTGACCTTGCGCAGGTAGCGATAGTCGAGGCGGGCCAGAAGGATCATGGTCACCAGCCCGGCAAGCCCAGCTCCGATCTGGGGCGCCACCATCTCGAAAGTGTTCTGGCTGGCCGCGTACGAAGGGATGGCAGAGGCCGAATACACCATCAGGATCCCGACCGCTCCCAGGGCAACGACGGCGACGACGATCACCCAGTCGGGGTCGTGGAGCTCGCGCTTGGGCCCGCCCTTGGCTCCGATGGCCGGTGGGCGAACGGGCAGCGGCCTTGCGGCGGCCGGTCGATCCGGCCGGCGGCCGGCGCCGGCGCGGCTGACCGGCTCGAGCTCGACCTGCTCGTACGTGCGGCCGGCGTAACCGCCCCTGCGGCCCGGCCCCTGGTCACTCATCGAATCGCCCTCGAGCCCGACGGCTGGCCAGTGCGGCAACCGCTTCACGGAATGCGACGCCGCGCGCGGCGTAGTCCACGAACATGTCGAAGCTGGCCGCCGCCGGGCTGAGCAGCACCGTAGCCGGGGTCTCGGCTTGGGCGCCGCCGGCGTCCGGTGCCGCCAGCGCATCGCGCGCCAGCGCCTGTCGCGCCAGCGCCTCTCGCGCCAGCGCGTCGGCGCGACTCACCGCTGCCTCGAGAGTGGCCACCCGTTCGACTCGCGCCACCCCGCTCTCGCGAAAGAGAGCTTCGAGGGCCGGTCCGGACTCGCCGATAAGGACGGCGCCATCCGCTCGCTCCGCCGCGACGGGTCCCAGTCCGGAGAGATCCACGCCCTTGTCGCGCCCGCCGGCGATCAGCACGAGCGGCCGCGGAAAGGCTCGCAGCGCCGCAATGACCGCGTCCGGCTGCGTCCCCTGCGAGTCGTTTATGAAGCGCACGCCGTCAACGGTTGCGACCAGTTCCAGGCGATGCTCCACTCCCGCGAAGGCGGCGGCGGCGCGGCGGATCGCGGCGGCCGGAATGCCGAACAGGAGCGCGACCGCAATGGCGGCCAGCGCGTTCGAGACATTGTGGGCACCCGGTATGGCGAGCTCCGCCAGCGGCATGATCCGGCCGCCCGACCCCACCGCCGCCGCGCCGCCGGCCGGGGCCAGCCGTTGAACGCCCGCGGCCACGATCCAGCCGTCCTCTATGCCGAGCCCACCCGGCAGCGGCCGATCGCGCCTGTAGGTCACGACCGGAGCCACTCGCAGATCCGCGTACGCGGCCACGACCGGGTCCTCGGCGTTGAGCACCAGCGCCCCCGCCGGGTCCACCAGCTCGGCCAGCCGCCGCTTGACGGCCCGATACGCGGTCAGCGACCCGTGCCGATCCAGGTGATCCGAGGTGACGTTCGTGTAGGCGGCTACCGTCGTCCCTCGCGACAGCGTCGGCAGCTGCAGCTCCGAGAGCTCGATCACGACCCGATGCCGGGGCGTAAGGTCGGCCAGCCGCTCGATCAGCGGCAGCCCGATGTTTCCGCCCAGAATCGCCGGGTGGTCGGCATCCGTGGCCAGCAGCGCCGCGGCCAGGGACGCGGTCGTGGTCTTGCCCTTCGTGCCGGTGACGCCGACCGTAGGACAGGGGCACATCCGCAGAAACAGGTCCGCCTCGCTGACCAGAGCCGGCGCTGCCAGCGGATCGGCCCGTTGAGCCGCCACCAGGGCGGCCAGCGCCGCCCGCAGCCTGGGTTCGGTCGTGGGAAAGTCCGGGCTGATGCTCGGCGACGTGGCGACGAGGTCGGCGGAGGCCCAGGCGCTCGCCGGCTCGACTTCGGGCCCGAGCGCCAGCTCGATCCTTCGTCCGCCCAGCGCTTCCAGCGCGGGCCCCAATTCGGCCGCCGGCTTGCCGTCGTATGCCGTCACGCGCACGCCGGCATCGGCGAAGAACCGCGCCATGGCGATGCCGCTGCGAGCCAGGCCGAGCACGGTGATCGAGCGCCCGTCGAGCTCGCCGTCGCGGACGCCCGCCGCGGTCAGCCGGTCGAGGTCCACGACCCGTCTCGCCATGGCGACCTACTTCGGCTTCGGGATCGAGGCGACGAACAGCGTCACCCCGAGCATCCCGGCCAGTGCGCCGACGATCCAGAAGCGCATCGTCACCTTCTCCTCGTCCCAGCCGCCGAGCTCGAAGTGGTGGTGGAGCGGAGCCATGCGGAACACGCGCTTGCGCCGGAGCTTGTAGCTGCCGACCTGGATGATGTCGGAAGCGGTCTCCAGCACGAAGATCAGGCCGATCAAGGGCAGGATCATGATCTGGCCCGTGATGAGGGCAATCACGGCCAGCATGCCGCCGAGCGAGAGCGCGCCGGAGTCGCCCATGAAGACCTGGGCAGGGTGCACGTTGAACCACAGGAAGCCGATGATTGCGCCGACGACGATGGCGCAGACCAGGCCCAGATCGTCCTGCTTGGGCTGGTTGAGGATGGCGATGATCAGGTAGCTGATGAAGGCGAAGACGAGCGTGCCGCCGGCGAGGCCGTCCAGGCCATCGGTCAGGTTCACGCCGTTGCTGGCGCCGACGATCGCGATCACGGCCACGACGATGAAGAAGAATCCCCCCACCTCGATGCCACGGTCGGTGAACGGGATCTGGATGACCGAGGCGAACTCGACGTCGCCGACGAACGGGACCCGGACGCCGTTGAAGCCGAAGTGGTTCTGGACGTAGATGGCGACGCCGATGGCCACCACCGTCTGCCAGACGATCTTGTGGCGGCCTCTTATGCCGATGCCGGTTCGGGCGTTCAGGAAATCGTCGACCGCGCCGAGCGCGCCCACCAGTGCCAGGACGACGAGCGGCGAGTAGGTCGAGGCATCCATGGCGTCGAAGACGTAGGCCATCGCGAGGACGACGGCCACGATCAGGACTCCACCCATGGTCGGCGTGCCCTGCTTGACCAGGTGCGAGTCCGGCCCTTCCTCCCGGATCTTCTTGCCCATGCCGAGCCAGTGCAGCAGCCGGATGTACGGCGGCATCAGGATCACGACGCAGGCGAATGCCAGCAACAGCCCCTGGATGAACACGACCTCGTGCAGGTTCAACGGTCATCCTCCTCGGCTCCTCGGCCCCCGAGTTCGCCAACGAGCGATTCGACCAGCCACTCGAGCTCGGCAGCGCGCGACGCCTTGACCAGGACCGCATCGCCCGGCCGCAGCCTGTCGCGCAGGACCGCGAGGGCCGCTTCGCGATCCGGCACCGCCAGGACCGCCTCGCCGAGCGAAGCTGCCCCGGTCGCGATGCCGGTCGCCCGGTCGCCCACGACTACAACCATCTCCGCAAGAGCCGCGGCCGCCGCCCCCACCTCGCGATGGCCCCGGTCGTGCGCCTCGCCGAGCTCCAGCATCTCGCCCAGGACCGCCACGTGACGGCCGGGGAGAGTGGCCAGCAGCTCGAGCGCCGCGATCATCGACGCTGGAGAGGCATTGTATGAATCGTCGAGGATCGTCACGGCGCCGGCGTGCACGATCTGGTCCCGGTGCGGCGCCTGCCAGCCACGGCCGAGGCCCGTGGCGATGAGGTCCATGTCCAACCCCGCGGCCAGGGCCACCGCCGCGGCGGCCAGTCCGTTGTGAACCCCATGGCGACCGAGGGCCGGGCTGGACACGAGCGCCCGACCCCAGGGCGCGACGAGCGTGAATCTCATGCCGTCGAGCCCGGCGGATTCCACGTCGCTGGCGCACACGTCCGCCCCGGGTGCGAACCCGTAGGTGAGCGGGCGGGCGGAGGTTCGGTGGCGCATCCGCACGACTCGCGGGTCGTCGGCGTTGAGCACCGCGACCCCGTCGGCGGGCAGCGCCTCCACCAGCTCGCCCTTGGCCCGCTCCACCGCCTCGATCGATCCGATGCGCGACAGATGGACCCCCAGGACGGCCGTCACGACCCCGATCGCGGGGCGGGCGATCGCGGCCAGCTGAGCGATCTCGCCGCCCACATACATGCCCATCTCCAGCACGGCCGCCTGGTGCTCCGGACCCATTCTCAGCACCGTGAGCGGCAGGCCGACCTCGTTGTTGGCGTTGCCCTCGCTCTTCAGCGTGACGAACCGCTCCGACAAGACGGCGGCGATGGCCTCCTTGGTGGAGGTCTTGGCGATGCTCCCGGTGACGCCGACGACGAGGGGCGAAAAGCGCCCACGCCAGGCCGCGGCGGCCGCATGGAGACCGAGGAGCGTGTCCGGGACGGCCACCACGCTGACCCCGCCCGCTTCGGCCGCCGCCTCGACGGCGGCCTCGATGGCCGGAGCCAGCGCCGGAGAATCGGCCACCATCAGGGCCGCGGCCCCGGCCGCGACCGCGTCGGACAGGAAGCGATGGCCGTCGGTCCGCTCGCCGGCCAGGGCCACGAACAGGTTGCCGGCCCGGACCTGCCGCGAATCCACGGCTCCGCCACGGATCGGTCGCTCGGAGATATGCAGCAGCCGGCCGCCTGTCGCGGCGGCGAGCTCGGTCGCAGTCAGGGTGAGTGGCCCCGCGCCGAGCCGAGGCTCCGGTAGGCGGGCGTCGGTCACCTCGTCAGTGTCGCACAGCCGGTAGCCGCCGGTGCGGGACACCGCTATCACCCCTCCGGCGTCGTCTTCCCGCTTCCCGGCGGAGGCGGCCCGTTGGGATTCGGCGGGATCTGTTCGCACGTCACCGCGTCCGTGGCGATGCGACGGAACAGCTCGTAGGACTGGACGGGCATGTCCAGCACGCCCTGCCTGATCAGGGTGGGAGTGCCTTCGAAGATCACCGCGCCGATCATGAGGTCGGGCTTGCTGTGCCCGACCCAGCCGTAGAAGCTG
The DNA here is from genome assembly GCA_050014975.1 of Candidatus Limnocylindrales bacterium. Classification (GTDB taxonomy): domain Bacteria; phylum Chloroflexota; class Limnocylindria; order Limnocylindrales; family CSP1-4; genus Fen-1039. Next base: position 13,626 of record JBEKCH010000039.1, read on the forward strand.
TAGTTGTAGTCATCCTTCTTCCAGCCGCCCTTGCCGCCATTGAGGGTCGGGTCCCAGATCTGGGCCGTGCCGGTCTTGCCGCCGATGTAGTACCCCGGAATGTAGGTGCGCTCCGCGTAGGACGGGACGGCGGTGACGACGTGCTCCATGAGCCCGGTCAGGCTCTTGGACAGGCTCGTGCTGATGACGCGGGTTGCCGCGGGCGTGGCGCTCGCGGACGCACCTACCGTGGTATCGGGGATGGTCACATGCGGCGTGACCAGGGTGCCGCCGTTGGCCATGGCCGCATACGCGCGCACGACCTGGATCGGCGTCACGGCGACACCCTGGCCGAACGAAGCGTTGGCCAGGTCGATCTTTGCCCAGCTGTCCTGCGCCGGATTGCGGACTATGCCGGCTGCTTCGCCGGCGAGATCGATACCGGTCTTCTGGCCGATGCCGTAGCTCTCCCAGGTCTGGTACAGCGCCTCGGACGCGGCGCTCGTGGTCTTGCCCAGCCTGAAGGCGACCTGCGAGGCGCCGACGTTGCGCGACCAGGCCACGATGTCGGCGAAGGTCATCCAGCCCATGGCCCTGCGGTCGGCGTCGTCGACTTCCTGGCCGCCGGGCAGCTTGAGAATGCCGTAGTCATCGATCTCGGTCGAGAGGCTGGTGGTCTTCGTCTCCAGGGCCGCCGAGGCGGTGAGCATCTTGAAGACGGAACCGGGCTCGTAGTCTTCACTGATGACCGGATCCTGGAAGAGCTCGGGATCCTGGTTGGCCGTCTGGACGAAGTTGTTGGCGTCGTACGCCGGGTAGCTCGCCTCGGCCAGGACCGCGCCGCTGGTCGGGTCCATCACCACGGCAGAGACGGTCTTAGCCCTGTCGGCTATCCAGGCCGCGAAGACCTCCTTCTCGAGCTGAAGCTGGAGGCTGGCGTCGATGGTCGTGCGGATATCTTCCCCGGGTGTCCCCTTGTCCACGATCCGCGTGCCGGCCGGCCCCGGGACATTCGGGTCGATCTCCACGACCTCCGGGCGTCCGGCGAGAAGGGTGTTGTACTCCTGCTCCAGCCCGTACTGACCGTCGCCCGCGTCGTTGACGAAGCCGAGGAGCTGCGAGGCGAGCGAGGTGTTCGGCGCTCCGCCGGCCTGAGGATAAACGCGCACCGGCTGCTCTTCGAAGGTGATGCCCAAAAGGCCGCCCACCGCCTGCTGGGCGAGCATCTCCTGCACTACCTGGGAGCTGACGCCGGTCGCCAGCACCACGTAGTACGAGTCTGAAGCCATGGCAGCACGGACGTGCGCCGCGTCCTCATCGCTCAAGGACAGGTAGTCGATGAGGGCGGCCACGGTCTGGTCCCTCTCGGTGTCGTTGAGATCGTGCGGATCGCCTATCACGCGGTAGAGAATGATCGTCTGGGCCAGGACGATCGTGCCGGTTCGGTCGTAGATCGTACCCCGCTGCGCGGGGATCACGCGCTCGTAGGTCGAGTCCGCGGCCGCGGCGGCCGCCAACGAGGAGTGCTGCCCGATCTGCCAGTACGCGAGGCGAGCCATCATGCCGGTCGATACCAGGAGCGTCGCCAGCAACAGCAGCAGGAGGCGGCCTCGCGAATCGGTCCGACCGAGCATGGCGTCGGCCCCTAGCGTGCTGGCAGAATGACGGGCGGGGGCAGCTGGGTCAGGCCATCGGCTATCGCCTGGCGGGTGATCGCGGACTGACGACCGAGGCGATCTACGTCGGACAGCATCTGCTGACGCTGGCTCTGCAGCTGTACGAACTGGTCGTTGAGCTGCTGCATGTCATAGCCGCTGGCCGAGATGCGGACCGTCTGAACGAGCGAGAAGAAGCTGAGCAGGAAGGCGACCACGATCGCCCCGATGACGAAGCCGACGGCGCGCGGTCGCCGGTTGGCGCGCATGGCGACGCGCGACCGGCGGCGGGGCAACGCCGGCGCCTGGGGGCGGAGGACTGGCTCCTCCAGGCGCCGGCGCGGGAGGAACATCGAGCGCGGCCGCGCACCCTGGTAAGCGGCCATCGATCAGATCCCCTGGGGCTGGGGCCAGCCCTCGCTCGCCCTGCGGGCGAACCGGCTGGGACTCCAGCGCCACTCGCGATCGGCAAGGACTGCTCCGTCCAGCGGGTCCGCGACGCCGCTGCGCCGGTCGCCCCGCTCGTGCAGCTCGTGCAGCTCATGTTGCCGGCGGCCGTAGCTGCGGCGACGGTTGGCCTGGTGACGCTTGCTCATCGGCTTCCACCTTCCCTGCCGGCGCTCATGCGGCCACTCGCTCCGCGCCCCGGAGTCGCGCGCTCCGAGAACGAGGATTGGCCTGGACCTCAGCGGCGCTCGGCGTTCGCGACCTGCCGAGCGATCGGAGACGGGGCTGCCGGCCGCAGACGCAGACCGGGATCTCCGGCGGGCAAGCGCAGCCGCGCTGCTCCGCCGCGATGAAGCGTTTGACGAGCCGATCTTCAAGGGAGTGATAACTCAACACGACCAGGCGGCCGCCCGGCCGGAGCAGCACCAGGGAGGCGGCGAGGCCCGCCTGCAGAGCGCCGAGCTCGTCGTTGACTGCAATTCGGAGCGCCTGGAAGACGCGCGTGGCCGGGTGGACCCGGCGTCCCCGCGGCCGCGTGGGTACCGCTCGCTCCACGAGCGCCGCGAGCTGCTCGGCCGTCTCGATGGGCGTCTTGACGCGGGCCTCGACGATCGCCCGCGAGATGCGCCCGGCGAACGGCTCCTCTCCGTACTTGCGGAAGAGCGCCGTGAGCTCGGCTGCGGACATGGTCGCGAGCAGGTCTGCCGCCGTCCGGCCGCGGCTCGTGTCGAAGCGCATGTCGAGTCGGCCGCCGGCGCGGAAGCCGAAGCCTCGCGCGACGTCGGCCAGCTGGTAGCTGGACAGGCCCAGGTCGAACATGAGTCCGTCCACCGCCCCGAACCCGGCCTGGGGCGCGACCTGCGCCAGCTCGCGGAAGTTGGCCTGGCTCAGCACGACCCGATCGCCGAAGCGCGCCAGGCGCCGTCGGGCCCTGGCGATGGCCGCCCCATCAGCGTCGAGTCCGAGGAGGCGGCCATCAGGAGCACTGGCCTCCAGGATCCGCTCGGAATGCCCGGCTCCACCGAGGGTGGCGTCGATCTGGAGGCTGTCGGGATGCGGTGCGAGCGTCTCCAAGACCTCGTCTGCCATCACCGGCAGGTGCCCTACCTCCCTTTCGGCGCCCCCCTCGGGAGAGCCTTCGACGGACGCGCCGTCGGAAGCCGAACCGAGCGGATCCCGGAAGTTGTCGTTCATCGCTAGATGCCCAGCCCGGTCAGGTGCGAAGCCAGCGCATCGGCGGAGTTCACCGCCTGCTGCGATTTCTCCCACCGACTCGGGTTCCAGATCTCGACGTGGTCCCGCGCCCCCACCACAACGGCGTCCGCCCCGACCCCGGACCACTCCCTGATCGCCGCCGGCAGCAGGATCCGGCCCTGCTGGTCCGTCTCGACCTCGAAGGCTCCGGAAAACAGGAAGCGCGAGAAGGCCCTGGCGCGCTCGTCGGAGATCGGCAGCCTGGAGACCTTGTCGGCCAGCTCCTCGAAAGACGACCTGGGGAAGATGGCGGCGCAGCCGTCGACCCAGCGGGCCAGCATGGCGCCTTCGCCCAGCGGCGCCCGGAAACGGATCGGGATGGCTACCCGACCCTTGGCGTCCACCGAGTGCCTGTATTCGCCGGTGAACATCGATCCGTCGCCCGCTCGCCTGTGCGCGGTCCGCCGCGTTTTCCGGTGGCCGGCGGCTCGTGGATCCGGGCTCGGCTGGTGCTCCGATCGGGGCCCTTCCCCACTCGGTGGCTCGAAGTTAGGGCGTTGCCTTCACTCTCCACCACCAACCACCACAAATCGCCACTTGGCGGATCATACACCCACCCCGCAACACGTCAACGTGCGTTCGTCGTGGTGCCTGATGAGCGGCCCGGGGGAACCTGTCCACCCTCGAGCGCGTCCTTGCGGCGACGGGCGGATTGTCCGGGGCATCCAGGAGGGCGGATCATGAGCGAGGCAAGCGATCTCGTCCGGGTATGCCGGACCACGGCCTCGATCCGTATCTCCGCGCTGCTGCTAGCCGGCGGCTTCGTGTGGAGCTGCGCCTCCCCCGCCGCGGCGGGGATCGGCCTGGCCACCTCGTCGGCGTCGCGGGCGCCGGGTTCGCTGCAAGAGGCCAGCACGGCCGCCACTGACGTCACAGCCTTCGGTCTCGACGTCTACGGCAAGATCGCGGCCCTGGAGGGCAACCTCGTGTTCTCGCCCACGAGCATCGCCATCGCCCTGGCCATGGCCGACGCCGGGGCACGCGGCGAGACGGCCACCCAGATGGACATGGTCCTGCACATCGACTCCGGCGCGGCGAGCGGCGCCGGGTTCGGCTCCCTGGACGAGGCTCTGGCAGCGGTGTCGGGCAGGTTCACGGACAGCGCCGGAAACGTGCAGGAGGTCAGCCTCCGAATTGCCAACGCCCCCGTCGCCCAGAGCGGCATGCACGTCGAGCAGGCCTACCTGGACACGCTGGCGTCTCGGTACGGCGCCGGGCTTCGCCTGGTGGACTATCGAAACGACGCGGACGGCGCCTGCCAGCTGATCGACGACTGGGTCAGGGCTCAGACCGAGAATCGGATCCCGAAGCTGCTGGACCAGTTGAGCCCCTTGACCCGCCTGGTCCTGGTCAACGCCATCTACCTCAAGGCGCCCTGGCTGGAGCCCTTCTCGGCCACGGTCACGACCCCCGCCGACTTCACGCGCCCCGACGGCACGACGGTCTCGGTTCCGACGATGCGCGATGCCTCGAACAAGCCTTATGCCGCCGGTGCCGGGTGGCAGGCAGTGGAGCTTCCCTACGTCGGCGGATCGCTGGCGATGACGATCATCGTTCCCGACGACATGGCCGCCTTCGAGAAGAGCCTGAATGCCGCGAAGTTCGCCTCGATAACGAACGCGCTCCAGCCGGCCACCGTCGATCTCTCAATGCCCCGCTTCAAGACCGAGACGAAGACCGACCTGGCAGCGCTGCTGGCCGGCCTGGGCATGCCGCTGGCAGTGGATCCCGATCGGGCCGACTTCTCAGGGATCACATCAGACGAGAGGCTCTACATCTCGCATGTCGTCCATCAGGCCAACATCGAGGTGGACGAGAACGGCACCGCAGCGTCCGCGGCAACGGCCGTAGAAATGGCGGTTGCCACCGCCGCTCCCATGAAGGCGGTCACCCTCCGCGTGGACAGGCCGTTCCTCTTCGCCCTTCGCGACAAGCGGACCGGTGCCATCCTCTTCCTGGGACGGATCGTCGATCCCGCGGCCGCCTGACGGCCCGTCGCGACGCCTCTCCCCGGTAGCTCGCGGCCGGTTCGCGGGCGGCGCACGGCCGGCTCGCGGGCGGCGGCGGCGGGCGCGACAATCCAGGCGGCGGTCGCCGCGGCGTCGACCGCCGAACCCGGAGGAGAACGATGCGCATTCTGGCCCTCGAGCGGCCGGTCCCCGGCGTGACCCACGATCGGTTCACTGGCGAGCTATCCGCGGCTGAGGCTCGTCGGGCGTGGGAGCTGTACCAGGCCGGAACGATCCGCGAGCTCTACTTCCGGGCTGACGAACCCGCGGCCGTCCTGATGCTGGAGTGCGGCGACGCAGCCGAGGCTCGCCGGGTCCTGGCAACGCTGCCGCTGGTCGCGGCGGGGCTCATCGACTTCGACGTGATCCCCCTGCTGGCCTATCCGGGCTTCGCGAGGCTGTTCGCTAACGTGGGTTAGAGACGCAGGGCCGGACCATGCTCGCGGGGCCCGGGATGTAGCGAGCAACCCAATCGGAGAGCTGGCAGGAGAGGCTCTCGACCAGCGCCGGCGTGGCTCCGCTGCGTTCGTACGACTGGCGGAAGCCGGCCATGACCTTGATCAGCTCAGCCCGCGCTTCGCCGTTCCACTGCAGTGCCGGACATCCGTCGCGCAGCGCGCAATCCTCCTCCATGGAGAAGTGGCGGACCGCGTAGTCGCCGAATTCCCGCAGAGCCCGCTCCACGACGGGCCGCCCGCTGCCCGCCTCGAGGGCCGAAACCAGGGCGGCAGCCCTTTCCACGAGCGATCGATGCTGGGCGTCGAGGATCGGAGTACCGGTCGCCATGCCCGGCTGCCAGACGATTCCCATTATCCAGTTCCCATCCAGGCGCCGGCCGGATTGGCCCGGCCCGTCGCTGTGCCGCGGCCCGAACCGGCGGGACGCAGCCCTATGAGGCGCCGGTGGGACATCCGCCGGCCAGTGCCATTGGGCCCGCGGTTGCGGGGTCCGGTCGCCCGGCGGGGCGCCGAGCGGGTAGGTCCATGCGGGCTGCGGCGCCTCCTGTCGGCCCGAGTCAGCGAGTCGGAGGCGGGATCTTAAGCTTCTGGCCGGGCTGGATGCCGGAGGTCGCCCACGGGTTCATCGCGTAGATCGCGTCGACATCGACCCCGAAGAAGCGCGCTATGCCTCCGACATTGTCTGGCACGCTCGATCCGTTCACGCCCGCCCCCCTGACCGTGTAGAGGTAGCAGTCGGCCTGGCCCGGGCACGGCACGAGGAGCTTCATGCGCGACGCCGTCGCTCCGGGCGGCCAGGTAGGCGAGGCCACCGGCGTGCTGGTCGGCAAGGGGCTGGGCGAGGCGCTCGGCGCGGGTGTGGCCGTCGGCTCGACAGCCGGACTGGGCGATGGCGCCAGGGTCGGCGTTGCAGGGGCCGTGTGGCTGGCCGTGACGACCGCCACCTGGGACGGTCCAGCGCTGCCCGAGGACCGGTGGATGCCCGGCAATATCCCCATCAACGCGGCCACCAGGATCAGGCCGGCGATGCCCACCAGGATCAGGCCGGCGATGGTGAGAATGGGCAGGCCGGCCTTCGGCTCCTCTTCCGCGGCCGCCGTCGCGGACTCCTCCGCCAGCAGCGTGCCACGCATGTACCGCGGGCAGCTGACGTGAACGCGCTGCAGGCAGACCAGCTCCTGCTGGCGCAGCGAGAGTGGCAGCGGGTCGCCGAATGCGGCACAGCGGTGAGTGGGAACCGCTTCGTGGATCGGATCGGACAACTTGCCGTCCGGGCCGATGCTGCGCAGGAACTTGCAGCGCTCAGGGGGGTTCGCGACCGGAGCAGGCTCAGGCCAACCCCGGAAGGAGGCACTGGCGTCGCCGCCACCTGATGCGCCGGTCTCGGCTCCGACCATCTCCGGCCCAGGCCCCGTGGGCACGGCCATCATGGTCTGGTCACTGCCTCCCGGGCTCGACCTGCCGGCGCTGCGCCCGCGCGCGAGCCTCGGACCCTCCTGATCGGGCGGAATCCGATCATCTCTCCCGTCGCCGTTCGAGCCGCCGCGTGCGTCCACGCAATCTCCCGCGCATCCGATGTGAGCAGCCGAAACGCCCCCGGCCGACTCATCCCGGACAGTCGCCGCCCGGCAGTCTAGTACCTTTCGTGGCTTGTCGTGACGGCTCCTTCGATGTTAACGTCTGCACCTTCGGAGGTTGCAGGCTGCCGCAATGGCCCTTCCCGCGCCCGTAATCGAACTCGAGCCCGTCCCGGCGCTCGCCGCGGCGTACCGGATCCGGCGCTGTACTTTCCGGTGCCTGAGCCGCGTGGAAACCACGGCCGGGCCGGCCTACGAAGTCAGCTGCCTGTATCCCGATCGGCGGCTGCCTCTACCGCTCGGAGATCTGGAGGCCAGCGCGGCCGTTTGCGCCTCCTGCGCCGCGGACCATCTATTCCGCCCGGACGAGGACTGACGGCCTCGAACGCATCCGCGCAGGCGGAGTCCCAACTCGGTCAGGGTGGCGGCGAGCCGGCCTGTAAGCCGAGTTCTGTGCCGCGACTCGCGTCGCGGCGACGATCATCCATCTCCGGCCGCCGGTTACCCGACGGCTCAAGCGGCCGACCCGAGGACTGGGCAGCGCGACCTCTTCCGTCCGAGCGACCGGTTGCCCGGGCGTCCGAACCGCGTCCTCCTATTTGGCCTTGCTCCGAGTAGAGTTTGCCGCGTTTCACCTGCCGCGCTCAGGTTGCCCCAAGCCCGGCTACGTCTCTGTGGCACTGGTCCTCGCCTCACGGCGGACGGGCGTTACCCGCTACCCTGCACTGAGGAGCTCGGACTTTCCTCGCGTGCCCGACCGAGGCCGGGCGCGCGCGACCGTCCGGCCGACTCGCCGAGGCGAGATTCTAGTCCACTCGACAGAGCGGGCCAAGTCGGTTCCCACCACCGCGAGGCGGGCATGGATCCAGGAGAAGAAGCCGGGGCCGGCACGGCCGGGTTGCTGATCCGTCGGGCGGGGCCCACCGATGCCGGCGCCATCGCCCGGCTGACGATCACCGGCTGGAAGGCCGCCTACCGCGGCATCCTGCCCCGCGACTTCCTGGACGGGATCTCCGTGCACGCCCGAGAAGCGGTCTGGCGGGACAGGCTCGAGCGCGACGAGGCCGGCCGCCTACCCGCCTGGCTGGCGGAGCGCGGGGGCCGAGCGTTGGGCTTCGTCAGCAGCGGGCCGCCGCGCGACGAGGATGTGCCGCTCCCCGCCGCCGAGGTGTACGCCATCTACGTGCGGCCGGAGGAATGGCGACGCGGCGTGGGGCAGGCACTGCTCGAAACTGCGCTGCGCCACTGGCGCGACCGCGGCGTCGCCACCCTCGTCCTCTGGGTCTTCGAGGCCAACGCGCGGGCTCGCGCCTTCTACGAGGCGATGGGCTGGCAGCCCGACGGCGCCCGCCAGGAGTTGGAGCTGGCCGGGGAGTCCGTGATAGAGGTTCGATATCGCGTCGGCCCAGGGCCTTGATCGGGGGGCCAGCCCATGCCAATAGATGGCGCCGGCATTACGATGCCCGAGCGCAACCCCGCGATCGCGATGGCAGGAGGCTGTCGATGGCCAAGAAGGAAACGCTGCGCAGCCTGCGTGAGCTCGTGCGAGTCAAGCCGGGCGAAAAGGTGGACCTGGCCGAGTTCGACTGCGGGGCCACATTCGGTCGCCAGAAGGACGAGGCCGAGGCGGCCCTGGCAGTCAACCTTGCCCGCCTGACGGACCTTCAGGCCCGCATCTGGGCCGAGGCCAAGCACGCCGTTCTGATAGTTCTCCAGGGCATCGATGCCGCCGGCAAAGACGGCACGATCAAGGTCATCGCGGGGGCCTTCAATCCCCAGGGCACGCCGGTCACGTCCTTCAAGGTGCCCACGCCGAAAGAGGCGGCCCACGACTTCCTGTGGCGCGTCCACGCCGCGGTCCCCGGCAGAGGCGAGATCGGCATCTTCAACCGCAGCCACTACGAGCAGGTCCTGATCGTTCGCGTACACGGCCTAGAGCCCGAGGAACGCTGGCGTCGCCACTACCGCCAGATCCGCGACTGGGAGCGGATGCTGACCGAAGAGGGCGTGACGATCCTCAAGTTCTTCCTGGCGATCGACAAGGACGAGCAGCGCCAGCGCTTCCAGGAACGTGTCAACGATCCGGCCAAGCGCTGGAAGTTCGCCATGGGCGACCTCGCGGAGCGCAAGCTCTGGGACGACTACCGGGCCGCCTTCAACGAGATGCTCATCGAGACGAGCACAGACTTTGCGCCCTGGTACCTGATCCCGGCCAATCGCAACTGGCTGCGCAACCTGGCCGTGAGCGAGATCGTGGCCGACGCGCTCGACGAGCTGAACCCGCTGTTCCCTGAGCCTGCGGCGGGCATAGAGGGCCTCAAGGTCGTCTAGCGGTGCGGGGCCCCTTGGGCCCTGACGGTTTCTAGGGCCGAACGACCGCCACGCGGGCTCCGCCGGCCTGGACGCGGTCGATCGCCTCGTTGCAGAGAGCGTCGGCCTGCCTGTTCTGGGCCCGCGGCACGTGGCCGGCGCTCCAGCGCGCGAAGCCGGCGAGACGCGCCTTGGCCTCGGCGTGGAGCGGGATCAGCTTCGCGTCCTTGACCCGCCAGCGGCCGGCCAGTTGCTCCACGATCAGCCTGGAGTCGAGCAGCAGGTCCACCTCGCGGGCGCCCAGCTCTTCGGCCAGGGCAACGGCGCGCAGGACGCCCATGTACTCGGCGACGTTGTTCGTCTGCACGCCCAGGTACTCCGAAATCGAAGCGAGCGGCGTCGCGTCGGGGCGTCGCGCGCCCGGCGTCGAGGCATCGACCAAGACGGCACCCAGCGACGCCGGCCCCGGATTTCCACGTGCCGCGCCGTCCGTCCGAACGATGAGCCCCAGGCCTGCGCTGCCGGCCTTGCCCGCGCTGCCGGCCTTGCCCGCGCTGCCGGCCTTGCCGGCGCCGCGGTCGGAGCGCCCCCCGGCTTCGGCCCGCACCGACCGCCAGAGCGAATCCCAGCCCGGATCCTTCGGCCCGCTCAGCCTCGTCGCCCCACGATCGCCGAGGAGACCTCCAGGATCGCCCGGGTGATGTTGATAGAGCGCGGGCACGCGTCGACGCAGTTGAAGATCGTCCGGCATCGCCACACGCCGTTCTCGTCGGACAGGATCTCCAGCCTTTCGGCCGCGCCTTCGTCCCTGGAGTCGAAGATGAAGCGGTGGGCCTGGACGATGGCCGCCGGACCGACGTACTCCGGCCGGGCCCAGAAGGACGGGCACGCGGTCGTGCAGGCCGCGCACAGGATGCACTTCGTCGTGTCGTCGAAGCGGGCCCGGTCCTTCTGGCTCTGCAGGCGCTCGCGCTCGGGCTCGGGCTGGTCGTTGATGAGGTACGGCTTGACCGAGCGGTACTTGCCGAAGAAGCCGCTCATCTCGACCACGAGATCCTTGACCACCGGCAGGCCCGGCAGCGGCGCGACCGAGATCTTCCTGCCCAGCTGGTCGACTCGGATCCGGCAGGACAGCCGGTTGCGGTTGTTGATGAGCATCGCGTCCGAGCCGCAGATGCCGTGGCCGCAGGAGCGGCGGAAGCTGAGGGAGCCGTCCTGCTCGGCCTTGACCTTGATAAGCAGATCGAGGACGCGGTCCATCGGATTGACGGCGACCTGGTAGCTCTCCCAGTGAGGGGCCTGGTCGCGCTCGGGGTCGTAGCGGAGG
>JBEKCH010000040.1:0-24518 GCA_050014975.1 Candidatus Limnocylindrales bacterium
GCCACGGGCCGCACGTCGAGCCGACCTGCGCCCGTCCACCAGATACCCCACTCGCGGGGCGTTCGCGCCACACGAGCGCCCACAGGGCCCGACGGCGCAACGGGGCCGGTCATGCCGATCGAGCCTGCGCGGCCGCGACCCACTCATCGCGACCCTCGATCGGGATCCGGTAGGTTGTTAACGCGTGTCCGACACCTGTCGGGCGCGCTTTACAACCTGCTCTGGTATCGAGCGCGCCCAGGTGAGTTAGTCGACGGAGCGACCGTCCGGACGTCGACGCACGATGCGCATCTCGTGGCGCGGCCCGGTGGCTGCTTCATCGGTGACGTGCCAGGTGGCGGGTCTGGCCCAGGGTCAGCCGCAGTCTCCGAGGTGGTCGAGATTGTTCGCGATCGTGTGGTCGCGCTCAGAGCGGATGGTGGGAAAACGGCATCGCTCGCAATCGACCATGACCACGCCGGCACGAGAGCCCGCTTCCTCCGTGTAGAACGTGTGCAGGCCCATCGCTGCGCGGACCTGGGCCACAGTCCAGCGGCGGCCGTCGACGGTCCCTACCGCGCTAATGTGTTGGCTGCCGTGGGCCGCCACTTTCGTGGTGCACACGATCCGGTAACTGGCCACCTTGTGCGACCCTCGAGCCCATCGATCGGCGACGCAACTCAACGTTGCTTGGACAGCTAGCGTAACGCTTGGATCGAAGGACAGCTCGAACCGGCCGGCGCGTCGGGGAACCGGCGGAGGCTTGGCCCAGGGTCCGCCCGTCCATGTCAGACTACCGTGCGGAGGATTCGCATTTGCCGCTGTTCGGACCGCCAAACGTCGAGAAGTACCTGGCCAAGCGAGACGCGCCAGGTCTGCTCAAGGCGCTCCGGAATCAGAAGCACTGGCGTGTCCGCCGGGACGCTGCCGAGGCCCTGGGCCAGATCGGCGATGCCAGCGCCGTTGGTCCCCTCGTAGGTGCTCTTCAAGATGACACCTCGGCCGTGCGCCGAGCCGCTGCGGAGGCTCTGGCCCAGATAGGCGATGCCGGCGCCGTCGTGCCCCTCATCGCCGCTCTTCGAGATGCGAGTTCGAGCGTGCGCCAGGCTGCCGCCGAGGCCCTGGGCCAGATCGGCGATGCCAGCGCCGTCGCGCCACTAATATCAGCTCTCAAAGATGCGAGTTGGACCGTGCGCGCGGCTGCAGCCGACGCTCTCGGCCTGATTGAGGATCCCCGCGCCGCCGAGCCGCTCAGCGCCGCCCTGACAGATGGGGACTCGAGCGTGCGGCGGGCTGCCACCGACTCACTTGGGGCGCTTGGCTGGCAGCCTAATAGGGCCCAGTCGGGCAGCCAGGGCCGAAAGGCCAGGGCATCGGTCAGAGAGCACTGAACGCAGTCTTTTCGCGAGCGGTTGGGGACCCGTCGACCCCTCACCAAGCCCGCTATCTCCTGATGCTCCTGGCCGCGTGAGGCGCGGCCGAGGCGAAGCGCGGATAGCGCGGGTTCTGACAGGCGCTATGGGGGCGATTGCGCGGATCAGGGAGCTCGAAACGCGCGGCAACATCTCCAGTCAAGGCCCGGGGGTCCAGGCACTTCGATCTCAGGCGTCGTCTGCAGGTCGGCCAGGAAGCGCGCCAGGAGCTGCTCGTCCCAGGTCCCCGAGATCCGATTGAGGGCGAGGTTCAGCAGGCGTGCCTGCTCGGCTGACAGGTCGAGCCAGGTCACCGGGACCGTGGCGAGCCCGAGGCGCTGGGCAGCAACGAGGCGCTGGTGGCCGCCGATGACGACGCGGTCCTGGCGTCGCGTGAGGACCGGCTGGACGAACCCGAACTGCCGAAGGCTCCGCTCCAGTGCGTCGAGCTCCTCATCGCTGATGCGTCGCGGGTTGGCGGGGTCTGGCCGGAGCTGGTCGATGGCGACCTGCTCGACGGTGAGGGGGCGGAGGGACGTGGTGGTCATGCCGATCTGACTCGCGCGGCCGCGACCCACTCATCGCGGCCTTCGATCGTGATGCGGTAGGCGGTTAACGCGTGTCCAACACCTGTCGGGCGCGCCAATCCAGCCTTTTCTGAAAGCGCCAGGGCGAGCCAGCTGGCACAGGCAGCGGGCGTAGGCCGTGCCCCGACGAACGTCCCGCCGCCACGACGATCCGCTCGTAGATCGCGTGCAGCAGAATGGTGGCCATGCGCGCCTTCATATTCGACCTCGACGGCACCCTGGTCGACACCGTTTACGCCCACGTGGTGGCCTGGCAGCAGACGCTCGAAGAAGCTGGCATACCCATCGACGGCTGGCGCATCCACCGCCGGATCGGCATGAGCGGCGGGCTATTCACGCGTGCGCTCGCGCGAGAGATTGGCCGCCCGCTCTCGGCGGATGAGCAGCAGCGGCTGCAGCAGCGGCACGGCGAGTTGTACCTCGAGCTGCTTCCCCAGCGGCGGCCCCTGCCGGGCGCGCGGGAGCTTCTTCGGAGGCTCCACGAGGGCGGTGTGCCGTTCGGCATCGCCACCTCCGGGCTGCACCCGGAGATCGACGCCTCCCTCGACGCTCTCGGCGTGCCGGCCGACGTGATCGTCATCGACCGCGGCGACGTCCTGCGCGCCAAGCCCGAGCCGGACCTGTTCCTGGCCTGCCAGGAGCGGATGGGTGTGCGCCGCGAGGACTGCTATGTGGTCGGAGATGCGGTTTGGGACCTGCTCGCGGCACGCCGAGCCGGGATGCTGAGCGTTGGTCTCTTGAGCGGCGGCTACGGCCAGGACGAGCTTACCCAGGCCGGGGCATTCCGCGTCTACCGGGACCCGCAGGACCTGTTCGATTCGCTAGACGAGCTGGGAGTCACGCTGCCCGGTTGAGCCTTCATGCCCGGGACTCCGCGCGACGACACGAGCCTGTCGCACGGGCAGCCACGCCCGAGCTGCTGCGAGTTGCCCCCGCCGGCTGCTTGCTACACTGCCGGCGTGGCCGACTTCGACGCCGAGAGATTCCGGACCGTGCTGGGCCGCTTTGCGACCGGCGTGGCCGTGGTCACCACATGGGATGGCGAGCGACCGTGGGGCACGACCGTCAACTCGTTCAGCTCAGTCTCGCTGCGACCGCCTCTCGTCCTGGTGGCCTTCGACCGCAGCCGGCGGATCGTGCCGGCCCTGAGTCGGACCGGCCGCTACGCGGTCAACATCCTGTGCGAAGACGATCGAGCCCTTTCCGACTGCTTTTCCGGCGGCCCCGAGCCGAGTCCGGCGGCCCGTTCGATCCCTTCGCAGGTGCCGGCTGCGGCCGCGCCGGCGGCCGTCGTTCGCTCGGACGCCCGAATCCGTTCACGCGGTGAGTCGCGCGCCGAGCTCTGCGGCGCGGAGTGGCATCGAGGAAGCACAGGCCTGCCCATCCTGGTCGACGCGATCGCCTCCCTGGAATGCACCGTCGTCGACGTTCATCCGGCCGGCGACCACGACCTCTATATCGCCCGCGTGGACGCTGCCGCCGCCGTGGGCGAGCAGCCGATGCCCCTGCTCTACTACTCCGGCCGCTATCTGCGGATCGAGCGCGCCAGCTCCCACGATCTCGAGGGCAAGCCCGAGCGCTAGCACCCGGGCGCGTCGCCGGCCTCTGCGCCGGCTCGACTCACATGTGAACCGGCGCGCCGTGACCCGGGCAGAGCAGCTTGATCGGCAGCGCCTTGATCCTCTCGGCGGATGCCTGCGCCTGAACTCGATCGAGCGCAAGACGCGGATTCGGCCAGCGAACCTGCCCGTGCTTGTCGCCGAGGAGAGCATCGCCGGAGAACACCACGCCGTCCTCTCGGCATAGAACGAGGCTCCCGGCGGTGTGCCCTGGCACGTGTATCACCCGGAGGCCACCAATCCTGTCGCCGTCCTTCAGGAGCAGGTCGGGCACAACCGGCCTGGGCCTGAGCAACTTGGAGAACGCCACCATTGCGAGCCCGCCCTTCTGCGGCCTCTCTTGCCCCGCGAGGATCGGACCATCCAGTTCGTGGATCGCGACCCTGGCCCCCGTCAGCTCCTTGAGTCTGGCCACGCTGCCGATATGGTCGATATCGCAGTGCGTAAGGACGATATAGCGCAGATCGGCCGCCTGGCGCCCGATGCTCTCGGTGAAGGCCACGATCCGCTTCGCGTTCCCGGGCATGCCGGTATCCACCAGCAGGAGACCATCGTCGATCGCCACGAGGTAGACATTGGCCGCCCCCACGCCGTCGACCTTGTGGACGCCGTCAGCAAGTCGCATCGGCGGCATTATGGCGCGTCAGGCGACGCTACATCGCCAGCGGCGCCGGTCATCGAGGCCAGCTTCCTTGGCGGCCAGTCGGTGGCGATCCCGAACGCCTGTCGTCCGTCGCCGAGCTTGTCCACCTGCCTTCTCTTGGCGTGAAACGGTTTCCGAACAACCATGCGCCCCTTGGTGTCATCTGCCATCCTGACCGGCGATGTTCGATTCGCTGCTCATCATCATCGTGGCCGGACTCGTTGGGCCGCTGCTGGCGGCCGGCAGGCGGCCCCTCATCCCGGCTGTGGTCGGGGAGCTGATCGCCGGCATCTGCATTGGCCGGTCGGGTTTCGGCTGGATCGATCCGACGACGCCCGCGAACGCCCTCCTGTACGGCCTGGGCTTTGCCATGTTGATGCTCGTGGCGGGCTCGCACGTGGACCTGAGCGCGCCCGGACTGCGCGCCGGCGTTCGTGCCGGCGCGATCGCGGTCGGCGTCGTGGCCGTCCTGTCGTTGCCGGTCGGGCTGGCCATCGGTGCGGTCCTGGAGCCCGGCGCTCCATCACTTCTGTTCCCGGTCCTGCTGGCCGGAAGCTCGGCCGCCGTCGCCTTCCCGATCCTCGAGGAGCGCGGCCTGATCGGTCCGGGGGTGGCCCTTCTGCTCGTCTGGATACCCCTGGCCGACGCACTCACGGCCCTGCTGATGCCGCTCACGCTGATCGGCGCCGCGAAGATCCCGGCGGCGCTCGGTGGCGACGCGCTCATCGTCGGCTGCACCCTCGGCGCCCTTTGGGTCGGCGAGCGAGTAAGTCACTTACCGCGGGCCATGACGTTGCGCGATCGCTCGCAATCGCGAGGCTGGGCTCTCCAGCTGAGAGTGACCTTGCTGATCCTGGTGGTTCTCTCGCTCATAGCGGCGAAGACCGGTGGCTCGACCCTGCTGGCCGGCTTTGGGGCGGGCCTGGTCCTGGCCCGCCTGCGCGAGCCCACCCGCCTCGAGGTGCAGCTCTCGGGGATCGCCGAGGGCTTCTTCGTCCCGGCTTTCTTCGTTCTGATCGGCTCAGAGCTCGACCTGCGGTCGCTGGCCGGGGACCCATCGGCCATTGCCCTGGCCCTCGTGATGGCGGCCTGCGCTCTGGCGATTCACCTGGCCGCAAGCCGGGCGGTGGCACCCGCGCCGTGGAACGGATTCGGCCTGGCCGCGGCCGCCCAGCTCGGTCTGCCTGCTGCGGCCGCATCGCTCGGCCTGGGAACGGGGGCCCTCTCGCCGGCTGTTGCGGCCGCGATCGTGCTCGGCGGCTGCCTGACCATCGTGCCGGCGTCGATCGGCACCCGCAGGCTGGCCGACATCCTCGCCGCTCCGTCGGCCGGAGGGGTTGGCCCGGGAGCCGCAGCCATTGAGCACGTACAGGAGGTTCCGGCTTGAGCGAACGCGTCCGCATCGCCGCCGTCGACATCGGCAGCGACACCGTCCACCTCCTGATCGCGGACGTCGCCGCCTCGCCCGATGGCCCCGTCGTCAGCCGCGTCGAGCAGCGAGGCGAGCTCATCGAGCTTGGCCGGCTGGTCGCGACGACCGGGCAGGTCGGCAAGAGAGCAGCCACGCGGCTCGAAGGGTATCTGACCGGGTACTTGAAGCGCGCCCGACGGGGCAGCGATCGAGTCGTCATCGGGGCCACCGAGGCGCTTCGCCGGGCAAGCGACGGACCGGCTCTCGTCGAGCGACTCTCGAGTGAGCTCGGCGAGCCGGTGCGCATCCTTTCGGGAGCGCGCGAAGCCGCCCTTGGCCTCGCCGGCGCGGCCCGCCGACTCGATCCCACCGGCTCGCAGTTGCTCATCGACTCGGGCGGTGCCTCGACTGAGGTGACCCTGACGGATGGTCGCCGTGC
This sequence comes from Candidatus Limnocylindrales bacterium, assembly GCA_050014975.1. Classification (GTDB taxonomy): domain Bacteria; phylum Chloroflexota; class Limnocylindria; order Limnocylindrales; family CSP1-4; genus Fen-1039. Next base: position 6,091 of record JBEKCH010000040.1, read on the forward strand.
AGTGGCTACGGCGTCGCTGCCGGTCGGAGCGGCGCTCCTCGGTGCGGAACTTCGCGGCGACCCGCCCGAGGCTCTCAGCTGGAGCCTGGGTGGCGTTCGCATCGGATTAGCTCTCTCGTTGGCTCCCGCCGGTAAGCCGACCCGCGCCTGGGCGACCGGTGGCTCGGCCCACAACCTTGCCGGCCTCGAGCGCACGAAGGGTCGCTCCGGCGACCAGCGCCTGACCATGGCCGAGCTCTCGGCCCTGGCGGCCCGTTTGCTTGCGGAACCGGCTCGCAAGCTTGCCCGCCGCAGCGAGGAAGATCCGGGCCGAGTGGGAATCCTGCCGCCCGGCCTGCTGATCATCGCCGCCATCCTGGCTCACTATGGCCTCGAAGAGCTGACCGTCGTGCCCGAGGGACTGCGCGAGGGCATGGTCGCCATCGCGTTTGAGAACCCGGACGGCTGGTGGCAAGATCCGCCCTCCAAACGGTGAATGACTCGGCGCGTCGGCTCGGGAGCTGCACGATGATGATCGGTTGCTCGCAAGCTCTCCGAGGTCCGTGTTCGGCACGGTGAGCAGTTAGCGCCCACGCTGCGGCTGTAGCCCGAGTGTTACAGGTTGCTCGGCGGAACCGCCGGCACGAAGGGCGCGTCTCCTGCCCGTTACGTTGGTTGCGCGGGAGAAGCCGCCCTGTCTGCCAGTCGCCCTTGGATGGTCCGCTCGTTAGTCGTCGCGTGCGTCGTCGTCGGCAGCGCATTGATCGCAGTCGCTTGCGGCGGGACGCTGCAGACAGCACCACAGGCGACCGCCACGCCCCAGTCGTCTCCCTGGTGGTACTCCTCCGGCATGAACGCGTGCGGGATGTCGGCGCTGTACCGAGCCAACGGCGTGGCCCACGGCGCGGGTTCCTGCCCGGGCCTGTCGATCCCCCGGACACTGTGACGGTGCAGGTCGGGCAGACGATTGACGTGCACATGACCGAGGAGATGGGCGCATCCGGCAGCCTGGTTCCCGTGTACCCGCTGCCGAGCAGCTCAAACGACTCGGTCCTGCGGCGAGTCGCGGTGGCCGATGGCGGGTCGTCGGCCACGTTCCGAGCCGAAGCACCCGGAGCTGCCGTGCTCATGACAAGCGGCTACTGCATGAACTTGAAAACGCTCGAGCAGACCTTCGGTCCCTGTCCAGTTCTCGCGGTCACAGTCACTGGCGCGACTTCGAGCTGGGCGGCTGCTGTCGGCTGATCCGCGAACTCGTCGGCCCGCTGTGACGCCAGGTCCGATGGGCCTCTTTCGAGCCGGAGGCCGCCGGCCCCGCTCGATGAGCGGCCCGGGATTCGCGGCCGCCGAGTAGCCGCGCCGGCGAGCGGCACGAGCGGCGAGGAACGATTCATGCGCCGACCCGGGTCGTAACCCAGTCGACAGCTTCGCCGAAGGAAGCTACTATCCACCCGCCTGTTCAGGCTGTCGCCTCGGCGCTCTCGGGACGCCCGTCCGCTGCCGATGCCGCGGCGCCGAGGCGGGGCCGGCCGAGGTCGAGGACCGGCGCGCTGGTCGCCGCCCGTTCGAAGATCCGATCCAGGGCCAGACGCAGCCCGGTGGCGGCGGCTCCGGCGAGCACCGCGTCGGCGCCCAGGCTTGAGATCGCCAGTCGTGGCGAGAACGGGGAGATGGCGGCGAGCGCGTCGGTAACCGGCCCGAGCAGAAGGTCGCCGCCCCCGGTGCCGATGCCGCCGCCCAGCACCACCAGCTGCGGGTCCAGCACCGCGGCGATCGCGGCGATCGCGTGGGCGAGGCGGCGGGCCTCGATCGCCACCACGGCCGCCGCCGCGGCCTCACCGGAACGCGCCGCGGCGAAGACATCGGCGGCCGAGCCGGCCGCCGATAGCCCCATGGCGCGTGCGAGGGCGAGGATGCCCGCCGATGACACCAGGGCCTCGAAGGGGCCGGCCCCCCAGGCGACGACGCGCTCCGAGGGCGCGGCATCCATGTCCAGGGCGAGGTAGCCGATCTCACCGGCGAGGCCGGCGGCACCGCGGCGCAGCTCGCCGTCCAGAACCACTCCCATACCCACTCCGGTCCCCACCGACACGAGAACGAAATCGTCGACCCCCCGAGCAACTCCCTGGACGTGCTCGCCCACGGCGGCCAGGTTGATGTCGTTCTCGAACAGCACCGGGGCCACCAGGGCTCGACGGATGTCGCTGATGACACCTGCGGACTCCCATCCGGGCAGGTTGGGAGCGAGCGAGAAATGGTCTTCGCCGCGCCGGATCACGCCGGGGGTTCCGACGACGACCTGCTCGACTTGGGCCGGGCTGATCGCCACCTCGACGGCGAGCTGATCGGCCGCCTGGCGGAGCTGGGCGATCACCGCCGGCGCGGTCGAGGCCGGGGTCCGTGACGCGGTGTGGGCCACCACAGTACCCGTGAGGTCCGTGAGCGCGGCCCGCACCCACTGCCGTCCGATGTCGAGGCTGAGCACCCAGCCGGCGCGGGGGTTGACATCGTACAGCTGGGCGCTGGGCCCAGGATGTCCCCGGGTGCGCCCCACCCTCCGGATCAGGCCGAGATCGAGAAGCCGGGCGATGACCTCGCCGACCGTGGGTCGGGAGAGGCCTGTTTGCCGCACCACCTGCGAAGCGCCGATCGGCCCTCGAGCCTGGACCTCATCGAAGGTGGCTCGCAGGTTGATGGCCCGCACCAGACTCGGCTTGGCCGTCTCCCGTGCTCGCATCGCCGTCCTCCGATGTGATGGTTCTTGGGGACTCGTCTGTGTCCTCCGGCAACCATTGCCGTCAGGCCGGCGCGGGTCTCCAAGCGAGCGTCGCGCCTCCCGTGCGTCCAGAGCCCTGCTCCTCCACCTGGGCCCGGCACAGCCGCCGTGACCCGATGGCATGGGTGGCTTGGAATCTCATTGATATTAAGGTAACCTTCCTATGTATCATAGCACCTCGGGTTTCTACTGCGACCAGGTGGCTGCGGAGGACCAGGTGACCCGGCGGTGCGGAACGCGCTGAGGATGAAGGGAGACCATCGATGAGAGGCTCCAGGTTGTTCAGTCTTATCGTCGCTGCCGGCGTGATCGCGGCAGCCTGCGGCAGCAGCACCACAACTCCGGGCGCTGCCGGCACAAGTCCGGGCGCCGCGGGGACAAGCCCAGGGGTCACCGCCACGGCTCCGGGCGCGAGCACCGCAAGCCCTGTCGCGAGTGGCCCTGTCAACACCGGGAAGATCGGCGGCACGCTCGTCATCGACAACGAGAGCGGCAGCACCTGGACCTGCCAGTTCAACCCATACAACCCGTCAGTGAGCGGCACAGCGGTCGGTTTCATCTATGAGCCGCTCGAGTTCGTGAACGCGCTCCAGACAAACGCCGACGGCTCCAACGTGGTGACTCCATGGCTGGCCAGTTCATCCACATGGAGCCCCGACTTCAAGACCCTCACCTTCACCATTCGCAGCGGGGTCAAGTGGAGCGACGGCCAGCCATTCAGCGCCGCGGACGTCGTCTACACGTTCAACGCCCTGAAGGCTGACTCAGCCCTCGATCTGAACGCCCTCTGGTCTGCCGACGGTGGCCCGCTCACCAGCGTAACCGCCCAGGGCAGCGACCAGGTCGTCTTCACGTTCTCCGGTCCGGCCCAGACGTACTTCTTCTACGTCGCCGACCAGATTCCGATAATCCCCCAGCACATCTGGTCCAAGCTCGATCAGACCAAGCTCGACACCGAGGCCAACACCAGCCCGGTTGGCACCGGCCCCTACCTGATGTCGAACTGCACAGAGAACAACATCAAGTACCTGCGGAACCCCAACTACTGGCAGAGCACGGCCAGCCACCCGGTTCCCCAGATCGCAGAGGTGGACTACCCCGCCTTCCTCAGCAATACTCCGGCCAACCTGTTGCTGGCCCAGGGGCAGGCACAGTGGGGCGCGCAGTACATCCCCAACATCGACTCCTTCTATGTTGCCAAGGACCCCGCTCATCGCCACTACTGGTTCCCGGCCGTTCTCAACGTGGCGCTCTTCCCCAACCTGGACAACCCGCTGCTGGCCAACGTAGCGGTCCGCAAGGCCATCAGCCTTGCAATCAACCGCGCCGACGTCTCGCAGCGAGGCGAGTCAGGCTATGAGCCGCCGGCCAATCAAACCGGCATCGTCCTGCCGACATACACCTCCTGGTACGACAAGACGATCGACACAACCGCCTTCGACGTCGCCAAGGCCGACCAGACCCTGGAGGCCGCAGGGTTCACCAAGGGGTCCGACGGCATCTACGCGAACTCCAAGGGTCAGAAGCTCTCGTTCACGATCAAGACGATCAGCGGCTACACCGACTGGGACTCGTCGCTGACGGTGATCACGCAGGAGCTGAAAGCCGCGGGCATCGCGGTCAAGGTCCAGGACGAGGACACGACCGTCTACACGCCCGACCTCCAGAAGGGCAATTTCCAGCTTGCCTATGGTGAGGAGACCGGCGGACCTCTCCCCTACTACGAGCTCCGGCAGATGCTGCTCAGCAGCAATATCGGGTCGACCAACTACTCACGGTACAAGTCGACGGCCGTCGACACGCTCTTCAACAACTACGCGTCAGCCAGCGCCGCCGACCAGGTCGGCATCATTCACCAGATCGAGCAGGTTATGGTCAACGAAGTCCCGGTCATCCCCGTCGTTGAGGGCGTCGACTGGTATCAGTACGACACCACCAACTTCGGAGGCTGGCCCACCCCGGACGACCCCTACGCCCAGCCTCCGGTCTGGGCTACGCCCGACAACGGCGTCGTCCTCACCCACCTCTTCCCGACCAACTAGCCGAGGCCAGGTCAGGAGCAGCCGCCAGGGATCCCGTCCATGAGATACGTCGCCCGCCGGCTGGGACTCTTCGTCCTGACCCTCTGGGCGGCGCTGACCGTCAACTTCCTCATCCCCCGGCTGATGCCGGGGGATGAGGCCACGTCGGTGCTGTCTCGGATGAAGGGCGTCAACCCGGCCGCGCTGCACGCGTTGCAGGTCGAGTTCGGCGTAAACACCGACCAGAACATCGTCGTCACCTACTTCCAGTACCTCGGCAACTGCCTGACCGGCCAGTTCGGCCTGACCGCCGCCAGGGTCCCGGTCATGACCGACATCATGGACAAGCTGCCCTGGACCCTGGGCCTGGTAGGGGTGACCACGGTAATCGCGTTTGTGATTGGCACGATGATCGGGGTGGTCAGCGCCTGGCGGCGGGGAGGCCGCCTGGACAGCATCCTCCCGCCTTTCCTGTTCATCGTCTCCACTCTCCCGGTCTTCTTCGTGGCCCTGGTTCTCCTGTACGTCTTTGCCGTCACCCTCGGCTGGCTACCACTCGAGTCCAACTACAGCCTCAGCGCGACGCCCGCGCTCTCGCTCGCCTTCATCTGGGACGTGATCGTGCATGCGACTCTTCCCGCCGCCACCCTGATCATCGTTACCGCGGGCGGCTGGATCTACACGATGCGCAACAACATGGTGACCACCCTGGCCGAGGACTACGTGCGCATGGCCCGGGCCAAGGGGCTGCCGAGCTGGCGGATCATGCTCGACTACGCGGCCCGAAACGCGATCCTGCCCAATCTCACCGGCTTCGCGATGCAGCTCGGCTACGTGCTGGGTGGCTCGATCCTGGTCGAGTACACGTTCTCCTACCCGGGGCTCGGCTACCTCTTCTACACCGGCACGACCGACCACGACCTGCCGCTGCAGTCGGCCCTGTTCCTCGTGTACACGCTGGCGATCCTGATCTGCGTCCTCGTCGCCGACTTCGCCACCGCCTTGCTCGACCCGCGGACGCGGGACGCCTGAGGGCCGGGACGATGGCAGTTCCCGCGATTACCCCTGACGCCAGCTCTCTGAACGCAGTCCCCATCCAGGGCGGGTCGGCTGCCGTCCACCGCCTCGTCCAGGCGATCCTCCGCAATCGCAAGGCGACGCTGGGGCTTCTGATCCTGCTCGTCATCTCGTTCGTCGCCGCGTTCCCAGGACTCTTCACCCATGGCGACCCCCAGGCGGCCATCTACGGCCAGCAGCTCGGACCGTCTGCCCAGCATCTCCTCGGCACGACCCAGGTGGGGCAGGACGTCTTCTCCCAGCTCATCTGGGGGACGCGGTTGACCCTGGTAATCACCGTGGTCGTGAGCGTGGCCGCGACCATCATCTCCATTCTGATCGGGGTGACCGCGGCTTATGTCGGCGGGATGGTGGACCGCTCACTGTCGCTGCTGATCGACGTCTTCCTGGTCCTCCCCACGCTGCCGCTCCTGATCGTCCTCACTGCGTATCTGCCGAGCGGCGCCGTCACCATCACCGCGGTCATGATCGCCACCAGCTGGGCTTTCGCGGCCCGGCAGCTGAGGGCCCAGGGCCTGTCGCTGCGAACCCGCGACTTCCTCGAAGCGGCCCTGGTGCGCGGCGAGCGGCGCTCCTACATCATCGTCGTTGAGATCCTCCCCAACATGATCTCGTTGCTCGTGGCATCGTTCCTTGGCCTCGCCGTCTTCGTGGTGGGCTTCGCTGCGGGCCTGCAGTTCCTGGGGCTTGGCAACAGCACCGAGCTCACCTGGGGCACGATGCTCTACTACTCGCAGCAGAACGGCGCCCTGGAGAGCGGCAACGCCCTGTGGATGCTCGCGCCTGGTGCCGCCGTCGCCCTGCTGGGCACCGGCTTCGCCCTCCTGAACTACGCTTTCGACGAGATCGGCAATCCGGCGCTCAGGCCGGTGAGGAGGCGCCGTGTCAAGCCCACTGCTTGAGGTGAGCGACCTCTCGGTCGACTACGTCACCGAAACCGGAGACGTGCGGGCCGTCGACCGGGTCGACCTGAAGGTGCAACCCGGCGAGTTCCTGGGCATCGTCGGCGAGTCTGGCTGTGGGAAGTCCACCCTGCTCTTTGCCATTGCCCAGCTGCTCTCGCCGCCGGCGGAGATAGCCGGGGGCAACGTGGTCTTCAAGGGCCGGGACATGGTGCGCCTTACCGAGGATGAGCTGCGGCACATCCGCTGGCGAGACTACTCGGTGGTCATGCAGAGCGCCATGAACGCCCTCAATCCGATGAAGAGCATCGAGGCCCAGTTCCGCGACACACTCCAGGCCCATGCCAGGATGTCCGATCGGGCCATCCGCGAGCGATCAGCCGAGGTGCTCCATCTCGTTGGCATCGACGCCGTGCACCTCAAGAGCTACCCGCATCAACTGAGCGGCGGGATGCGACAGCGGGCCATGATCGCGATGGCCCTGCTCTTCACGCCCGAGCTGGTGATCATGGACGAGCCGACCTCGGCTCTCGACGTCGTGGCCCAGCGCTCGCTCATGAGCCAGATCAAGGAGCTCCAGAGGCGCCTGGGCTTCGCCGTGATCTTCGTGACCCACGACATGTCCCTGGTCCGCCACTACTCGGACCGGCTGATGGTGATGTACGCCGGACAGGTCGCCGAGCTGGGCGAAATCCGTGCCCTTTTTGGGAGTCCCCTCCATCCCTATACGAAGGGTCTTCTGGACGCCTTCCCGTCGATCCGCGGTCCGCGCCGACCTCTCACCGGGATCCCCGGCAGCCCGCCCGATCTCGCCCGGCCGCCATCGGGTTGCCGCTTCCATCCCCGCTGCCCGGTGGCGATGCTGCAATGCTCGACGCGGGTTCCAGACCTGTACGAAGTCGCGGGCACCCGGGTCCGCTGCCTCCTCCACGCCGATGCGCTGAAGGACGCCGTCTGAAATGTCGAGCCAGATGCAGAGCAGGAACGAGGCGGCGGCGCCGGTCGGCGAGCCGCTGCTGCGCACCGTCGGCCTGACCCGGCATTTCCGGCTCGGCGGGCTCTTCTCGAACCAGGTTCTGCATGCCGTCGACGACGTCAGCCTCACCATCGGGGAGCGAGAGCTCGTCTCCCTGGTGGGAGAGAGCGGCAGCGGCAAGAGCACGATCGCCCGGCTCCTGGCCATGTTGTACCGGCCGACGAGCGGCGAGATCAACTACCGGGGCCGTTCCGTCCACACCCTGCACTCCCGTCGGGATCTGCTCGACTACCGGAGCCAGGTGCAGATGGTCTTCCAGGATCCGTACAGCTCGATGAACCCGGTATTCCGCGTCTCCCACGGAGTCGTGCGCAACCTGAGGCTGCACCGGCCCGAGCTGGGCCGTTCCGAGCGCCTCCAGGAGGCGGAGCGGGTCTTCACCCTGGTCGGGCTGACCCCGGCGGCGGAGATGCTGCGGAAGTTCCCCTACGAGATGAGCGGTGGTCAGCGTCAGCGCGTCGGCTTCGCCCAGGCCGTTGCAGTGCGACCCAAGCTGATCCTGGCCGATGAGCCGGTCTCGATGCTGGACGTTTCGATCCGCGCCGGCATACTGAACTTGATGGCCGACCTGAGGGAGCGGGAGGGGGTTTCGATCCTCTACATCACCCATGACATCGCCAGCGCCCGTTATGTCGCCGACCGGATCGTCGTCATGTACGCCGGGTACATCGTCGAATCAGGCCCGACCGAGGCCGTGCTCGCCGACCCCAGGCATCCGTACACCCAGCTGCTGCTCTCGGCGGTGCCCGACCCACGGGAGCCGATCTCGGTCTCCGCGTCGCCGGCCGTGGGAGAGCCGCCAAAGGTCGTGAATCCCAGCGAGGGCTGCCGCTTCCGCGAGCGATGCCCCCTCGCCATCGACGAGTGCGGCCGCGTGACTCCCAGACTGCGAGTCCTGGCTCCGGCCCACACCGCCGCTTGCCACGTGGCCACGGCCGATGCCGCGGTGACCGACTCGGTTCGCTGAGGCATCGGGCCGCTCGCAACGGCCTGCCTCGTGCGCGGGCATCGAGCTTGCGTTGTGCGTGGCCATCAAGGCCGCGCACGCGTCACACCTGGACGATTGCGTCCTCCGTCAGCATCTCCCTCAGGCGCGCCGCGGCATCGGTCGGCGCATCGAGCAGGTCGAGGCCGAGCAACGCGGACCCCAGCACCGGCGGCGCGTCGAGCGGCCGGACCGTCGCCCGTGGCGCGACGGCATGGACGCCGGCCTCGACCCGCTCCAGCAGCCGCTCGTCGCGGCCCCGAAACATTCCGCCGCCGAGGGCGACGTGGACCGGCGCCAGCTGCAGCCCGAGACGCCGGATGGCAGAGCCGGCCATCGCGACGACCTCGTCGGCCAGCCGGTCGACGATCGCGGCAGCGACCGCGTCTCCGCCTCGCGAAGCCTCGAAGGCGACCGGGGCCAGCTCCCGGACGCGGCTCTCGGGGACCTGCCCGAGGTAGATCGCACGGGTCACGGCGTCGGGGGTGCGGAGCCCAAAGTGCGCCGGCACCAGGCGCTCGAGCGACGTGCGCGGTCCTCGCCCATCCCGGCCGCGGACCGCGGCGCCGAGCGCGGCCATGCCAACCGACCAGCCTCCACCCCAGTCGCCCGAGATGTCGCCGAGGGCCGCGAAATGAACGCTTCGTCCGTCCGGCGCCAGGCCGCTGCAGTTGATCCCCGCGCCGCAAACGACCGCGACGCCCCACCCGTCGGGTGACCCTGCGCGCAGCACGGCGATCGTGTCGTTCTTCACGGTGACCCTCGCCGCGAGTCGGGTCCGGGCGAGCCCCCGTCGCAGCAGTCGGAGGTCCTCCGGGAAATCGGCACCCGCCACGCAGAAGACGCCGGCGGCAGCCAGCGGTCGAGACGATGGGCCGAGACCGGCGAGGCGTGCGCCCGCCGAGGACAGCTGCTCGAGTTGGTCCATCGCGGCGTCCAGGCCGACGGCCTGGTGCGACGCCGACGGTCCGCGCACTGCGGCCAGCAGCCTGCCGTCGCGACCGACCAGGGCGAGGTCCGTCTTCGAGTTGCCGACGTCCACGGCGAGGACCGCGGCGGGAGCGGACGTCATGGCTCCGCGCCTTCCTGCGGGGCGGGGACCGGCTCGGCCGAACGGACGCGACCGCCGGTCGTCTCGAGGGAGTAGCGGGCCCGCTCTCCCGACACGACCGTCCTGCTGAACTCCACTGGCCCTTCGGCGGCGAACGCCGTCCCCTCGAGCCGCAGCGACGCGCGGGGCCGGGGCATGTCCAGGAGCCGGGCCTCCCGAGCGTCCGGGATGTATGCGGCGATCGTCTCCCGGGTCCAGGCGATCCGGCATCCGTACCGGCGCTCCAGCACCTCGTAAAGCGACGCGGCCGTGTAGTCCTCGTCGAGCAGGCCGGGGAACCGCCCGGCCGGCAGGTAGGCCTGCTCCAGGAGAAACGGCAGCCCGTTTGCGCCGCGCACCCGTTCCAGGTAGTGCATCGCCGCCCCGTCGGGCACGTGCAGCTCCGCCGCCACGGCAGGCGCGGCCGGCTCCGTCCGCGCCGTGACCACCACGGCGTAAGGGCGAAGGCCCAGCGGGCGCATCTCGTCCGTGAACCCGATCGGCGCCGCGAGGTCGCGAACGATCGGCGGCAGGGTAACGAACGTCCCCCGCCCCCGGGTGCGCTCGAGGCGGCCCTCGCGCACCAGCTCGTCGAGAGCGCGACGGACGGTGATGAGACTGCAGCCGTATTCGGCGGCGAGCTCGCGTTCGGTCGGCAGGCGTTCCCCCGGCCCCCACTCGCCCGAGTCGAGGGCGGCGCGCAGGTCCAGGTAAGCCTGGTGGTGGAGCGGGATCGGACCGGGCTTGAGGCGATCACGTGCCATGTTGCACATCATGATAACGTTATAGGCAATCTGCAAGTGATCCACAGGTTGAGGGCGAGGAGCAGGGTGACAACGAGATGGGCGTGAAGATCGCGGTGGTCGGCGCTGGATCGACCTACACACCCGAGCTGGTCGACGGGCTCGCGACGCGCGCGGACCGCCTGCCTGTGGACGAGCTCGCATTCCTGGACATCGACCGCCCGCGCCTGGACGTCGTCGCGGGCCTCGCCGGGCGCATGCTCCGTCGGCTTGGCTGGTCTGGCCGGCTGACATCGACGCTGGACCGTGACGCGGCGCTCGACGGCGCGGATTTCGTGGTGATCCAGCTGCGCGTCGGCGGACAGGCGGCCCGCCTGGTTGACGAGACGCTGCCGCTGCGGTTCGGCTGCATCGGCCAGGAGACGACGGGTCCCGGCGGGTTCGCGAAGGCGCTGCGCACCGTGCCGGTGGTGCTCGACATCGCCGAGGCCGCGGCGCGCCGGGCGGCAGACGGAGCCTGGATCCTCGACTTCACGAACCCCGTGGGAATCGTCACGCAGGCGCTGCTCGACGCCGGCTACCGGGCGGTCGGGCTGTGCAACGTGGCGATTACGCTGCAGCGCCGGATCGCGGCCCAGCGGGGCGTGGCGCCGGAACGGGTCGAGCTCGAACACGTCGGCCTGAACCACCTGAGCTGGGAGCGCGCGGTGCGCCTCGACGGTCGGGACATCCTGCCGGAGATGCTCGATGACGACGTCTCTGCGGCAACTCTCGCCGAGGAGCTGAGTCTTCCCGTCGACCTCCTGCGTACGATTCGCGCCCTCCCCTCCTACTACCTTCGCTACTACTACCAGACGTCCGAGGTGCTCGCCGAGGAGCGGGCAGGCCACACGCGCGCCACAGAGGTCATGGAGATCGAGCGCGGGCTCCTGGACCTGTATCGCGATCCCGCCCTGGACGTCAAGCCGGCGCTGCTGGAGGAGCGCGGCGGCGCCTTCTACAGCGAGGCGGCGGCACAGCTCATGGCATCGCTGCATGCCGGCACCGGCGACGTGCAGGTGGTGAACGTCAGGAATGCGGGCGCGCTCCCCGACCTGCCGGCCGACGACGTCGTCGAGGTGCCTGCGCGCATCGACCTGGACGGAGCGCATCCGCTACCGCTCCAATCGCTCGCCCCCGAGATGCGCGCGCTCGTCCAGCACGCGAAGGCGTACGAACGGCTGACGCTCGACGCCGCGATCTCGGGCGACCGCACGACCGCGCTGCGGGCGCTTCTGTCGAATCCGCTGGTCGCCGGGTGGGACGTCGCCGTGCCCCTGCTCGACGCGCTGCTCGACGCGAACCGCCCCCACCTGTCGCGCTTCTTCCCGGTTGGGGACTGAGGGAGCGCGGCGGCCGGCATCGAAAGCGTGGCGCGGCGCTGCTTGACGCGGCAGAAGTGGTTCTGGCGCGCGACGGCTAGAATGACCGGTGCCCCCGAGAACCCCGCCCTGGCGGCGATCTGCGATTCCGATGTCGAACAGTCAGGCAAGAGGTGCCAGCGTGCAAGAGATACCTGATGAACTCGCCTACCTGCTGCGCACGAAGGTGCTCGCGCACGTGTCCCTGACCGAAGCGGACGGGTCGCTCGTGACCCATGTCATGTGGGTGGACTACGACGGCGAGCACATCCTGACGAGCTCGCCGACCGAGTCGTACAAGAGCCGAGCCTTGCGCAAGCGCCCGAACGTCGCGGTCTCGCTGATGGACCCGGCGGACCCGTGGCGCCGCCTCTCGATCAGTGGACGCGTCACCGAGATCCGCGACGACGAGGGGCTGGCCTTCATCAACATGCTCTCCCAACGATACGTTGGGGCGCCCTATCCGCGGACGGCGCCGCGCGAGATCTTCGTCATCACGCCGGACCGGGTCCGCGCCTTCATGGGACGACGCTGAGCTATCGCCGCGATCGTGAGCAATGAGAGCCGGCATCTCGTCAGGAGGCTCACGTAATGCGCTACGTTGAGGTCGGCGACCTACGGCTCTCCGTGATAGGCCTCGGGACCTGGCAGTTCGGGTCGCGCGAGTGGCGGTATGGGGCAACCTACGCCAGCGATACCGCGCCCGCTATCGCGCGACGGGCGATTGAGCTCGGGGTCACCCTCATCGACACCGCCGAAGCCTACGGCTTCGGGCGCTCGGAGCGCATCGTCGGCGAGGCGATCCGCGGGCGGCGGGACGGGCTCGTCATCGCCACGAAGCTCGTCCCGGTGCTGCCCCTGCCATCGGTTGTCGGCTGGCAGGTGCGGGGGAGCCTGCGGCGTCTCGGGTTGGAGGCGATCGACCTGTACCAGGTGCACTTTCCGAACCCGCTCGTCTCACCGCGATCGACGATGGCACCTCTGCGGACCATCCTCGAGCAGGGCCTGGTGCGCCACGTGGGCGTCAGCAACCATTCGCTGGGGCGCTGGCGCGCCGCGGAGCGCGGCCTCGGCCATCCCGTTCTGACCAACCAGGTCCGCTTCAGCCTGGCCGCGCCGCTGCCGCACTGGGAGCTCGCGCCCTACGCGCGCGAAGAGGGGCGCGTCGTCATCGCCTACAGCCCGCTGGGGCAGGGCCTCCTGAGCGGGGGTCATAGCCTGAGCGACCCTGCGCCGGCCGACGTGCGCGGGCGCAGCCCGCTCTTCCGACGGCGGTCGCTGCGCCGGGCCGAGCCGCTCCTCGCCGCACTCCGCGAGACGGCCGCCGCCCATGCCGCCACGCCCGCCCAGGTGGCCCTGGCCTGGCTCATCGGGCACGGCAACGTCGTCGCCATCCCGGGCGCGCGCACGGTGGCCCAGCTCGAAGAGAACGTGGCTGCGGCGGAACTCGAACTGAGTGGGGCAGAGCTGGAGGGGCTCACCGCCGAGGCCGCGCGCTTCGAGCTGGCCGCCAGGCGCTGAGGCTCAGGCCGTGGGCAGCTGGGATCGAGAGAAGGGAACGCTGCGGCGGGCGGGCCCGCTCGATACGTGCTGTACCGACCGCAACGCGGTTGCGGTCGGTACAGCCACTGGCAGGTGCGGTGCGCGCAGTGCGGTCTGGCGTCGGCGATGCTCCGTGAGCAGGATGAGCCGCACAATGCGGTCCTGGTCGAGTGAGGTGATGCGCGTGAACTTGACCACAACTTCCGTGCGATTGGGTTGGCCGTCCGGGCCACATTCGGCGTCGTCCGCCCCCGTCCCAACCGCTTCACGACGCCGTTCATCGAGACCCAGTCTCCACCGGAGAGGGGCAGGGTCAGATCGAGGTCGTCACCGACGTTGACGGCGGCGTCGCCCACGATCAGGAGGCCGCCCGGGCTCAGGTTCTTGGTCCCAGTGGTGGAGGCCCTGCCGCGAGGATCCCACGTGGCCGGATCGACGCGGCGAAACTGGATCGGCAGGTCTATCGGGTAACGGACGTGGGCTCGACGCTGGATCCGCTCCAGCATTGCCGGCCGGACGACCGCGAAGACGCGCGACCTGCCGCCACCGAGATGCCGCAGAAACCGCGACAGGCCCAGCAGGGCGGCGCCATCACGGGCGACCGTAAGTCGGACCGTCTGGCTCGGCGGCATCGTCTCCAGGCGCCGATCGGGCGACGCGAGGCCGAGCCACGGCTCGGTCGGGCAGATCCTTACGATCACCGCTCGGAACGAGACCGGCCGACCGTAGATTTCGGCCTCGACGAGCACCCGATCCTGGATCGCGAGCTCGTTCTCGACGCTGGGTCCGTCCATCATCGACATCCCATTCTGGTGGGTCGTCCGAGTCGTCATGCCGGCGCCCGAGATGCAGCCTGACTCGCGTTGCGGAGGCGACCCTGGCCCGGTAGGAGTCGGCATGGCCACGACCGATACGTAGCCTTGGCAGCGGCTTGGGCTCGGTATGATGCACGCCGGCCAGCCGGAAGGCGGGACGCGGCGGGGCCGCGCTCCGTAACAGCTCCCTGCGCGCGCACGTCCGAGCCGAACAGCCCGAATCGACGGAATCGTGCACAGTAGATAGGCGCGGAGAGCCCGGCTACAACCCGGACGGGCCCTTTCCCATTGGCGAGGTGAGTCGACAGGATGCAGACCAAGTTGCGGCAGCGGTCGCTTTCACCGGCCGTGGCGGCGATGCTGAGCTTGATACCGGGCCTTGGTCACGCCTACGTCGGGCGGCCGATCCGCGGCCTGATCGTGGCGATTCCCTGGCTCGCGGTCATCGCGGCGGCCCTGCTGGTCGTCGTTTTCGACCGCCACGGCCTCCTCTTCGCGGCTGCCGGCTCGACAGCATGGCTGACCAGCCTCACGGTCGTGCTGCTCGGCCTGCTCGTGTGCCACGGATTCGTGGTCGTGGATGCCTTCAGGCTCGCGGGTGGGTCGCTGCGCGGCTTCGCGAAGGCCCCCTCCGGCGCCAGGTTCGCCGGACTGGCGATGATCTGCATGTTGCTGGTGACTACCGTCACCTACGGTGGGGCGGCTTCCGTGACATATTCGGGCGTTCAGGCGCTTTCGAACATCTTCGGGCAGGCGCCGGTCTTCATCGCGGACAACGGCACGCCTCCCCCCAGCTACTCGCAGCCGCCGGACGACAACGCCATTGACACTTTCCCGCCCGAGCCATCCCCATCCGGCTCGGCCGACTCCTCCGGCTCACCGCTCCCCACCAAGGCCCCCGTGGTCTACGCGCTCGGGGACCTGCCCAACTTCACCGGGACCGCCACGGACTGGGCCGCCGACGGCCAGCTGAACGTTCTTCTGATCGGCATCGACGCCGGTCCGGGCGGCAGCCGCTACTACGGCCTGCGCCCCGACTCGATGATCCTGCTCCAGGTCGACATCGCGACCGGGCGCGCGGCCATGTACGGCATTCCCCGCAACCTGATCAACGTCCCGCTACCGCCGGAGTCGGCCAAGTACTACGCCTGTCACTGCTATGGCCCCGGACCGGGCCAGCTCTACGCCAACTTCCTCATCGACTACCTGTGGAACGAGGCGGCGAACGTGCATCCTGCCTGGTACGCGCAGTACGGCACCGGCAGCAGCACCACGGCCAAGTTCCTGCGCGGGCTGGGCGCCCTCCAGGGCGCGGTGAGCGAGCTAACCGGTGTCCAGGTCGACGGTGCGGTCGTGATCAACCTGCCGGGTTTCGTCCAGCTGATCAACTCCCTGGCCCCGAACGGCCTCAACATCGACGTCCCCTACGAAGTCAAGCAGGACCCGCGCTTCGGCTACGAACCGGCCAACGGCGGCCGAGACATCTACAACCTCGACATCAAGGCCGGGCCGCAGGTCATGAACGGCACGGTGGCCCTCGAATACGCCCGCCTGCGCCATGTCATCGGCTACGACTCGGACTACTACCGCATGGAGCGCCAGCAGCTGGTTCTGCGGGCGGTCCGGGACCAGATCAACCCATGTGCACTCCTGCCGCAGGTCCCGGCCATCCTGAACGCTCTCGGTGGCTCGATCTGGACCAACCTGCCGGAGTCCGACGCGCCGACAATCGCTGCTCTGGCGGCTAAGGTCGGCACCAGCAACACGGCCGACTTCAGCCTCGACCCGACCACGACCGGAGCCACGGACGACGTGCTGGACCAGGCCTCGCTGGCCAAGATCCGCAGCATCGTGGCCAACGGCCTCAACAGCGTGCCGGCCGGGATCAGCGGCGGGAGCGGCGGCGGCCTGAGCTGCTAGCTCCGCGACCCCCTGCCGCGTGAAGCTCGGCGACCCGCGGCGGTCGGCCTGCCGCGAGGGGACCGCCGGCCTGCCACGTCCAGGCGATCACGAACGGCGACTTCCCGGAGGCGCTGCTGGCCCGCACGACCACAGCGTCGACGTAGAGGGTGGTCCCGCCGGAACCTGTCAGCCAGCCGTCGCCCTGGGACTCGCCGTCGCCGACGACGAAGGTGAGTGAGCCCTTCAAGGCGGCAGCGCTGCTCAGGAGAACGAGATCGGAGGCCGGAATCGGGGTTGCCGCCAGCAGGCAGTGAGGTTTGGCCGGGCATTTCGTGACGGCGTAGACGTCGATGGTCACACCGGCGGGGCTGCCCCGGGATGGGCGGCACTCACCTGGAGGGCAGATCGGGTCGCGCCGGAGGCCCATGGCCCGGCCATCGTGGACAATACGACCATGAGTACCCATCTCTTCGACCTCGTGGCCGACGTGAGCTCGGCCGACCCGGCGGCCATCGAACCCGTTCTCCGCCGACTCGTCGGGGCAGAGATCACCTCAACCGCGGACGGATTCCATGTGGTGGCGACGCTCTCCGGTGAGTCCGCTCGAGATCTGAACCGGTCCCTGCTCTCCGAACTCCGCGGCCTCGAGCGGCGCACCCGCCTGCGGGCGTCCTGGACGGCGGACGGGCTCACCGAACGCTTCTTCGACTACGTCCCGAAGGGCACGCGGTACGGGCCGCAGTAGACGCGGGGAAGGAGCGGCGACCGCCATCCGGCGACGGTGGCGGCCAGGGAGGATCCAAGCGATTGCCTCTAGACTTGAGGAGAGCGGCACAGAGTCGCGTCGGGCTTCCCCCGTAACGCAAGGTAGGACACATGCAGAGGCGCCCGTACCGGCCGCTCCGGTCCGGTACCGTGGGCACGCAGGCGAAGCGCTGATCGAACAATCCGCGAGCTGGCAGCGGCGGGACGCTTCCGCGTTACGCCACTCAAACTACCGCCGGGCCTGGTCGGCAGCGCGTGGCGGGAGCCGCCGGCCGGGCCATCGCGACTACGGGCCGCGGGCAAGCGACAATTCGGGCCCCCCTTCATCGCAGCCACGAAGGATAGGTGCATGATCCAGAAGCACTCGGACCCGGGCGCCGGCGTGGCCGCGTCGGGCGGCGTGGCCGCCAGAGAGGCCGGCCTCGGGCGTCGCACGCGGAAGCACGACCCGAACTACAAGTGGGTCGCGCTTTCGAACACGACGCTCGGCGTGCTGATGTCGTCGATCGACGGCTCGATCGTCATCATCTCGCTGCCCGCGATCTTCACCGGCATCAAGCTGAACCCGCTCGATCCCGGAAGCACGAGCTACCTCCTCTGGATCATGATGGGTTACCTGCTCGTGACAGCCGTGCTCGTCGTGGCGTTCGGGCGCCTGGGCGACATGTTCGGGCGGGTCCGCATGTACAACGCGGGCTTCGTCATCTTCACCGTCGGATCATTGCTTCTCGCTCTGACACCGTTCACCGGACCCGCCGGGGCGATCTGGATCATCGGCATGCGCCTGGTGCAGGGGATTGGCGGTGCGTTCCTCTTCGCGAACTCGCAGGCGATCCTGACCGACGCCTTCCCGCCTGAGCAGCGGGGTCTGGCCTTCGGCGTGAACGGCATCTCCTTCCTGGCAGGCCAGTTCGTGGGCCTCGTGGTGGGCGGTGTCATGGCGGCGATCAACTGGCGGCTGGTCTTCTTCGTCAGTGTGCCCGTCGGGCTGGCCGGCACGATCTGGGCGTACATGCGTCTTGAGGAGCTCGGTACGGTCACGCACGCGAAGATCGACTGGCCCGGCAACTTGACCTTCGGGATCGGTCTCACGGCGCTCCTCATCGGGATCACCTACGGCATCCAACCGTACGGCGGCCAGACGATGGGCTGGACCAACCCATTCGTGCTCTCCATGATCGTCGGCGGGGCGGTGCTGCTGGGGCTGTTCGTGTGGGTCGAGCGCCGGGTCGCTGAGCCGCTCTTCGATCTGGCCCTCTTCCGCATCCGCGCCTTCACCGCTGGCAACCTGGCCGGGTTCCTCTCCGCGCTCGGGCGCGGCGGGCTGTCCTTCATGCTGGTGATCTGGCTGCAGGGTGTCTGGCTGCCGCTGCACGGCTACTCCTTCGCCGATAC
>JBEKCH010000041.1:0-23461 GCA_050014975.1 Candidatus Limnocylindrales bacterium
CAGCTAGCGGACGACTGTGACAGCCGATCGGCCACAGCCAGGCCCCGCCGTAACTAAGTGAGGCACGGATGGCCAAACGAATGAGCAGACAAGCGACCAAATGAGCTGCCGTTCGCTAGCCAGCAGGGCTCCTTCCTATGTGCTGGCCAAGGCGCCCGCCAGCTGGCGCGGAGCCTCCCGGGCCAACAAAAAAGCCCGCGCCTTCAGCTTCGACTGAAGCGGGGCTTATCAAGCACCTGTCCCGGATCTGGCTCTAGATTGGGATAACGAGTCCACCGGCCGCGTGTCAAGGGCCATTCGGCTCTCGACTCCTTGGGATGGCCCGCTCGGCGACCTCGACCCACAAGTCCGGGCAACGGCCCGCGCTGGCTCCTACCGCTGGGTCACCGGTCCCAAAGGGCCGTCATCGCCGTTTGGGGTTTAGTCACGACGCTCGTTCCGCCGTGAACGCAGCGAGGGACTCGCGGGCCAGGACGTGGGCGAGGGCGTCACGGCTCAGGACGACCGAGTCAGCGCAACGCATGCAGGCGACGATGTCGACGGGACGCTCGACCAAACCATAGGCAAGGATGGGACGCGGCAGCAGGGCAAGCTCGTCGGAGCCCAGGTGCGGCAGGACAAGGCCAGGGGATACTGCACTGCCGATACGTTCCCCGGGCGGATGACTCTCGAGCGAGCGCCGGAGACCCGTGCTGTCTAAGGCGAAGACCTGCATGAAGCTCAGCCCGCCCAGCTCAGCGACCCGAGCCGCCACGCTTGCATGATGTGACAGAACGATCTTGAAGCCCAGCTTCATAACCAGGAATTCCAACCCGACAGCATCGTCCGAGAGCCCTTCGACGCTGTCACTGTCGACCGCCACGACGTACCCGCGGCCGGCGTGATGGACCAGCGCCGTGAGCGACGTGTGGGCAAGCAGAAGACCGATGTCGGCACCCTTTGGTGGATCCCAATCGGCCCGGCCGTCGGAAACCTCGAACACTCGCGGCAGGTGAACGCCACGCGCCTCATACATGTGGGAGGCTCCAGAGGTCTTCCCTGCTCGAGGTCACGACGATTGCTCCGCTGTCAAGCAGCGCCCTCACGTCTTCGATCGTGCGCACAAACCCGCCTGCGAGCAGGGGCACGCCAAGGTCCGGCAGCAAGTGACGGACCTCGGGAAGAATGACCCCTGGCAGCACCTCGACGATGTCGGGTTTCGATCGTGTGATAGCTGCGATTCCGGACGCGAGCTGCGTGTGGCTCAAAAGGAGGAGGCGCTGGATGGCGGTCATCGACTCCTGCCTGATCGCGGCCATCAGATGACCCCGTGAACTGATCACGGCGTCCGCACCCGACCTGGCTAGCCACTCGACCGCCGCCCGATCGCCGCGTAGGCCGGACACGAGGTCAAGATGCACAGCGACGAGCTTGCCGCACTCGTGGGCCTGACCAATGAAAGGGGCGAGCTCAAGCCCGTTCGCCCTGAGGATCAGGACGACCTGGGCATGACTCGCGAGCGCACGCTGGAACTGCTCCCCGGTCGTGGTCGCGGGGCAGCACGGAAACATCGCTAGGCGGGAGACGAACGTAGCAGGACTTGGTGGCTTGTATGACATGTGAAGGCGTGTACCCCACGTGAGCAAGCGGAAACCGACGCCGGCCTATAATCCTCCGGTTTGAGGTTAGGGCGACTGGGCGGCCAACGGACGATACTCGCGACCGGCGAGCCCGTCCAGCACCCGTACTCGCTCCCCAGCTACCCGCTGCGACGAGACGCGCGACCTTGTGGAGCAGCTCGCGATCGGTCTTCCGAATGCGGCTCCAAGGCTTGCGCGAAGGCTTGCGCGCGTGCTGCTTGCGCGCCCGAGACGATGAAGGCTCGCTTCTCGATTTCTACTCGTCGTAACACTGACGGCGCTCGTCGTAGGCTGCGGCTCGGCGACCCCATCGCGGACCGGGCCTGCTGCGACCCCGAGCCCCACTGCCCGCGCCCCACCCCCGAGCCCTGCCACCGCACCCCCCGCCCCGCGGCACCGCCCGCCGGCGCCGGCCTCCGATATCTGCTCATCTCCACCCGGGGTGGCCTAAGCGAGGCCGCGGCACCATGGGTGGGCTCTGGGTCGTTGCGCGGCGCTGCCAAACGGACGAGTTGAGAGTGTATCCGCCCATTCGGCGGCCCAAACGTCCGACCGGAGCGCCCTGCACAGGCGTCGAATCCACTCCGTGCCACCCCGGGTGACGTTGAGTGAAAGTGACAGCCCGCCGCCCGACCAGCCCCCGCCGCCCGACCAGCCCCCGCCGCCCGACAGCCCGCCGCCCGACCAGCCCCCGCCGCCCGACAGCCAGCGGCCCGGCGGGAACGCCCTGGACTTGCGCCGTCGGCCGCACGCCAGCCGGTCCACTCTGGACGATTACCCGGACAGGGGGCAGGATGAGCGCATGAAGACCCGTCCTGCGCTCGCGCTGCTGCCCATTGCCCTCCTTGTCATCGTCGCCGGCTGTGGTTCGACGACGCCATCGCCGACCGGGTCTGCCGCCACAACGACGCCCACCGTCGTGACGAGCGCCACGCCCACCGTCCAGCAGTCGCCCTCCGTCCAGCCGTCGCCCACCCCCCAGCCCACCCCCACCCGCCAGCCGATCGCGGCCGACTGGCCGCTCTACCACCTGGACGCCCAGCGCACCGGCAACCAGTCCGCCTTCCCGGCGCTCAGCGCCTCGCTGTCGAAGGCGTGGTCCGCCAGGCTCGACGGCGCCGTTTACGCCGAGCCACTCGTCATCGGCGGGCACATCATCGCCGCGACGGAGAACGACAGCGTCTACGCGCTCGATCCGGCGACTGGCGCCGTCCTGTGGCGCCAGCACCTCGGCACGCCGGTACGCCTGTCCACGCTGCCTTGCGGCAACATCGATCCGCTCGGGATCACCGGCACGCCCGCCTTCGACCCGGCGACCGGATCGCTGTTCCTGGTCGCGGAGGTCGCCGGTCCGCATCACGTGCTGTTCGCCCTCGATCCGTCGAACGGCTCCGTTCGCTGGTCGCGTAGCGTCGATCTCGCCGGCGACTCGCCGAGCACTCACCAGCAGCGGCCCGCCCTGGCGGTCGCCAACGGCTACGTCTACATCGGCTTCGGCGGCCTCGCCGGCGACTGCGGCCAGTACATCGGCGAGGTGGTCGGCGTGCCGACCGGCGGCACGGGAGACACGATCGCCTACCGGGTCCCGGTCAAGCGCGAAGGGGCCGTCTGGGCGACGGCGGGGCCCGTCCTCGACGACACCGGCAACCTCTACGTCGCGACCGGCAACGGCAGTTCCAAGACCAGCTACGACGGCAGCGACTCGGTCCTCGAGCTTTCGCCGAGCCTCAAGCTCCTGTCCCGGTTCGCCCCCTCCACGTGGGCCCGAGACAACGCCAGCGACGCGGACCTGGGTTCCACCAGCCCCGTCCTGGTGCCGGGTGGGTGGGTCTTCCAGGTCGGCAAGAGCGGTACCGGGTACGTCATGCGCCAGGGGTCACTCGGCGGAATCGGCGGGCAGGTGTCGAGTGCGCACGTCTGTGGCGCGTTCGGGGGCGCAGCCCAGGACGGAGCCACGATCTACGTCCCGTGTCGGAGCGCTCTGCGCGAGGTCCAGGTCGCGACCGACGGCAAGCTCACCGTTGGCTGGGTAACCAAGAGCGGCGTGGGCGGCGGACCGCCGGTGATCGGGGGCGGAGCCGTCTGGAGCGTCAACCAGACCAGCGGAGGCTTGTATGCGCTCGATCCGGCCACGGGCGCAACGCTCGCCAGCATTTCGCTCGGCGCCGTGCCGCACTTCGCCTCGCCGACGCTGTGGGGCGGGCATGTCCTCGTCGGGACGATGACCGGCGTCGTCGCGATCGCGGTGTAGGCCGGCTATAGGGCGGCGAACTCGCGGAGGAGGTGCTTCATGGCTCGAATGGCCGAGGCGGACGTGGAAGCCTACCGCCGGCCGGTGCTCGAGATGCTGGGCGACGATGACCCGCTCGACGTCCAGGCGTCCGAGGTGGCGGCCTGGCGCGAGCTGATCGATCGCGCGGACGGGGACCTTCGAACCCGTTCGGCCGAGGGCGAATGGTCGGTCCTGGAATGCCTTGGCCATATGGCCGACTCGGAGCTCGTCACCTCGGCCCGCTATCGCTGGGTCCTCGCCGAGAACGAGCCGCTGCTCCAGAGCTGGGACCAGGAGGCCTGGGCCGCCCGCTTCGATCACACCCACGACGACCCCGCGACCCTGCTCGATCTGTTCGCCGCTTTGCGCCACGCCAACGTGGCCCTGTGGCAGCGCACCCCGCCGACCGATCGTGCCAGGTCGGGTATGCATGCCGAGCGGGGCCCCGAATCCTTCGATCTGCTCTTCCGTCTTCAGGCCGGCCACGGCCGGGTCCACCGGGCCCAGGCGGAACGCGCGCTGGCCCAGGTGCGGCGCCACCGTTAGGGCGGGATCGGGCGGCGCCGTTCGCGTGTCGGCGGCGTGCCCTAGACTTCAGGCTGACGGCTCAGGGCGACGTCGGCTGGCCCGAGCCCCCCGAATGCGAGGTAGGTGCAGATGGCGCAGCGCCCCGTCGGTGTCGCAGTGCTGGCGGTTATTGCGGCAGTCCTTGGCGTGCTCGCCCTCCTGGCCGCGGGCGCCTGGTGGAATGCGTCGGAGGGTTTCGCCTGGCTGCCGCGCATTCACGGCGGCGAGCGGCTGATTGCCCTCGTGCTGCTGGCGGTTGGGCTGCTGGAGCTGGTGTTCGCCTACGGCGCCTGGACGCTGCGCCCCTGGGCCTGGATGCTCGGCGTCGTCCTGGAGGTCATCGTGCTCGTTCTGGCCGTGCTCCAGCTGGGCCGGCTCGAAGTCGCTCGGCACAGCATCACCATCGTCCTCGCCGGCGTCACGCTGTGGTACCTGGCGACGCCGCGCGTGCGAGCGGCGTTCAGCCGGTCGTAGGGGAGGCACGGGGCGCTGCGTCACCTGTAGCGCGTTCGCGGCGCCTCGGCGCGGCGGGCTTTCAGGCTAGCCGCGGACGACGCGCAGGTCCAGGCTCGAGCGGTTCAGGACGGTGGCGCCGTCGGGCGCGCAGAGGACGATGTTCTCCAGGCGCACGCCCCATCGGCCGGGGAAGTAGATGCCCGGCTCCACGCTGAAGGCCATCCCCGGGGCGAGCGGAGTGGCGTTGCCGGCGACCAGGTACGGGTCCTCGTGGACCTCCAGGCCGATGCCGTGGCCGACGCGATGGGTGAAGAACTCGCCGTATCCGCCGGAGGCGATGACGGCCCGTGCCGCGGCGTCGATCTGCCCCGCCGGAACGCCGGGTCGAACCGCCGCGGTCGCCTTTGCCTGCGCCTCCCGGACCAGCTCGAAGACGCGCACGAATTCGGGCTCGGGCGCGATGCCGGCCTCGCCGGCGACCCAGATGGTCCGAGTCGTGTCGCTCAGGTAGCCGGCCAGCGTGCCCCCGATGTCGATCACGATCGGCTCGCCAGCCGCGATGACCCGATCGCTGGCGTCGTGGTGAGGCGAGGCGCTGTTGGGCCCGGAGCCGACGATCGCGAAATCGGCGAGATCGTGTCCCTCCTCGATGAGCCGCTGGCGGATCTCGCGGCTGACCTCTGCCTCGGTTCGGCCGACCAGCCGCCCCGCGGCGATGCCATCGATGGTGCGGTCCGCGGCAGCCGCGGCGAGGGTGAGCAGGCGCGCCTCGTCCGCGTCCTTGACCTGGCGCAGATCGCGCATGACGACGCTTGCGGGCTCGAACTTCCGCCCGGGCAGGACGGTTTGGAGCTGGAGCACGTGCATCGCCCACAGCCGGTCGGACAGGCCGATCGGTTCCCAGGCGGCCCTGCCGGCGGCGAGCTGACGGGTGGAGAGCAGGTCGGCCACGATCGCGGCCGCGTCGTCCGTCTCTTCGAAGGAAACGACCTCCACGTGGCCGCCTTTGACAAGGGGCGTAGAGGCGGCCTTCTGTGCCTCGAGACGCGGCACGACGAACGAAACTGGACCTTCGCGGGGTATGACCAGGAGGGTGATGCGCTCCATGGGCTCGCCGACGAAGCCGGTCAGGTAGCGCAGGTCCGGCCCGACGCCCACCATCACGGCGGCGAAGTCGCGTTCTGCGACGGCCTGGCGGCAGCTGGCCAGACGGGCTGTGAACCGTTGGGCGGGGATCTGGCGGTGAGTCTGCGTCATACGAGCAGATTAGCCCGTGACGGCCTGGGGCGCGTGGGTCCCGGGCGCGTTGCCGCCATTCGCCGCGTGATGAGCGTGACCGAAAAGGCGGACGCCAGGTTGGACGCCGTGCCGTTCATTCGCCAGGAAGATGGGCCCACGTGTCCGCGGCCGCGACGCCGGGTAGTTGGCCGCCCGCGTGGATCGGCTACCGGCCCGCCAGCGCCTCGACCAGCGGCGCCATCGATTCCATGGCGTGGCTCGGGATCGTGTAGTAGCTGATGCCAAGCCTCTCGCGCCGCCGCAGGAGTTTCTCTCGCACCGAGCTCAGCGTGCCGTAGAGGACATACGGGCTGCCGTACAGCGCCGTGGGCGCCCAGCGCGCCGCCGCCGCGACGGACCCGAACAGCGAGTTGCCGCTGCCCACCAGGCCGGCGTCACCGAGCCAGAGGTTGAGCTCCAGGCGTTCGAACCGGTCGCCGGCCGCCTCGCGGATCAGCGCCACCTTCTCGGTGGTGGCGGATTCCGTCGCCTGGCGGACGAGCACCCGGCCGTGGGCGCTGAAGCCCGGCACCAGTCCGACGATGTCGGCCTCGCGCCCGGCCAGGCGGAGCATCCTCGGCCCGCCTCCGCCGATCGCGAGCGGAGGGCGTGGCTTCTGCACCGTTTCCACTCCGACCGAGGCGCGGTCGAGCCAGTAGTGTTCCCCGCGGTGGCTGACCGTCTCGCCGGTGAGCAGGCGCTTCACCAGCGGGATCGCCTCCTCGAGCCGATCCACGCGCCGGGGCCCCGGGTCGTAGGTCATGCCCAGCCGGCGATAGTCGCCCGTCATCCAGCCCGCGCCCAGCCCCAGCTCGAACCGCCCGCCGGAGAGCAGGTCCAACGTGGCGGCTTCGCGGGCGAGGATCAGCGGGTGGCGATAGTCGTTGTCGAACACGAAGGCGCCGATGCGCAGGCGGGTGGTTGCCGACGCTGCCGCCGCGAGCGCAGCGAGCGGGGAGAGCTGGCGGCCGAGATGGTCGGGCATGACCAGGACGTCGTAGCCGATCGACTCGGCGCGGCGGGCGAGAGCCGTCCAGCGGTCGCCAGAGGGAGCCATTGTTTGCTGAACGGCGAACCGAAACGCGTGCATGGGCTGAGGTTACTCCGGTCCGAAGCAGTTGCCGGCCGACCGGGTGGACCCCGATCGGGCCACCTCGGGCCCGCGAGACTGCGGCCGCTAAACGGCTTCCGCCACCGCCTCCTCGAACTGCGAGTTGTAGAGGTCGTAGTAGAAGCCGCGGCGGGCGATGAGCTCGTCGTGGCTGCCTTGCTCGACGATGTGGCCCTGGTTCATGACCAGGATCTCGTCGGCGTTGCGGATCGTGGAGAGGCGGTGGGCGATGACGAACGCGGTGCGGCCCTTCATCAGGCGCGCCATCGCCGCCTGGACGAGCACTTCGGTCCGGGTGTCCACGGAGCTCGTGGCCTCGTCGAGGATCAGGATCTCCGGGTCGGCCAGGAATGCTCGGGCTATCGTGAGCAACTGCTTCTCGCCCTGTGAGAGGTTCGAGGCGTCGTCGTCGATGACCGTGTCGTAGCCGGCTGGCATGGTGCGCACGAAGTGGTCCACGTGGGCCGCTTTGGCTGCCGCGATGATCTCGTCCTCCGTGGCGTTCTCACGGCCGTAGGCGATGTTCTCGCGGATCGTGCCGCCAAACAGCCACGTGTCCTGCAGGACCATGCCGAACGTGTGGCGAAGGTTGTCGCGGGTGAGCTGGCGCGTTTCGATGCCGTCGATCTTGATGCTGCCCGAGTCGATGTCGTAGAACCGCATCAGCAGGTTGACGACGGTGGTCTTGCCGGCGCCGGTCGGCCCGACGATGGCCAGCACCTCGCCCGATCGGACGTCCGCGCTGAGGTCGTCGATGAGAGGCGTCTCAGGTTCGTAACGGAATGCCACATCCTCGAGGGCGACGTGGCCGGTGGCGTGGTCGAGTACGCGCGGCTGCGCCACGTCGGCCAGCTCTTCCGGCTCATCGAGCAGCTTGAACACCCGCTCGGCGGACGCCATCGTGGATTGCAGGAGATTCATGATGCTGGCGACCTGGGTGATGGGCTGGGTGAACGAGCGTGAGTACTGGATGAAGGCTTGAACATCGCCCAGCGACATGGAGCCGGTCGCCACCTGGATGCCGCCGAGCACGCCGATAGCGACGTAGTTGAGGTTGCTGACGAAGGTCATCACTGGCATGATGAGACCGGAGATGAACTGCGCCTTGAAGCTCGCCTCGTAGACCCTCTGGTTCTCTTCGTCGAACCGGCGAATCGCGTCTTCCTGGTGGCCGAAGACCTTCACGATGCTGTGCCCGGTGTGGGATTCCTCGACGTGGCCGGTGAGGACCCCGGTCTGAGTCCATTGCCGCGTGAACTGCTTCTGGGATTGACGCGCAATCAGCATGGTGATGATGGCGGCGGTAGGAAGCACGAGTAGCGATATGGCCGCCAGCATCGGGCTGATCCAGAACATCATCGCCAGGACACCGATGATCGTCGTGAATGACGTGATGATCTGCGTGAGGCTCTGCTGCAGAGTGTTGGCTATGTTGTCGATGTCGTTCGTGACGCGGCTCAGCGTGTCGCCATGGGCATGCGTGTCGAAGTACTTCAGCGGGAGCCGGCCGAGCTTCTGGTCGACCTCGCGTCGCAGGCGATATACGGTCCGCTGAGACACGCCGGCCATGGTGTACCAGGCCACCCACGAGAAGAAGGTGGCCATCAGATAGAGGGCCATCAGGGCCAGCAGGACCATTCCCAGGGCCCCGAAATCGACGCCCACGCCGGGGACTGCGTTGGTCCCGGCGACCAGGTCGGCGAGCGGGCTGTGAGCCTGGCTCAGGATCTGGACGGCCTGGGCGTGCGTCGTTCCGGCCGGCATGGACTGGCCTAGCTCCTTGCCGACCAGGCCGTTCATCAGCTGGTTGATACCGTTGCCGAGGATCTTCGGGCCGAAGACCTGGCCTGCGGTGCTGAGGAGCGCGACCGCCACGACGAGCAGGATGAGAGGTCGTTCGGGCCGCAGCTCACCGACCAGACGCCGCAGGGCACGGCGGAAGTTCTTTGGTTTCTCGACCGGCATTGCCATGCCCATGCCGCCACGCATCGGGCCACGGCCTCCGCGTCCGCCCATCGGGCCACGGCCTCCGGGTCTGCCTATCGGGCTGCCCGGCGCGCCTGCGCCTGCGATCGGACGCCCGCCCATGCCGCCGGGGCCGTGGCCGTCTCCGCCGCTCGCGGGCCCGCTCATGCCACTTCCTCCCGGGTCAGCTGGGAGTACACGATCTCTTGATACGTCTCGCACGTTTCCATGAGTTCCGCGTGCGTTCCGACGCCCGCGATGACGCCTCTATCCAGCACGATGATCTGGTCGGCGTGGAGGATCGTGCCTACGCGCTGGGCGACGATGATGACCGTCGCTCCCTGGATCTCATGCCGCAGGGCCGCTCGGAGCTGCTGGTCGGTCTTGAAGTCGAGGGCCGAGAAGCTGTCGTCGAAGACGAAGACCTTCGGCTCCCTCACGATCGCCCGGGCGATCGCCAGCCGCTGGCGCTGGCCGCCGGAGACATTGGTCCCGCCCTGGTCGATCTCAGCCTCCAGCTGGCCGGGCATCTCCGATACGAACTCCCGGCCCTGGGCTATTTCGAGAGCTCTCCAGAGGTCGTCGTCGGTCGCGTCTTCATCGCCGTAGCGGAGGTTGCTGGCGACGGTGCCGCTGAAGAGGAAGGCCCTCTGGGGCACCATGCCCATGAGTCGCCAGAGATCCTCCTGGCGCATCCGACGCACGTCGACGCCGTCGATGCGCACGCTGCCGGAGGTGACGTCGTAGAAGCGTGGGATCAGGTTGATCAACGTCGTCTTGCCGGCACCGGTGCTGCCGACGATGGCGGTGGTCTCTCCCGGTCTGGCGGTGAACGAGATGCCGCACAGCACGGGCTCCTCGGCACCCGGGTAGCCGAACTCGACGTCCTCGAACTCGACCAGGCCACGGGGCTCCGGCAATTCCGCCGGAACCTCCGGGTCGCAGATCTCCGCCTCAGAGTCGAGGACCTGCTGGATCCGATCGCCGGCGGCCGCCGCTCGCGGGACCATGACGAACATGAGCGCCGCCATCATGACCGCCATGAGAATCTGCATGATGTACTGGAGGAATGCGGACAGGTTGCCAATCGGCATTGCGCCCGAGTTGATGCGCAGCCCGCCGAACCACACGATCGCAACGGTCGAGAGGTTCATGATCCCGAAGAGAAACGGGATCATCATCGCAAAGAGGCGGTTGACCCTCAGGGCGGTGTCGGTGAGATCGCGGTTCGCGGCGTCGAAACGGGCTTCGTCGTGATCGGTGCGCACGAACGCGCGAATTACGCGCATGCCGCTCAGCGACTCGCGCATGACCTGGTTGATGCGGTCGGTCCGTTTCTGCATGGACCGGAAGAGCGGCATTACTCGAGTGGCCAGGAGGCCCATGACGATGGCCACGAGAGGCACGATGATGATGAGTAGACTGGAGAGCGGCACATCCTCGTGAAGCGCCATGATGACGCCGCCGACAAGCATGATCGGCGCGATGATCATGACATTGAAGGCCATGACCAGGACCATCTGGACCTGCTGGACATCGTTCGTGTTGCGGGTGATCAGCGTTGGAGTGCCGAAAACGTTGGTCTCCTTCTGGGAGAAGCCCATTACCTGTCGAAAGACCGCGCCGCGCACATCCCGTCCGAATGCCATTGCCGTCCTCGAGCCGAAGTAAACGGAGACGACGGCGCACAGGCCAACCAGGCCCGTGACCAGCAGCATGAAGCCACCGGTACGAATGATGTACCCCGTGTCACCCTTGACTACACCGTTGTTGATGATGTCGGCGTTGAGGTTCGGCAGGTACAGGTTTGCGAGCGCCTGGACCGTAACGAGAACCAGCACGATGGCCAGCGGGCGACGGTAGGGAAGGAGGTACTTGACGAGGAGCCTGATCATCGGCGTGGATCCTGCCTGTTCATTCGGGCGTAAACCTCTTGCTCTGGCGATGAGCCGGTCGGGGCAGGTCGCTGGCCCTGGCGGCCAGGGTGACCGGAGATTGTGAAGCGGCGGTGAAGGGGGTTCGGAGGATTGATGAGTCCGCCCTCACGAACTCGGTTGAGGCGGCCGCGCCACGTCGGGCGAGCCCTCCGCAGTGATGGGCAGAACGCGGCGTCTGGCTGCGCGGATGGCCCGCATGCCGGTCAAGAGGGCGGCCATCTCTTCCTCGGATAGTTCGGCCAGGACCCTGGACAGTGCGCCGCGACGATGCGTCGCCATGTCGACGAAGACCTGCCCCCCGGCCTGCGTGGGATAGACGAGCACGGTCCGGCGGTCCTCGGTGCCGTGGCGTCGTTCGACCAGGCCACGCTTCTCCATCCGATCGACGATGCCGGTGGCGCTCGCATCCGAGACGTCCAGGGCCTCGGCCAGGCGCTTCATCGGCAGCGGGCCCTCCGCCTCCAGGGCGGTCAGGACATTGAGGTGGACCAGGCTGAGAGCGTGGTGGTGCCAGGCCTTGAGGGCCCCGCCGAAGTCCCGCGGAGACCAGCCGGTCATCTCGTCGAGCAACTCCCGCTGCAGCGCCTGGCGGTCGGTGGCGAGGAATTCCGGCGCGGATCCTTTGCTCAGCACATCAAGGATATTCTGCATGACATGTAGTATATCCCGAACGCGCAATCGTGCTGATGCAGTAGCCTGCCGCCTACAATCGGTGCGTCCGACGAGTGGCCCGGCCGCGCTTCTGGAGGGACCCAAATGGCTGAGACGGTGTTGGGCGTCATCCCCGACGCCAGGCTGAAGGTCAGCCTTCTCAAGTCGGAGCCCTGGGTTCTGGTCGTGACCGACCAGCGGCTGATCGGGGCTCGGATCACGGACGGACTGAGGAGGATCGTCGCCGAGCAGGCCCGGGCCGAAGCCAAGACCTCGGGGAGCGGCTTCCTCGGCCAGTGGGAAGCGCAGCTCAAGGGGCGGCTCGCCCTCGGCGACCGCTACCGCGCCATGACCCCCGAGGCAATCCTGGCCGAAACGCCGGGGAACTGGGCGCTCTGGCCGGGCCAGGTCAGCTCGATCAAGGTGGAGCGCAGAAAGCGCACGAGCGGCGACGACGATGTTCCCAGGATCGACTACCTCAGGATCACGATCGAGGCGGCGGGGGGCAAGGGCACCTACGACACGAACGACGACATGCCGAGCCAGCGCGAGGTCCAGGCCCTGCTCGCCCGAGTCTTCGGGCGGGTCGTGAGCTAACCGGCGCCTGGCTCGAACTCGGCGCGGGGTCGAGCGAGATCTGCTCGAGGCGAGCCGTCCTGCATGGCCACCGCTCTGTGGCGAGAGCGCCTGCCCGGAAAGGTCACGTCAAGTCTGCAGGCGCGCAACCACTTCGACGCGTAACCACTTCGAAAGGCTGCCCGGTCGAAAGTTGCCGGCATGACGGCCACGCCTTCCTGCCACCTGCTCAGACAGGGCTCGGTCAGGCCCCCTTCTTCGCCGCCTCGAGGCGACGTCAGACGGATGGTCCGCTTCGCGGCCATTGGCGTCGTCTGCACGGCCGCCTACGTCGGACTCTTTGCCGCGCTGAGAAACGTCGCGCCGGCTGTGGCCGCGAACGCCGTGGCGCTGGTCATCACGGCCGTGGCCAACACCGCCGCCAACCGCCGCCTCACGTTCGAGGTCCGCGGACGCGACGGCCTGGCCCGCGATCACGCCGCCGGGCTCCTGGCCCTGGTCGTAGCCCTGGCCATGACTTCAGGATCGCTGGGCATCCTCGACGTCGTTGCACCGCACCGCGGCCGCCTGACGGAGATCGCCGTGCTCGTCGCCGCGAACGGGGCCGCGACGCTGGTTCGTTTCGTGCTGCTACGAATGGCCATAGACCGTGCCGGGCGCGAGTGCATGTCGGCCGCGCCGGCGCTCGCCATTCTCTCCGCACCAGGAAGGACACGAGGATGAGCACCATCGCCAGACCCGCATTCGGGCCGCGCCTTCGACCCCTGGAGGGTCTCCGTGGCCTCGTCCGCGGCAGCAGCGACGAAGCCGTCTGGGTCCGCCCGGCCCTGCTGGGAGTGCTCGCTCTGGCGGCAGTCCTGTACCTGTGGAACCTCACGGCCA
The DNA here is from genome assembly GCA_050014975.1 of Candidatus Limnocylindrales bacterium. Classification (GTDB taxonomy): domain Bacteria; phylum Chloroflexota; class Limnocylindria; order Limnocylindrales; family CSP1-4; genus Fen-1039. The sequence continues at coordinate 13,315 of JBEKCH010000041.1, forward strand.
GCGGCTATGCCAACACGTATTACGCCGCAGCCGCGATGTCCGCGTCCAAGAGCTGGTCGGCCTGGTTCTTCGGCAGCTTCGATGCCGCGAACTTCATCACCGTCGACAAGCCGCCGCTGTCCACCATGGTCATGGGCCTGTCGGTCCGGATCTTCGGCCTGAGCTCGTGGAGCATCCTGACCCCGGAGGCGCTCGCCGGGGTGGCCACGGTCGGAGTGCTGTTCCTGGCGGTAAAGCGGTCCTTCGGTCCCGTGGCCGGGCTCATCGCTGCGGTCGCGATGGCCTTGACCCCGGCCGCGGTCCTGATCTTCCGCTTCGACAACCCCGACGCGCTGCTGACGCTCCTACTGGTGACCTCGGCCTGGGCGCTGCTTCGCTCGCTCGAGCACGGCAGCTACCGCTGGATGATCGTGGCGGCGACGTGCGTCGGCTTCGCCTTCCTGACCAAGTACCTGCAGGCCTACCTGGTTCTGCCGGGTTACGCCCTTGTCTTCGGCTTCTCGGCCAACACGACGCTGCGGCGCCGTCTCGTCGGCCTCGTCCTCGCCTTCGCCACGGTGCTGGTCGCCAGCGGTTGGTGGGTGGCGGTGATGGAGCTGCTACCCGCCGGCAGCACGCCGTTCATCGGCGGCAGCACGACCGGCTCGGCCCTAGATCTCATCTTCGGCTACGACGGCCTGGGCCGGATCTTCGGGGCCAGCGGGCCCGCTGGCGGCGGCGCCGGCGGAGGCGGCTTCAGCGGCGAAGTCGGGCTCCTGCGGCTCTTCAACGCCGAGTTCTTCGGCCAGATCGCCTGGCTCATCCCGCTGGCCCTGGTCTGCCTGGTGGCCGGTCTTTGGATGCGTCGCTGGGCGCACCGCGCCGACGCGGGCCTGGCAGGCTACCTCCTCTGGGGTGGCTGGTTCGTGGTCACGGCGGTTGTCTTCTCTTACATGTCGGGCATCATCCACAGCTACTACGCCGTGGCCCTGGCGCCGGCCGTCGCCGCGCTCGTGGGCGCGGGTCTGGTGGACCTGTGGGGCGCCCGGCGCCAGGTCTGGTTCGGCGGACTCGCCGTCGGGCTGGTCTGCCTGGGCTCGGCCTGGTTCGGCTCCACGCTGCTCGACCGCACCCCGAGCTTCTATCCGGGGCTGGGGATGGTGGCGATCCTGCTGGCGGGGGTCGCCCTCCTGGTTCTCGTGGCGGCCTCTCTCCCGTGGCTGGCGGGGAACGTGGCCGTCAAGCGGGTCGCGATCGGCGCCGCGGCGCTCGGCATCTGCGCGACGCTGCTGGCGCCGGCGGCCTACGCCCTCGACACGATCGGTACCGCCTATGGCGGCGGCGACCCGCACCCGGGCCCCGGGACGAGCTCCGGCCTCGGCTCTGGCGGCGTCGGCCCTGGCGGCGCCGGCGGCCAGAATGGCGGCCTGCCGGCTGGTTCGCCTGTCGGCCTGGTCGGTGACGGCGGCGGGCTCGGCGGCAACAGCTCCGACACCGCGTTGCTCGACTACCTGGTGGCCAATCGCGGCACCGCGAGCTGGATCGTCGCGATCAACTCGGCGCAGGACGCCGGCTCGATCGAGCTGGCTACCGGTCTGCCGGTCATGGCCATGGGCGGCTTCACCGGCTCGGATCCCACCCCGACCCTGGACGAGCTCAAGAGCGACATCGCCTCCGGCAAGCTCCGGTTCGTGCTCACCGGCGGTGGCGGCTCCGGTGGCTTCGGCGGGCCGGGCGGCTCCAGCGGCTCCGGCGCCTCCAGCATCAGCGCATGGGTGACGAGCACCTGCAAGCTCGTCAACTACGGCGGCTCCGCCACCCTGTACGACTGTGCCGGTGCGGCCGAGGCCTCGTAACCCGTTCGAAAGGAGCGGCGGTCGATGATCCGGACATGCTCGTCGCTGCCCACCACGCCAGTCCCCGCCGTGCCGCGTCGCTCGTCCCCCCTCAGGGCGGGGCGGCGCCGGCTTTCCGGGCCGGGATCGGGCCGGGATCGGGCCGGATTCGGGGCGGTCCGGTGCGGTCCGGGACGACGCCCGGGCGGTACGATGAACGTATGGTCGCTGCCGGCCGCCGGCGGCTGCCGCTTCTGACATCCGGCAGGGAGACTCGATGCGCGTGCTCGTGGCCGAGGACGACCCCGGCCTGCGCGAAGTTCTCGTCCTGGGCCTGGAGGACCACGGGTACCAGGTCGACGCCGCCGAGCGGGGCGACGATGCCATCGACCTCTTCAAGTTCTACGACTACGACGTCGCCGTCGTCGACTGGCGCATGCCCGGCGCGGAGGGGATCGACGTCGTGGCCTGGGCGCGCAAGCACGGCAAACCCACGGCGATCCTGATGCTGACCGCTCGCGACGCCCCGCCGGACAGGATCCGCGGCCTCGATACCGGCGCGGACGACTATCTAGTCAAGCCCTTCGACTTCGGGGAGCTGCTGGCGCGGATCCGGGCCCTGCAGCGCCGGCCTCGAGGCGTGGATGCCCCGGTCATCGTCCGCGGCGCTCTGGCCCTGGACCCGATCCGCCGCGAAGTGACCGTCGCCGATCGACCCCTCGGGCTGACCTCAACCGAATACAACATCCTCGAGCTGCTGATGCGTCGCTCCCCTGCGGTGGTCGATCGAAAAGCGATTGCCGAGCACGCCTGGCGCGACGAGACGGACCCGCTCGGCTCGAACGCCATCGACGTCCAGCTGAGCCGACTGCGGGCCAAGCTGCCGGTTGCCGGCATTCGAATCGTGACCGTTCGCGGCGCCGGCTACCGCCTGGAGGAAGCGTGAGGACGTACCGGTGGCTCCGCGGGCAGCCCGGCCCCGAGGCCCGCGCCCACGGTCACGACGGCCCGTCGGTGGCGATGCTCACAGTTCGCGTGGCGATGGCCGCAGCCGCGATCGTCGGCCTGGCCTATCTGGCCATAGCCGTCGTCGTGGCCGTCGTCGTTTCGAGCAACCTCACGGCCGACGTGGATCGCCACCTCATCCAGGCGCTGGACGTTGTCGCGAATCCCGGCCAGCCGGGCGGCCTGCCGGACGGCGGCCAGGGGGGCCCGGGCTTCGACCCGACCCGTCAGGATCCCCGCGCCGTGCCGGTGCTGCTCTGGGAGGTGAGCGCTGATGGGACGGCCGCCGGCCAGGGTCTGAACGACCTTACGCTGCCGGCCGAAGACCGCTCGATCTCCGCTCCGACAACCGTCTCGATCGCGGGTGCCAGCTATCGCGTGGCGGGCCGGACTGTAGGCTCGGACCGTTACGTCGTAGCCCAGGCGATGGACGGCGTGTCCGGCACCGAGTAGACGCTGCTCGTGGCCGAGATCGGGATCGGCTGCGCGCTGCTGATCGTGGTCTTCCTGGGCGCGCTGGCCATTGGCCGGCGAGTTGCCCTGCCGATCGATCGGGCCCGCCGGCGCCAGCTCGAATTCACGGCCGACGCCTCGCATGAGCTGCGCACCCCGCTTTCGGTCATCGAGGCCCAGACGAGCCTGGCTCTGGCGCGCGCGCGCGATGGAACGTGGGATGCGAATGCCTTCGGGCGCATCGACTCGGAGCTGCGGCGGACCCGGCGCCTGGTGGACGACATGCTGTGGCTGGCTCGATTCGATTCGACGGGTGGGCAGCCCAACGCCGAGCCCGTTGACGTCGGCGTCCTGGCCGCGCAGACGGCCGACCGATTCGGGGCCGTGGCGGAGGCCCGGCACCAGAAGCTGACCGTCGACAACGCGGCGGCCGAGGAGGGCGCCATCGTGAGCGCCTCCCCGGAGTGGCTCGATCGGCTGCTCGGGGTGCTGCTGGACAACGCCAGCAAGTACTCGCCGGAGGGCGGCAGCATAGTCGTCACGGTCGCGGGCGAGGGGCGGCGCGTGCGCGTCAGCGTCGACGACTCGGGGCCCGGGATCCCGGTCGACGAGAGGGCCCGCGTCTTCGACCGCTTTCACCGAGCCACGGATGCGCCCGGTGGCGCCGGTCTCGGCCTGGCCATAGCGGATGCGATCGTGCGCGCCACGGGCGGCCGCTGGACGATCGGCACTTCCCCTGACGGTGGGGCGAGCATCTCCGTCAGCTGGCCGCGCTCGGTTCTCAGGCACCGCGAGACTTCCGCCGGCTAGCGGCCGCCAGCCCAAAGACTTCCGTCAGGGAAACGCGGCCTCCGCGGCGGGCCCTCCTGTCAGGCGCCGCGCCAGCGACGGCGCGACTCGCATGTCTTCAGTCGAGCGCCGTGGGTGCGTGGGCCGTCGGCTCGTAGCGGCGCAGTGGCTGCGTGGCGCGAATGACCGAGCGCAGGGTGGCGAGGTCGCCTCGGATCAATCCACCTGCCCGGGCCTGCACCAGGACGTTGCCGAGTGCCGTCGCTTCGACGGGGCCCGCGATGACGGGCACGCCGCAGGCGTCTGCCGTGAGCTGGCACAGGAGCTCATTGCGGCTGCCGCCGCCGACGATGTGGATGACGGCGATGTCGAGCCCCGAGAGCCGGCGTGCGTCTGCGATCGCGCGGGCGAACGCCCGAGCCAGGCCGTCGAGAATGCAGCGCACGAGGGCCGGCCGAGAGGCCGGGACCGGCTGATCGGTCGCCCGGCAATGGGCGGCGATCCGTGCCGGCATGTCGCCGGGCGGCAGAAACCCCGGCTCGTCCACGTCGATGACGCTGCCGCCCGGGGGCACTTCGGCAGCGGCGGCGAGCAGCTCTCCGAGATCGGCCGGCCCGCCTTCGCGTTCCCAGGCCCGCATCGATTCCTGGAGCAGCCAGAAACCCATGACGTTGCGGAGATACCGGATCCGGCCATCCACGCCGCGCTCGTTCGTGAAGTTCGCCTGCTGGCTCGCTCGCCCGAGGATCGGGTGGCCGAGCTCGACGCCGACGAGCGCCCAGGTTCCGCACGAGATGTACGCGAACCGCTCGCCGTCCGCCGGCACGCCGACTACCGCGGATGCGGTGTCGTGGGATCCCACGGCGGTCAGGACGGTATCGCGCGACAGGCCGGTGTCGGCGATCGCCTGCGGCCTGATCGCGCCGAGCGGGTCTCCGGCGTGGACGAGCTCGGGCAGGATCGCCGCGGGCAGGCCGAGCGCGTGGACCAGGTCCAGCGACCAGGAACCGACGACGGGGTCGAAGAGGCCGGTCGTCGAGGCGTTCGTCGCCTCGGCGCGGACGGCACCGGCCAGCCAGTAGCCGATGAGGTCCGGGATTAGAAGCAGCGCGTCGGCCGCCTCGAGCTCCGCCGTTCCGAGCGCGGCCGCCAGCTGGTAGACGGTGTTGATCGGCATGAACTGAGTGCCGGTCATCTCGTACAGACGAGCCCGCGGCACGGCCCCGTGGACCCGCTCCACCCCGAGGGCCGTCCGGCCGTCCCGGTAGTGATAGGGGTTGCCGAGGAGCCGTCCCGCGGGATCGATGAGCCCGTAGTCCACCCCCCAGCCGTCGACACCGACGCTCGAGAGCGTGGCCGACAGCCGAGTGGCGCGGCGTAAGCCTTCGGTTATCTCGTGATACAGCCGCAGCACATCCCAGTGCAGGCCGTCGGGCAGCGCGACGGGATCGTTCGCGAACCGGTACGCCTCCACGAGCTCGAGCGTGCTTGGGCCGACGTGGCCGACCATGACGCGTCCGGACGACGCGCCGAGATCGACGGCCGCGACGGTACCGGTCACCGCGGGGACGTGGCTGCGACGCGGTGCCTCGTCCCGACGCTCACGCACCCCATCCGGCCTGCTGGCCGCCTACTCGCTCTGCGGCGATCCGCTCCAGGTAGCCGGAGCGAGCAAAGGCCGCCATCGGGTCGGGGTCCAAGCCCATCTCTTTGCGCACGTCCTGGAGCAACGGGCGCACGTCGGTCCAGTAGGCGTCCATCAGCACGCCGTTCGCCCCGAGAACGTCGCCGGTTCGCTGCGCCGCCTCGAGGGCCGCCTGGTCGACGAGAAGCGCCTTGGCGGTCGCTTCCTGAACGTTCATGACGCTCCGAATCTGCCCCGGGATCTTCGGCTCGAGGTTGTGGCATTGGTCGAGCATGAAGGCAACGCCGGCCTCCGGCCGGAGGCCGCCGGCCTTCACCACCTCGTGCATGATCCGGAACAGCTGAAATGGATCGGCGGCACCCACCATCAGATCGTCGTCGGCGTAGAACCGGGAGTTGAAGTCGAAGCCGCCGAGCTTGTCGGCCCGGAGCAGCGAGGCGACGATGAACTCGATGTTCGTGCCCGGCGCATGGTGACCCGTGTCGACAACGACCTTCGCCTTGGGTCCGAGGGCGAGGCAATGGGCGAACGACGTGCCCCAGTCCGGCACGTCGGTGTGGTAGAAGGCGGGCTCGAAGAGCTTATACTCGAGGACCATTCGCTGGTTCGGACCGAGCCGCTTGTAGACCTGCGCCAACGACTCGGCCAGCCGATCCTGGCGGGCCCGAATGTCGTCCTGCCCGGGGTAGTTCGTTCCGTCCGCGAACCACAGCTTGAGGTCGCGTGATCCGGTGATGTCCATGATGTCGACGCACTCGAGGAGGTGGTCGACCGCCTTCCGTCGGACGCGTGCGTCCGGGTGGCAGACGCTGCCGAGCATGTAGTCGTCGTCCTGGAAGGTATTCGAGTTGATCGTCCCGAGGGCGACGCCCTGTTCCGCCGCGTGCCGCGCCAGGTCCCGGAAGTCGTCGACACGATCCCACGGAATGTGGAGCGCGACCGTGGGTGCGACGCCCGTGAAGTGATGAACCTGCGCCGCGTCGTCGATCTTCTCGTACGCGGTCCGCGGGACGCCCTTCTGCGCGAACACCTTGAACCGCGTCCCGGAGTTGCCGAATGCCCATGAAGGGAGCTCGATCCGCTGGTTTCGGAGCACTTCTCTAGCGGAGCGACTGGCTGGAATCGTCGAGGTCACACTCGTCTCCATCCCTGAATACCGGAGCGGACGCCTGCCCGGCGGACGCGCTCCGAGTCGACACGGCCCCGGGCTACGGAGTTTGCCCGGCAGCCCCACGCGCTGGTCTCGGCAGCGTGGCATAGATTCCGATTTGTTTCAATCTCCTTGTTGACAGTTCGATTGCCTCTCGTCTACTGTCGGGATTCGCAAGCACCTGAAGGATATCGTTACGAGGAAGCGGCATCCTCGAAGGAGACGCGGGCCAGATGGGAACGAGCGAGCCCCGGGATGTGTTCGCGCGTGAGCGTCAGCAGCACATTGCCCGGATCGCCGAGGAGCACGGTCGAGCGCGTGTCGCCGACCTCGCGGCCAGGTTCGCAGTCTCCGAGGTCACGATCCGAAAGGACCTCCGGGTGCTCGAGACCGAAGGCCGGGTAGTCCGGGCGCACGGCGGCGCGCTTGCGCCCACCCGGAGCCGACCGGAGCTCGCGTTCGAGGTCCGAGAACGCCTCCAGCGCGAAGAGAAGGAGCGGATCGGCACAACCGCGGCCGCTCTCGTGATCGATGGCGAAAGCATCGCCCTGGATGCGAGCACGACCGCACTCGCCATGGCGCGGCACCTCAAGAAGCGGGGCGGATGGGTGCACCTCACCGTCATCACCAACGGGCTGCGCATCGCCTCCGAGCTCGCCGGCCAACCCGGTATCACCGTGGCGCTGCCCGGCGGCTTCGTCCGATGGGAAGCGCTGTCCGTGGTGGGCCCATTGGGCAGCGGGCTGCTCGAGAAAGTGAACATCCAGAAGGCATTCATGGGTGCAGCCGGCTTCACCATGGAGACTGGATTGAGCGACGCCACCGACGACGAGGCGCAGATCAAGCGCCTGATCGTCGGCGCGGCACACGACGTCGTGGCGCTCGTCGATCACACCAAATGGGGGCGGGCGGCGTTCGCGACGTTCTGTCCCACCGACAGGCTGACGGCGGTCGTCACCGATGAGGAGGCCCAGGCCGCCACGGTCAATGCATTGCGTCAGCGGGGCATCCTTGTGCATGTGGCCCCGGGGCCCGAGAAGACGCCCGCCCTGGGCTCTCGGTCGTCGGACTCGACGGCCATGGATACCGCGTTATGAATGCGAGCGGGCCCGGCAAGGCGATCCCGACCGCCGAAGCGACGCGTACGCCTCCTCCTGCCGCGCTCGCGGGCGTGTCGAAGCGGTTCGCGGCCACGCATGCGCTTCAGGACGTGTCGCTCGAACTGACGGCCGGCGAGATCCATGGACTCGTCGGCGAGAACGGCGCCGGGAAGAGCACGATCGTCAAGGTGTTCGCCGGCATCCATCAGCCCGATTCGGGCACCGTCGTGCTCGATGGCAGGCCGATGCTGGTCCACGGACCCGCGCACGCGCGCTCTCTCGGCATCGCCGTCGTCCACCAGGAGCCGCGCCTGTTCCCCGACCTGACCGTCGCCGAGAACGTGTTCATGGGCCATGCACCGACGGGTGGGTTGGGCACCGTCAACTGGCGAGAGATGGGGCAGTCTGCGGACCGGATCTTCGAGAGTCTCAGCGTCCGCATGGATTCCGGAGGGGTCGTCCGCGGTCTTTCGATGGCCGACCAGCAGTTGATCGAAATCGCGAAGGCCCTCTCGATCGATGCCCGCGTGCTCATTCTCGATGAGCCGACGGCCTCGCTCTCCACGCACGAGGTCGAGCGACTCTTCGACATCATCCGCCAGACCCGCGACCGCGGCGTGGCCGTCCTCTTCGTGAGCCATCGCCTCGAAGAGGTCTTCCAGCTGTGCGATCGCGCGACCGTCCTCCGCGACGGGCGCCATGTCATCACCGCCCCGACATCCGAACTGACGGCCGCCGACCTGGTGCGCCACATGGTCGGCCGTGCCGTGTCGCTCTTTCCAAAGAGCGCCGCGCACATCGGCGACGTGCTCCTGGACGTGCGTGGTCTGACTCGGGTGGGGGCCTTCCGCGAGGTCACGTTCTCCGTCCGGTCGGGCGAGATCGTGGGCCTTGCCGGCCTCGTCGGCGCCGGCCGCACCGAGGTGGCCCGCGTCCTGTTCGGTATCGATCGTGCCGATGCCGGCGAGGTGCTGCTGGCCGGCAAACGGGTGAACTTCAAGACTCCGTCCGCAGCGCTGCGGGCCGGCATCGCGTACGTCCCGGAAGATCGGCACCTCGACGGCCTGGTCGGCGGGTTCACGATCGCAGAGAACGTGACGCTGCCGATCATTCCTCGGCTCTTTCCGCGCCTGTTCGTGCGAACCGCTCGCGAGCGGGCTCTCGCGGCTGGTTACGCCGAGCGGTTGCGGATCCGTGCGACCGGCATGGACGAGCTCATCGAGGCGCTCTCGGGCGGGAACCAGCAGAAGGTGGTCATCGCCAAATGGCTGGCCACGGAACCTCGGGTGCTCATCCTCGACGAGCCGACTCACGGCATCGACATCGGCGCCAAGGTGGAGGTCCATCGGATCATCTCAGACCTCGCGGCCTCCGGGCTCGGGATCATCCTCATCTCCAGCGAGCTGCCGGAGGTCCTCGCCATGAGCGACCGGATCATGGTGCTCCACGAGGGCCGAATAGCGGCCGAGATCCCGCGAGCCGAGGCCACCGAGGAGCGGGTCATGTTCGCGGCGACCGGGCAGATCGCGGAGGAGACGAATAGTGGCTCTTAGCGTTCCGGCGAACGTTCGTGCGCCCAACCGCGCCGGCCTTCTGATCGGCCGGTTGGCTCGCTCCCGCGAGGCAACGCTGGCTGGCGTCGTGATCGTGCTGAGCATGCTCGTCTTCTTGAGGGCACCCAATTTCCTCTCGTCGACCAACGTGATCTCGGTCACGTCCCTCACGGCGATCATCGCCATCGCGGCCGTCGGTGAGGCCCTCGTCGTCATCACCAAGAACATCGACCTCTCCGTCGAATCGACTATGGGTCTCGTCGCGTTCGTCGTCGCCGAGGCGCTGAAAGGCCAGAACCTCGCGGTTCCGGCGGCCTGGGCGCTCGGGATCGGGCTCGGCCTTGCCCTGGGCATGGCCAACGGCGTCGTCATCACCATCTTCCGAGTGCCGTCGATCGTCGCCACGCTTGGAACGATGAGCATCTATCGCGGTCTGACTTACTTGGTGGCGAATGGCAATGAGATCACCATCTCGGACCTCCCGGCCGGGTATACAGATCCCGCGAGCCAGACTTTCTTCGGTGTCCCGCTCTTCGTCATCCTGGCCATCGCCGTCGTCATCGTGGCGGGCCTCGTTCTTCGGTACACCGTCTTCGGTCGCCAGATCTACGCCGTCGGCAGCAACGCCGAGGCCGCGG
>JBEKCH010000042.1:0-45147 GCA_050014975.1 Candidatus Limnocylindrales bacterium
GAGCCAGGTGAGCGGTCCGGGCGCGTTCAACGGAGGGGCCGCCGGTGGCTCGCCGGTCGCCGCGGTTTCGTCGGCCATGCCGCCTGCGACGGCGGCGGCGACGGCTGCGGGGGCGACGGCTGCCGCGGCGGGGCCCACCGGGACGAACGGTTTGCCCGGGGAGCTGGCGGCGGCGTCTGGGCCGGGCTCGAGCGGCGAAACCGCGCAGGATGGCCTGCCGCGAGCTGAGGCCAGCGGCTCGGCCTCAAAGAGCATCCACAATGAGCTCGGACCTGCGTCGGCCACGAGCGGCCCTGATCTTCGAGTCGCGGCCCTTGTTGCGTTCGGCGGGCTGCTGCTCCTGGGCCTGCTGCTGATCGTCGCAACCCGAATCTCCGCGCGCAGGTCGAGTATCTAGCAGCCTCTCTGAGCGCGACGGCGGATCGGGCCCTCGCCCCGGGTTACACTTGAGCTACCGCCCGCTGCCGGGCCGCTGCCCGACACGCCTTAGCTCGAGGCCCGCATGAATCGCCTGATGCTGCTCGACAGCAATGGCCTCATCTACCGCGGCTACCACGCCCTGCCGCCCCTCACGACGAGCAAGGGTGAGCTCGTCAACGCGGTCTTCGGCTTCTGCAGCATCCTGCTGCGCGGGATCCAGGACGTGCAGCCGGAGTACGTCGCCGCCTGCTTCGACCTGCCGGGCCCTACCTTCCGCCACCAGCAGTTCGCCGAGTACAAGGCCACGCGCGCGCCGATGCCTGACGACCTGCGGACGCAGTTCCCCAGGGTTCGCGAGGTAGTGGCGGCGCTGCGCATCCCCGTCTACGAGATGGCCGGCTACGAGGCGGACGATGTCATCGGCACGATCACGCGCGACATGGACGCGCGCGGCCTGGACACGACGGTTGTGACCGGCGATCTCGACATGCTCCAGATCGTGACCGAGCACACCCGGCTGATGACCACTCGACAGGGCGTGGACGCCACGATCTACTACGACCCCGCCCGGGTCTGGGAGCGTTTCGAGCTGCGGCCCGACCAGATGATCGACTACAAGGCCCTCAAGGGCGACCCGACGGACAACATCCCCGGGATCGCCGGCGTGGGCGAGAAAACGGCGGCGAAGCTGGTCAACCAGTTCGGCTCGCTCGAGGCCATCTACGCGCGTATCGACGAGGTCAAGCCCGACAAGCTGCGCGAGAAGCTCGTCGAGGCGCGTGAGCAGGTCTTCGCCAGCCGTGAGCTGAGCCGCATCGTGCGCGACCTGCCGATCAGCCTGGACCTGGAGGCGGCACGCCTCTCCGACTACGACCGGGCGGAGGTGGTTCGGCTCTTCCGCGAGTTCGAGTTCCGCTCGTTGATCGATCGGCTGCCGCCGCTTAGCGGTGAGTCGGTCGTGGACGCCGCCGAGGCGTTGCGATCCGTGGTGGGGAGCGTGCCGGCCGCCCGGGTCGCCGGCGAGGCTCCGCGAGACCCCAGCCGCGGCAGCGGTGGCGGCCGCTCCCTGATCGGCGAGGGCGAGGGACTGCAGCTAGCGATGGACTTCGGGTCGACGGGCCTGCGCGAGCCCGCGGCCGCTGTTCCGCGCTTGCCCGCGGCGCCGCGGATCCGGGCCGGCGGCGAGGCGGCCGGACCCGTGGACCTGCCCGCGGCGCTCCGAGCGGCCGTTGCCGATGCCACGCTCGTGGACCGTTTCGAGGCCACGGACGAGGACGCGGCCGATGCGCAGGCATGGCTGGCGGGCAGGGTGGAGATCGGCGTCGCGCTGCTGATGGACGACCCGCGTCCGATGCGGGGCATGCCGCAGGTGCTCTCTCTGGCGGGGGGCGACGGTCGCATGCTGGTCGGCGAGGGCCACGCGGCGGTGGGCTGGCTGGGCGATCTGCTGCTGCGGTCCGGGGCCCGGGTCGTCGGGCACGAGACGAAGCCACTTCTCGTGGCGAACATCGCCGGCGGAGCCAGCAGTCCACTCTCCGTCGCATTCGACACGCAGATCGCCGCGTACCTGCTCAACGCCTCGCTGCGCAGCCAGACGATCGCCGACGTCGCGCACGAACGACTGGACGTGACGCTGCCCCCGGAGGGAGACGTTCCGCGGGCCGTCCGTGTCGGCCTCGACGCCCTGGCCGCGATGGCCGTCCGTGAGCCGCTGGAGAAGGCGCTCGCCGATTCGGGCCTGGAGCGGCTCTTCCGCGAGATCGAGCTGCCGCTCATCCCGGTCCTGGCCGAGATGGAGGCCGCCGGCGTCGCCATCGACCGCGAGGCCCTCGCTCTCCTCGACGTCGAGTTCGGGCACGAGATGGCGCGCCTGGAGTCGGAGATCTACACCGACGTCGGCCACGAATTCAACCTGGGCTCGCCCAAGCAGCTCGAGCAGATCCTCTTCTACGAGCTGGACCTGCCCAAGGGCAAACGGACCAAGACCGGCTACTCGACCGACGCTTCGGTCCTCGAAGAGCTCAAGCCAGCGCACCCGATGATCGGCAAGCTGCTCGACTGGCGGCTCTACTCGAAGCTTCGATCGACCTACATCGAAGCCCTGCCGGCGCTTGTCTCGGAGCGAGACGGCCGGCTGCACACCACCTTCCACCAGGCGGTCGCCGCCACCGGAAGGCTGAGCTCGTCCGACCCGAACCTGCAGAACATCCCGATCCGTTCGGACCTGGGCCGGCGCATCCGTCGAGCCTTCGTCGCCGGCTCGCCGGAGGTGACGCTGGTCGCGGCCGACTACTCGCAGATCGAGCTACGCATCATCGCCCACGTCAGCGGCGACGAGCATCTGCGCGACGCCTTCGCCCGCGGCGCCGACATCCACCGGGACACCGCCGCCCGGGTGCTGCACAAGGCGCCCGAGGACGTCACGCACGACGAACGCTCGATGGCCAAGATGGTCAACTTCGGACTCGCCTACGGCATGAGCGACTTCGGATTGTCGTCTCGGGCCGGCATCTCGCGCACGGAGGCCAAGGCGTTCATCGACAACTACTTCGCCACGTACAGCGGCATCAGCTACTACATGCTCCACATCAAGGAGCTGGCGCGGCAACAGGGCTGGGTCTCGACTCTGCTCGGCCGGCGCCGCTTCATCCCCGAGCTGCGCATGTCCAACCCGTCGTTGCGTGGCGCCGGGGAGCGGATGGCCATCAACATGCCGATCCAGGGCACTGCCGCCGACATCATCAAGATCGCAATGATCCGCTTGCCCGGGCGGCTGCGATCGGCCGGCCTCCGGGCACGGCTGCTGCTCCAGGTCCACGACGAGCTGGTCCTGGAGGTGCCGCGACAGGAAGTGGACGCGACGGTGCCGATCCTGCGCTCGACGATGGAGGAGGCGCTCAAGCTGGACGTGCCGCTGACGGTGGACGTCAAGGTGGGCGACGACTGGGAGTCGATGCGCCCGCTGACCCGCGAGGATGCGGTGCTGGCCGAGCTCGGCGAGGCTCCCGCCGAGGTCGCGGCCGGGTAGGGGAGACCGAACATCTGCGACTTCGGGATCGATGCAGCCGCGCCTCTCCGCGCGGCCTGGCGGCGCTCGGTCAGCCGTTGGCGACGGCGACCTGCCAGTAGTCGTACTCGCCGCCGAGCGGCTCCACCGCGGCCTCGAACTCCGTGCGAAGCGCCGCGATGGTCTCGGGCGTGACCACGACCGACTGAATCACCGCGACCAGCCAGTAGCCCTTCCGCGCCGAGGTCTCGATTTCTATCCGGCGGTCGGGTCGCTTGAGCGCGCGGGCCACCTGCTGGGCGGCCTTCACTCCGGGCACGTACAGAAAGTGGCGCGTCTCGTGGGGCATGCTGGGATCGGCGCCGGCCTTGCGAAGCTGCTCCACGGCGAGTGCGTCGGGGTCGGCTGCGGCCGGCTTCTGGCCCCCGTCTTTCTTGAGGAAGCTCATCGATCGCTCCGAGGCTCCGTACGGCTGCAGGGCTGGGCGTCGTCCGTGCTACCGGGGAGATATTAGCCGGACTGCGCACCAGGCCGTTAGCATTGGTATCGGCGACGGTAGGAGCGGCCGCGACCGGCCAGGACCCGTGAGGCTGCGGCTCCCGTCGGCGCGCGCAATCCTGGGCCGGCGCCGCTACCCTCTAGGCATGCCCGAGTTGCCGGAAGTCGAGACGATCGCCCGCGATCTGCGCGGGCTGGTGACGGGCGCGCGGATCTCCGGCGCGAGCTCCAACTGGCAGCCGACGCTGCGGAGCCACGACCCGCGGGCGTTCGCTGCGGCGGTGAGGGGCCGTGAGATCGAAGGCGTGGGCCGGCGCGGCAAGCAGCTGCTCGTCTGGCTCGGTCCGGGCCCCGCCGCCACGGAGCCGGCGGTGCTGACCATTCATCTCAAGATGACCGGTCAGCTCTTCGTGGTGGCGGCCGGCACTCCCCAGGATCGGCACGTCCACGTGGTGCTCAGCCTGGCCGACGGCCGGGAGGTGCGCTTCCGCGACATGCGCAAGTTCGGGCGGCTGGGGCTGTATCCGCGCGATCCGGCCACGGGGCTGCCGGTCGAGGGTGAGGCGATCGGAGTCCTGGCCGCGGGCGTCGAGCCGCTCTCCGACGAATTCACCGCACGGCGGTTCGCGGAGCTGCTCGCCCGCCGCCGGGGCCGTCTCAAGACGCTGTTGATGAACCAGGACTTCCTCGCAGGCGTGGGCAACATCTACGCCGACGAGGCGCTCTGGCGGGCGCGTCTGCACCCGCTTCGCGACGCCCACTCCCTCCGCCCCGACGCTGTCCGTCGGCTCCACAAAGCCCTGCGCGACGTCCTGGCCGAGGCGGTCGAACGGCGCGGCAGCTCAGTAGACGACTACACCGCCCCCGAGGGCGACGGCTCGATGCAGGAGCGCCTGCAGGTCTACCAGCGCCTGGGCGAGCCGTGCGAGCGGTGCGGGCGGCCGATCCGGCGCATCGTCGTGGCCGGGCGATCGACGCACTTCTGCTCATGGTGCCAGCGCCTTCCGGCCGAGCAGCGTCAGGCGGCGGGCAAGCTCCTGCGATCGGCCGCCGACGGGGGTGCGCCCCGCCAGGGCGGACGGCCCGAATCCCACCGCCGGCGCGGGTCTCGCTGGACGGAGCTGGACGGGGAAGGCGCGCTCGGCCGGACTGCCGACGAAGAGGCGAAGGCTGTTCTGCGGCGGCGACGTGTTGTCGCCGCTCGAATGGCGGCGGCGACCCGCCGGGCGGCCGCTCGCGCCGGGGGGCGGGTCTGATGTCCATCGTGCGACTGGAGAGCGTGGTTCGCGAGGTCGGCGACTTCGTCATTCTCGACCACGTGGCTGCGGCCGTCGCCGCGGGCGATCGAATCGGCGTCGTCGGCCCCAACGGCGCCGGCAAGACGACCCTGCTGCGGCTCGTCGCGGGGCTGGACGAGCCCGATGAGGGCCAGGTTCATCGCAAGCGCGGCCTGACTGTGGCCATGCTCCGTCAGGAGGCTCACGTGGACTCGGACTTCATCGAGGCGCCGAGCCTGAGGCAGGCCGTGCGGGCGGGCGCCGGGCGGTTGGAGGAGCTCGAGCGAATCCTTCGCCAGATGGAGGAAGCCGGTCGCGTGACCGAGCCCGAATACGAGCGCCTGCAGCACGAGTTCGACCACCGCGACGGGTACGGCCTGGACCAGCGCGTGGAAGCCGCGCTGTCGGGCCTGGGCTTTGACCGAGGGCAGTGGGACCGCCCGCCGACGAACCTCTCCGGCGGGGAGCAGACCCGGGCGACGCTGGCCCGCTTGCTGCTCTCCGACCCGGATTTGCTGCTGCTGGACGAGCCGACGAATCACCTCGACCTCGCCGCGCTGGAGTGGCTGGAGCTGCACCTCGGCCGCCGCCATGGCGGCCTGCTCGTGGCCTCGCACGACCGGGCCTTCCTCGACGCGACCGTGACGCGCGTCTGGGAGCTGCGCGACCGACGGTTGACGCCGTTCCGTGGCAGCTACTCCGCCTACGCCCGGCAGCGCGAGGAGCGGGACCTCAGGGCCGCAGATGAGGCCGAGGATCGTGCTGCCCAGATCGCCCGCGAGCGGGAGCTGGTGCAGATGTACCGCCACCAGCGCAAGCACTCGAAGATGCACGAGCACGAGGCCCGGCTGGAGGCCCTGCAGCCGTTGGAGAGGCGCCGCTCGGACGCCATCCTGCGGCTGCCGAGTGAGGCGCTGGCGGGCGGCGGTCCGGCTCGCTCGTACGAGACGGTGGTCCGTGCGGAAGGGCTGGTGGTTGGCTACGCCGCCGCGGCGGGGGACGGCTCCGCGCGTACCGAGACTCCCGTCGCCCGCGTGCCGTGGCTCGAGCTGCGGCGGGGCGACCGTGTCGGCATCGTCGGCCCCAACGGGGCGGGCAAGACGACGCTCCTGCGCACGATCGCGGGCGAGCTGCCGCCGCTGGACGGCGCCCTGGATCTGGGCCGCAACGTTCAGCTCACGTATCTCGCCCAGCTCCGCGACGCGCCGATCCCCGGCGTCACCGTTCTCGACGCGGTGCTGGACGCGCTGCCGCTGAGCCAGGGAGCGGCGCGGAGCCACCTGGCGCGCTTCCTCTTCCGGGGTGACGACGTCTTCAAGGAAGTCGCGGCGCTCTCCGGCGGGGAACGGTCCCGCCTGGAGCTGGCACTGCTGTTCCTGTTGCCGGCCAACCTGCTCCTGCTCGACGAGCCGACGAACCACCTCGACATCCCGGCCCGAGAAGCGCTGGAAGCCTTCATGGCCGGTACCGCTCACACTCTCCTGGTCGTGAGCCACGACCGGCGTCTCCTCGAGAGAGTTTGCGACTCGCTGTGGGTGATCGACGACGGCCTGGCCGTGCCTTTCGAAGGCGGCTATCGCGCCTGGCGGGCGGCGGTTGTCGGCGGCTGGACGGTGAAATCGGCGGCCGAAAGCGAGGCCAGACGCCTGCACGGCGGGCGTATCGCGCCCGACGGACGGAGGCCGGGGGTGGCGGTCGGGGCCCAGGCTCCCAGGACCGCGGCGAGATCGGGTGGTGCAGCGGCGCCTTCGGATCGGCCCGTGGCCGTCGCCGGCGGCTCGCTTCGCACCCCGGTCGCGAAGCTCTCCAAGGACGCGTATCGGCGTCGCAAGGCCCAGCTCGACGAGGAGCTCGCGCGCCTGACCGATCGCAGGCGGGCCCTGGAAGAGGCGCTCGGGGATCCAGGCGTGCACGGCAACTTCGTGGAGCTGCGGCGCGTGAGCGGTGAGCTGGCGAGCGTGGATCAGGCTCTTGCCGCGGCCGAAGAGGCCTGGTTGGCGATGGAGGAGGCAGCCCCGTGACGACAGCAGACCGCCCGTCGCGCCGCGGCGGCGCACTGGGGACGACGGCGCCCCTGATCGGCCTGATCGGCCCGATCGGCTGCGGCAAGTCGACGGTGGCGGGATGGCTCGCCGAGCGCGGCGCGGCCGTCGTGGATGCCGATGAGCTGACGCGCATGCTTATGGCGCCCGGCACTCCGGTCACCGAGGCGATCGTCGCCCGCTTCGGCGCGGAGTACCGCCGCCCCGACGGCTCGCTCGATCGCGCTGCCCTGGGCCGCCTCGTCTTCGGCGACCCGGTGCGCCTGGCCGAGCTCGAGTCGATCGTTCACCCTGCCGTCGCGGGCATGCTGACGGCTTCCATCCGTGCGGCCGACTCGCGCGGCCCCGCCGCGATCGTGCTCGAGGCGATCAAGCTGGTCGAGGCCGGCCACGCGCCCTGGTGCGACGAGATCTGGCTCGTCGTCTGCGACCCCGAGTCTCAGTTCGCCCGTCTGGTCGGCCGCGGCACCCCCGAGCCCGACGCCCGCCAGCGGATCGCCGCCCAGGCCGGCTCGCTGGCGCTCTGGCGCTCCGCCGCTACCCGCACGATCCGTACCGATGGCCCGCGTGACGCCGTCGAGCGGGCCGTCGACGCCGCGCTGCGGGAGACTCTGGCAGGGCGGCGTTGAGAGGGCGGCCGACCAGCCGGCACCGACCCGGGGGACCGTGATTCGGGTCGTTTTTCACCGGACGCCTACAATCGGTCGATGATCGCGTCCCTTCGGTCGCGCCGCCGCGTCCTTGCTTCCGGCGCCGCGATCCTGGCAGTCGTCGCCTTGGGTGCCGCAGCCCTGCTCGTCGGCCCGGGCGCCGGCGCCCCAGCATCGACCGCGGCCGCCTCACCGGCCACGGCCGCCATGCCGACCGCGGCCGGTACCTCCTTCGCCAGCATCGGTTCGTCGGCTCTCGTGACGCCTGGCAGCACCGCCAGCCCTTCGCGCGATCCCACGTTCCCACCGATCGATCTGTTCGCGACGCAGCCTCCACAGCTCCTGCACCCGAGCGAGCCGCCCGGCGATTCGATCTTCCATTTCGATGCCGGCCGACCGATCGCGGCTCAGTCGACTGACTGGCTCACCCTCAAGGCGGCCGGTCGGATCGTCTTGTCCGACGGGAAGATCGGCGTCCTCGCAGCCGGCGCCAACCCGCTGGTCAACCCCGTCACCGGCAACCCCGTGCCCGACGCTCGAAGGCTGGACGTGACCTGGACCCGCTGGGTCGTCGAACCTCCGGCAAGTGGCACGGACGCCAAGGGGAACCGCTACTACGACCTGTCCTACTGGAACATGTGCGGTCCTGGCGCGACGGCGATCGCGCTCTACTACTGGCAGCAGCTGACCGGCCACCCGAACGTGACCGGCACGGCCGGCTACGCCCTCGATCCATACGTGGCGACCGGCGTGGCATGGCCCAGCCGTGGGCCCACCTTTGCGGCGCCCAACGGGAGCGCGGAGCACCTCGGCACCTACTGGTCTGGATCGGTCAACGTCAACGGCTTCACCGCTCACGGTCGCGGCTACCTGATGTACCTGGCCATGGCCGTCAGGCCGGCCGGCTGGACCTCACCCGGGATCGACATCTTCGTCGACGGCAGGGGCAAGGCGCTCTATCCGACTGAGGGCTCGCCCACGCGCGACATCCAGGCCGCGCTCAACTGGGAGGCCTCCAGTCACGCGACCGACTGGACCGAGACGTATTACACGACCGTTCAACGCTGGGACCCGAACCTCGCCCGCGACCTCCAAGTGGCCGTGATGCTGGACGTTGGCCGGGACGGCGTCCCCGTGGTGGCGGCGGCTGACACGTTCGACCTGCCCAACTGGCAGGCGGGCTCGAATACGCCGCATACGCGCCACGCCATCGCCATCGTCGGCTACGACAACACGGCCAACCCGCCAACGTTCACGTACCTGGACACGTGCGGCCGCTCCTGCAACTCTCGTGCCGGAAACCAGAACGGCCAGATCCACGTCATCAGCCAGGCCCAGATGGTCAAGGCCCTGACCGACGGCAACGGCATGGGCTTCATCTGGTAGGGAAGGGGCGGGGCCCAACCACCAGGAACAAGAGTCCGGCCGCTGCCCTCAGGGCCGCGCCAACGAGTGCCGGCGGCAGACCCGAGTACATAGCGCCCTCCTCCGTTACATACCGCCCCTCCTCCGTGGGCTGATATCTCCGAGCCCGCCTGACGTCGTCTGTCACGCCTCATGGAGCACGTAGAAGGGCGTACAGTCGAGCCATGAGATCGACTCGCCGCAGGTATGTCCCCTGGGGAGCCGCGGGCTTGCTGGTCGTGCTGGCGGGCGTTGCGCTGCTCGTCGGGCTGCCCCGCAGAGGAGGGGATGGCGCGACCGCGTCTCCGACCGCCGAAACAGCCGGAGGCTCGCCCACGGCCGCGGCCTGGTCACCCACGCCGTCTGCCGGCCCGATCGGCAGCGCGATCGAGACGCCCACGCCGACCCCGGCCGCGCCCGCTTTCCAGCCCGTCGACGTGTTCGCGACTCCCACTGCGCCCCCGCCCAAGGGTGCCCTCCCGACCGACCAGGTCGACTCGCCGGCCCCTCGCCGGCCCGTGCCCGCCCAGTCGTCTGAATGGCTGGAGCTCAAGGCCGCGGGCCGGATCGCACTCGTCGAGGGCAAAGTCGTCGTCCTCGACCCCGGGGTCGACCCGCTGCTGAACCCTATGACCGGCGCTGCGGTCCCCTCCGCCCGCATTCTCGACACCGCCTACGCCCGCTGGATCATCGAGCCGCTCGGGTACGGCAAGGACGAGAAGGGCAACAGCTTCTCGGACCGGAATCTGTGGAACCTGTGCGAGCCGGGCGCGACCGCCGTCGCGCTCTACTACTGGCAGCAGCAGACCGGCCATCCGAACGTCACCGGCACTGCCGGCTACTTCCTCGACCCCTACACAGCCGAGGGTGCGGCCTGGCCGGTGCCCGGCCCGACCGTCGCCCGGTCGAGCGGCGGTGTGCGCATCGGCACCTACTGGTCCGGCTCGGACGGCGTGAACGCCTACACGGCCCACGCTCGCGGCTACATCATGTACCTCGGGATGGCGGTTCAGCCGCCCGGCTGGCAGTCGAAGGGAATTGCCGTCTACGCCGACGCGAGCGGCCGGCCGCTCTACCCGACTATCGGCGCCCCCCGAACGAACATCCAGGTCGCCCTCAATTGGGAGGCCTCCAACCACGCCGAGCAGGGCTGGGCCGAGTTCTGGTACGCGTCGGTCATGCGGTTCGAGCCGACTGCGGCCCGCGACCTGCGGATAGCCGTGACTCTGGACGTGGGCCGCGATGGCGTCCCGGTCGTCGTCGAGCTGGACACCCATGACCTGCCGAACTGGCAGGCTGGATCGAAGACGCCGCACATCCGCCACGCGGTCACGATCGTCGGCTACGACAACGCAGCCACGCCGCCGACTTACACGTACATCGACACCTGCGGCCGTGCCTGCAACAGCCGCGGCGGCAACCAGAATGGCCAGCTCCATGTCATTGCGCAGTCTCAGATGGTCGCGGCGATGCAGGACACGGTGGGCTCGGGATTTGTGTGGTAAGCGTGACTCGCCCAGCTACGGGCGGGGTCCGGAGTTAGAACGCCCGTGCTAATCCGTCGTCGCGCGGTATACTGGAAACCCACGCCGACGAGGTTGAAGTGCCCGACTTTCGGCTGGTTGCCGACTTCCAGCCGACCGGCGACCAGCCTGCCGCCATCGAGCGATTGAGCGAAGGCCTGGCCAAAGGCCTGCGCCATCAGACGCTGCTGGGCGCGACCGGAACGGGCAAGACCTTCTCTGTCGCGGCCGTCATAGAGAAGCACCAGAAGCCCACTCTCGTCCTCGCCCACAACAAGACCCTGGCTGCCCAGCTGTATTCCGAGTTTCGCGAGTTCTTCCCGGACAACGCCGTCGAGTACTACGTCAGCTACTTCGACTACTACCAGCCCGAGGCTTATCTGCCGCGCAGCGATACGTACATCGAGAAGGACTCGAGCCGCAACGACGAGATCGACAAGCTCCGGCACGCCGCCACCAAGGCCCTCTTCGAGCGCCGCGACGTGATCATCGTCGCCAGCGTCAGCTGCATCTACGGCCTCGGCGCCCCGATCGACTACGGGGCCACGATCCTGCGGCTGCGCGTCGGCGGGCAATACCGCCGCGACGCCGTGCTGCGCCACCTCGTGGACCTCCAGTACCAGCGCAACGACGCCGCTCTCTCGCGTGCTCGGTTCCGCGTGCGCGGCGATACCCTGGAACTGATTCCCCCCGCCGAGGACCGCCTCGTCCGCGTGGAGTTCTTCGGTGACGAAGTGGAGCGCATAACCGAGCTGGACTCGCTCACCGGAGAGCTGCTGGCCGAGCGCAAGGACCTGAACGTCTACCCGGCCACGCACTTCGTGACCCCGGCGGACAAGCTGATGGCCGCCGTCAAGGCGATAGGCGAGGAGATGGACATCCGGGTCGGCGAGCTGGAGGCCCAGGGGCGAGAGCTGGAGGCGGCCAGGCTCCGGCAGCGCACGACTTTTGACCTCGAGATGATGCGCGAGCTCGGCTACTGCACCGGCATCGAGAACTACTCCCGGCACCTCTCCGGCCGCGAAGCCGGGTCACGTCCATGGACGCTCCTCGACTACTTCCCGCCGGACTGGCTGCTCGTTGTGGATGAGAGCCACATGTCCATACCTCAGGTCGTGGGCATGTACAAGAACGACCGAACGCGCAAGGAGATCCTCGTCGATTTCGGGTTTCGGCTCCCCTCGGCGCTCGATAACCGCCCGCTGACGTTCGAAGAATTCGAGGCCAGCGTCAACCAGGCGATCTACATGAGTGCGACGCCAGGGCCGTACGAACTGGAGCACAGCCAGCAGGTGGTCGAACAGCTGATTCGCCCGACCGGTGTCGTGGATCCACACATAAGCGTCAGGCCAACGGAAGGTCAGATAGATGATCTGCTCGAGCTGATTCGCGGGCGCGTCGAGCGAGGTGAGCGTTCGCTCGTCACCACGCTCACGAAGAAGATGGCCGAGGACCTCGCCGACTACCTGCACGAACTCGGCGTAAAGGTGCAGTACCTGCACTCAGAGGTCGACACCCTGGAGCGCGTCCAGATACTTCGAGATCTGCGCCTGGGCGTATATGACGTCGTCGTCGGCATCAACCTGCTGCGTGAAGGCATCGACCTTCCGGAGGTGACGCTGGTGGCGATTCTCGACGCCGACAAGGAGGGTTTCCTGCGCAGTGCCTGGTCGCTCGTGCAGATGATCGGTCGCGCCGCTCGAAACATCGGTGGCGAAGTGGTGATGTACGCCGACAACATGACCGACTCGATGCGAGCGGCGATCGACGAGACGAACAGGCGGCGCGCCATCCAGGAGAGATACAACCGCGATCATGGCATCGAGCCGGTGACGATCGTGAAGGGGATCCGGGACATAAACGATCGGCTGCGGGCGGTCGCCGAGGCTCACGGGACCTTCGCTACGGCACCCGGACAGGAGCGGGCATTCAGCGAGATGGCCAAGGGCCAGGTTGAGAAGCTCGTCGGCCAGATGGAAGCGGAGATGCGCCGGGCTGCTCGCGAGCTGGAGTTCGAGCGGGCCGCCGCGTTGCGCGACGAGATCCAGGAGATCCGGCTGCGCGTGCTGGAAGAGGATGCCTCGGCGAGCATGGCTCGGGCGGCCGAACGGGCGGCAAAGAGCCGGCCCGTCGGTGCGGCCGGCGATCGGCTGGCGCCGGCCCGGTCCGGTCGCACGATCAGGCCCGTCCGGCAGGCGGTCCGCCGGCAGCGAGCCGCGGTGGATGGGGAAGAGTTGGACGCCTCGGCCCTCGATGTCACGGAGGTGCGGGTGGTTGAGGCCATCGAACCGGACGAGCTCGCCGTCGCGGCGACCGCCTCGGACTGGCTGCCGGGCATTCGAGACGAGCACGAAGAGGATGGCTGGGCCGCTCGCTGGATCGAGCGGCCAACGTGGGATCACACCGTCACCCCGAACGTGATCAAACGGACGGGACAGCGGCCTCCACGCGGCCGGCGGCGCCGGTAGCGCGGGCGGACGCCCCCAACAGCACAGGAGGATCCATGGATCCCTTGAGTGAGGCCTTCCAGCACCACACCTGGGCCACGGAACAGCTGATCAGACACCTCCGCAGGCTGCCCAGGGGGGCCCTCGGCGCCAGCTCGCCGGGCACCTACGGCGAGGTGCTGGCCACGCTTTCCCACCTCATCGACGCGGATTTGCGGTACCTGGGCTACCTCGAGGGTACCCCGCCCCCACCCAAGACCGCACCGGACCCCATCAGAACGCTGGACGAGCTCGCCGATGCGCTGCGAGATCAAGCCGTTCGGTGGCGCGTCGTCCTGGCTCGCGCGGGCGAGTTGGACATCACGCTGCCCGCCCGCGGAACCAGGCCGGAGCTGCCGCACGCGACGAACCTGCTCTTCGCCCAGGCGCTTCACCACGGCAACGATCACCGAACGCAGATCTGCTCGGTCCTCTCCTCGAATGGCTACGAGAGCCCGGACCTGGACGTCTGGCGTTACTGGATGGAGCGACGCTTCGAGCGGTCGAGCTGAGAGGCACCCGCCGCGCTACCCGCCGGCCGTGCGCCGCACAGCGCTAGGGCAGCTCCGTCGGGACGGCCGGCTCCGGGATCGTGACCGGCGTGCCGACGGCGCGCCCGGCGGTCGCGGCCAGGACTGCCAGCAGGGCCACCACGATCGCCAGCGCCAGGCGCAGGCCCGCCACTCCGGCCACGCTGCCGATCAGCGGAGGCCCGGTCAGCATCCCGGCGTAGCCCATGGTCGAAACGGCCGCGATGCCGAACCCGGAAGGAATCCCCGGCTGCGAACCGCCGGCTCGCAGGGTTATCGGCACGATGGCGCCCAGGCCGAGCCCGAGCAGGGCGAAGCCGGCAATCGCGGGCACAGCCATGTGCAGCGCCAGGGCCATGCCGAGGCCCGCAGCCCCAAGCACGGCCCCCAGCGTGACCAGGCGGCCCGCCCCCAGCAGCTCGGTGAGGCGGTCGCCGACCAGCCGTGAAACCGCCATCGCGGCCGAGAAGGCGCCGAGCGCCAGGGCAGCCTCCTGCTGGGTCGACAGGACCGAAGTGCGCATGTAGACGCCGCTCCAGTCGCCGACCGATCCCTCGGCCAGCATGCCGCAGAAGATCAGGAAGCCCAGGGCCAGTAAACGGCGAGGCGGTCGACGCAGGGTCGGGCCTTCGGCGGGCTGCCTGTGCGGCAGCATGAGTCGCGCCAGGACCGCCGCCGAGACGGCCATCCAGGCCGCCAGCAGGCAGAACTGCGCCAGCAGCGATAGGCCGGCCGTCACCGCCGCGATGGTCGCGAACGCCCCGAGAAACGAGCCGATGCTCCACGTCCCGTGCAGTCGGGAGATGATCGGCCGCGTGCCCGCCTGCTCGACGGCCAGGCCGTTGGCGTTCATCGCCACGTCCATCGAACCCTGGAAGGCGCCCACCGCCAGCAGGGCGCCGGTCAGCGTGATGAACGAGCTCGCCAGCGCCAGTGTGGGCACGATGAGCGCGTAACCCAGGAGCATCGCCGCGGTCACCGCGCGGCTTCCGAAGCGTCCGGCCAGGACCCCGGCAAACGACATGGCCAGCACGGCACCGGCCGACGCGGCCAGGAGGGCGAAGCCGAGGTGGGTGGTGTCGAGGCCGGCCTGCTTCTGGACCGCCGGGATCCTCGAGGCCCACGCGCCGAACATGACGCCGTGAACCAGGAACGAATAGGCAACGGCCAGCCGGGCGCGGCCGAGATGAGGCACCTCGAGTTGACGGCCGGGCGCTCTCCGCCCGGACGGAGCGGCGGCGGCCGAGCTCATGAGCTGCCGCCGAAGGCGCGAGCGGCCGCCGGCGCGGTTGCCGCCGGTCCCGTGGTCGCAAGGCGCTCCCCGGTCATCCTCTCGCTCCTCAGCCTCCCCGACCGCCGGCCGGATCGTCGGATCGTACCGGACGTGGGCTCGGGTGGAGCGCCGATCGCCTCACTCAGCCGGCTTTCGCACGGCCCTGCCCTCGTCATCGCCGAGCAAGACGGCCGGCCAGGTGCTGGCCAGAGCGGCTCCAAGGCTTGATCGATCAGCGAATCGGGAGACTAGAATGACCAGGTCGGAGTGGGCCGGGTCGCGGCAGGTCGCCGACGCAAGCTGGAAGTCCAGCCGGACCTTCACCATGGCCCACGCGACAGTCGGAGGGAGATCCGATGGCGACTGGATTCGGCTTCTGCCCTAGCTGTGGGGCGGCGCGAAGCGCCGAAGAGCAGAAGTTCTGCGCTTCGTGCGGCGCCGGCCTGTCGACTATTGCCACGCCTGCTGCAGTGCCCGCCACTCCGGCGGCCCCCCAGATGGAGGTCGCTCCGCCGCCCCCTCCGACCTGGGCTGCTCCGCCCATGCCCAGCCCTCCGGTGGCCCCCCAGATGGAGGTCGCTCCGCCGCCGCCCCCTCCGACCTGGGCTGCTCCGCCCATGCCCAGCCCTCCGGTGGCCCCCGCCTTTTCGGCGGCCGCGCCGGTTGCGGCCACCCCGGTGAAGACTCGGATCAGCCCGGCCATGCTCCTGATCGGCGTAGTCCTCATCGCGGCCATCGCCGCAGGGGCGTACCTGTTCACGAGTAACGGCTCGAAGTCGTCCGGCCCCGGCAGCTCCAACGCGCCGGCGTCCGTAAGCAGTGCCTCGTTCAACGGTACGACCAGCCAACCGGGCACGACCAGCCAACCGGGCACGACCGGCCAGACCGCTGGCGGCTCGGAGCTCAGCGGCGCGGCCGCCCAGCTGGCCGCCATCAACAGCTACAAGTTCACGATGACCCTCGCCGGCGGCGACTGGGGCTCGATGCTTTCCGCGCTGGGCGGTGCCGGCGCCACCGGTAGTGGCGCGTTCACCATCGGCGGCACGATCGTCGTGAAGCCCGACGAGGCCGCCGACATCACGATGGCCGGCATCCACATCATCGAGATCGGGGGCAACGATTACATCGAGATGGGCGGAGGCAGCAGCTTCATCTCTTACCCGGCCACGACCAGCATGGCGGACTCGTTCGCGCCGTCCGCGATGTTCTCCTCGATGATCGACCCTTCCACCGTTAGCGGCTTCACCAAGGTCGGAACCGAGCAGAAGAACGGCGTAGCTGCCGATCACTACCGGGCCTCACAAGCGGTGCTCAGTGACCTCGGCTCGGAGCTGGACGTGCAAGGAGCGACCTGGACGGCCGACGTCTGGATCGCCACCAACGGCGGCTATCCGGTCGGCATGGCGATCATCGGCACCGCTGCCGACAAGAGCATCGCCTACGAGATCGTCTTCAACATCACGAACGTCAACGATCCGGCGAACAAAGTCACCGCTCCGACCAACGTGACGGGCGGGTAGCGCGGCATCCGAGGCGCTGTGTCGTTTCGAGCCACGTGGTGTCAAGAGGCCCCGACCTCCGGTCGGGGCCTCCTCTTTGCCGACGGTGCGATGGGTGACGCCTGCTCGGCGCTTAGCCTCGCTCTCCTCAGCGTCCCCGACCGCCGGTCGGGTCGTTGGATCGTACCGGACGTGGCGCCTCAGCGCGGCGTATGCTCTCGTCGTGGACAGGGTGGGGGATCTGGGCGTCAGGCTCGCCGCGTTCGACTGGTTGAGCCAACAAGCCGAGGCGCACGGAGACGTCCTGCCCCGCCCGCTTCTGGAGGTCGGCTTCGTCTTCGACGGCAAACGGGTGCCGCTCCTCGGGCCTCAGGGCATATTCAAGCCACGTGTCTGCGATCTGCCTATATCGATCACGACGATTCCGGGTGGCCCCTACGCCGACACGATGGATGGGCCGTATCTCAGCTACTCGTATCGCGGCACCGATCCGCTGCATCCCGACAACGTTGGCTTGAGGCTCGCCATGAGCCGGAGGGTGCCCCTCATCCTGTTTCACCGCCTCCGACCCGGTCAATACGTGTCGGCCAGGCCCGTGTACATCGTTGGTGACGATCCGGCGCGCCTGAGGTTCGACGTCGCCGTCGACGACGTGACGCAAGTCCAGAGGCCCGTCTGGGACTCTTCCGCAGGCGAAGACCGCGCGGCAATACGCCGCGAGTACGTGACGGCGTCATTCCGTCGCAGGCTCCACCAGCAAGCATTCCGGGAGCAGGTGCTCGATGCGTACCGAGAGCAGTGCTCGCTGTGTCGACTTCGGCATCGGGAGTTGCTGGACGCCGCCCACATCGTGGCCGATGCCGAGGGTGAAGGGGATCCTGTCGTCAGCAATGGGCTCGCGCTCTGCAAACTCCACCACGCCGCCTTCGATAGCTTCTTCTTGACGGTTCGGCCCGATTACACGATCGAGGTGAGGCGCTCGATCCTCGAAGAGACGGACGGGGCCATGCTCCTGGTCGGGCTGAAGCAGATGCACGATCAGCCGATCCAGCTGCCTCGCTCCCGCACTGACCGGCCAGATCCGGCGCGACTCGAAAGTCGCTACGAGCGCTTCCTGCGAGCGTCCTGACCGATCGCGGTCGGCCGCCGTGCACACCCAGTGACCGCGTCATCGCGACCGCCGAACCTGGTGTCACGAACGTCTGTTCTGTTTCTGGCGACTGCTCTACAATGACGGCCTATGCCGCAGGAACAGCTCGTCGTTCGCGGGGCCCGCGAGCACAACCTCAAGAACATCACCGTCTCGATGCCCCGAGACCGGCTGATCGTCATCACCGGTCTGTCCGGGTCGGGCAAGAGCAGCCTGGCGTTCGACACGATCTACGCCGAGGGCCAACGTCGCTACGTGGAGAGCCTGTCCGCGTACGCCCGCCAGTTCCTGGGGGAGGTGCAGAAGCCGGACGTCGACCAGATCGATGGGCTGAGCCCGGCCATCTCGATCGACCAGAAGGGCGCCAGTCGAAACCCGCGGTCCACGGTCGGCACGGTAACCGAGATCTACGACCACCTGCGCCTGCTGTTCGCCCGCATCGGGCACCCGCACTGTCCCACGTGCGGCCGCGAGATCGAGCGTCAGACCGTGCAGCAGGTCGTCGATCAGATCTACGAGCTGCCAGAGGGTACGCGGCTGATGGTGCTCGGCCCCGTCATCAAGGACCGCAAGACGGAGGGCGACCGGGTCTTCGACCAGATCCGCCGCCAGGGCTTCGCGCGCGTCCGTGTCGACGGGGAGCTGATGGATCTCTCGGAGACGCGTCAGCTGGACAAGTACAAGCGCCACACCATCGAAGTCGTGGTCGATCGCTTCGTGGTGCGGCACGGCGAACCCACCGAAGGCTTATCCGCCGGCGACGGCGAGGCTGTCGCCGGAGCGGGCGAGCCGACCCGGCCGCCGGATGCCACCAGACTGGCGGACTCCGTCGAAACGGCCCTGCGCCTGGGCGAGGGCGTCATGCTCATCGCGCCGGCGCCACGAGACGGCGAGGCGCCGCAGTTCGAGGAGAGGCGCTACAGCGAGCGCTACAGCTGCCCGTACGACGGCACCACGGTCGACGAGCTGGAGCCGCGCAGCTTCAGCTTCAACTCGCCCCACGGCGCCTGCCCGGACTGCACCGGCATCGGCAGCCGGCTGGAGATAGATCCGGATCGAGTCATCCCCAACAAGAACCTCTCGATCGCCGGCGGGGCCCTCGTGCCCTGGGCTCGCCTGCCGATGGAGAATTCCTGGCACGCCAAGATCATCGAAGCCGTCTGCCGGGAGCACGGTTGGGACTACGAGGTGCCGGTCAAGGACCTGCCGCACGAGGCGATCGAGCACCTCCTCTACGCCGCCCGCGGCGAGCGGGTCGTCATCGGCTACCGCCACGAGCGCGGCGAGAATACATACGGGGCAACGTTCGAGGGGATCGTTCCAAACCTGGAGCGGCGCTACCGCGAGACGGATTCGGACTTCATCAAGTCGGAGCTCGAGCGCTACATGGTCGCGCGGCCCTGCCCTACCTGCGAAGGCAAGCGCCTCAAGCCCGAGATCCTCGCCGTCACGGTCGACGGCCGAAACATCTGGCAGATCTCGACGCTCTCGATCACCTCGGCCTGCGAATGGGTGGCCGCGCTGCCCGCGAGGCTGACCGACCGAGAGAGGACGATCGCGCGCCAGATCCTCAAGGAGATCTCGGCCCGGCTCGGCTTCCTCGTCGACGTGGGGCTGGATTACCTGACGCTCGACAGAACCAGCCAGACGCTGTCGGGCGGCGAGGCCCAGCGCATCCGACTGGCCACGCAGATCGGGTCGAGCCTTATGGGCGTCCTGTACATCCTGGATGAGCCCTCCATCGGGCTCCACCAGCGCGACAACGCCAAGCTCATCGCGACGCTGACGCGCCTGCGAGACCTGGGCAACACCGTCTTGGTCGTCGAGCACGACGAAGAGACGATTCGCACGGCGGACTGGGTCATCGACATCGGGCCGGGGCCGGGCGAGCACGGCGGCGAGATCGTCGCCGCGGG
The DNA here is from genome assembly GCA_050014975.1 of Candidatus Limnocylindrales bacterium. Lineage (GTDB taxonomy): Bacteria > Chloroflexota > Limnocylindria > Limnocylindrales > CSP1-4 > Fen-1039. The sequence continues at coordinate 19,676 of JBEKCH010000042.1, forward strand.
CCCCCTGGACACGGTCCTGGCCGAGCCGCGGTCCATCACCGGCGCCTATCTGCGCGGCGAACGCCAGGTCGCGATTCCCGCGACGCGCCGCCGGGGGAACGGCCAGTCGATCGTGGTTCGCGGCGCCCGCGAGCACAACCTCAAGAACCTGGACGTGGCCTTCCCGCTGGCTCGCTTCGTGGCCGTCACCGGCGTCTCCGGCTCGGGCAAGAGCACGCTGGTCTCGGACGTGCTGTACCGGGCGCTGGCGCACGAGCTCAACGGCGCCCGCGACCGGGCGGGCGATCACGACCGGATCGACGGCATGGCGGCGATCGACAAGGTCATCGACATCGACCAGAGCCCGATCGGCCGCACGCCGCGGTCGAATCCGGCGACTTACACAGGCCTGTTCGCTCCGATCCGCGAGCTCTTCGCCGCCACGCAGGAGGCGCGCGTGCGGGGCTACATGCCCGGCCGGTTCAGCTTCAACGTCAAGGGTGGGCGGTGCGAGCACTGCAAGGGCGACGGCATCCTCAAGATCGAGATGCAGTTCCTGCCGGACGTCTACGTCCAGTGTGAGATCTGCAAGGGCAAGCGCTACAACCGCGAGGCGCTGGAGATCCACTACAAGGGCCGATCGATCGCGGACGTCCTCGAGATGACGATCGAAGAGGCGCTCGACTTCTTTTCGGCGGTGCCCGCCGTGCGCGCCAAGCTGCAGACGCTCGACGACGTGGGCCTGGGCTACGTCCACCTGGGCCAGCCGGCTACCACCCTCTCGGGCGGTGAGGCGCAGCGCGTAAAGCTGGCCACGGAGCTGTCGAAGAGGGCCACGGGCCGCACGGTCTACGTGCTGGACGAACCGACGACGGGCCTGCACATGGCGGACGTAGAGAAGCTGCTCCACGTTCTCCACCGGCTCGTGGACCAGGGCAACACGGTCGTGGTCATCGAGCACAACCTCGACGTCGTCAAGACCGCGGACTGGATCGTGGATCTGGGGCCGGAGGGTGGCGAGCGCGGCGGCTACGTCATCGCCGAGGGAACGCCGGAGCAGGTTGCCACCACCGCGGGATCTGCCACCGGCGAGTACCTGGCCCGGGTCCTGCGAGGCGAGCCGGTCGTGCCCCTCTCGAACGTCACCTTCGCCGAGTCCGCGGGCCACGTTCCGGCGAGGCGGGCGCCGGCGGCCCAGATCCTGCCCGTCCCGGAGAAGCGAGCCGCTGCGGTCGTCTCGCACGGGAGTGGCCAGGACTGAGTCTGGTGAGCGGCCGATCGAACGCCGGGCCGCCGGACCCGCGGTCGCAGGACCCGATGATCGCGAGCCTGGTAAAGTCTCCCGGCCGGACCGGAACCGGAGCAGGCTCGGGGGGTGGGCCCCGGCAGGGCGGACGGCCAGGCGGAGACGCCCGGTTTGCCACGGGCTTAGAGGTAGTCCAGATGAGGAAGAGAGGGTCCCAGCTCGCCACGCTGGCCGCGGTCGCGGCACTCGTTGGCGCATGCGGCTCGACGGTCGCGACCCCAACCCCGCTCCTCTCGCCCATTCCTACGGCCGCCCCCGCCGGCACGACCGTCGTCCGCTGGTTCGTCGGCCTGGGGCTGGGCAACGCGCCCAATCAGGTCCAGGCTGAGGCTTCGTTCGTGAAGGCCTACAACGCCTCCCACACCGGGATCTACATCAACCTCGAGATCGTGCCCTCCGCCAGCGCCGCCGCGACGCTGAAGTTGGAGATCGCGGATGGCGTCGCACCGGATATCGTCGGCCCGGTGGGAATCGCCGACCGAGACGGGTTCAGCGGCGCGTTCATGGACCTCACGCCCGAGATCGCCAAGACGGGCTTCGACATGACCAGGTATCCCTCGGCGATAATCGACCTGTTGCAGCAGTCGAACGGCGCCCAGGTCGGGCTTCCATACCTCATCTACCCGGGCTTCATCTTCTACAACAAGGACATCTTCGCCAAGGCGGGCCTGCCGGATCTGCCCACCCGAGTCGGAGATCAGTGGAACGGTGAGGACTGGACCTGGGACGCCCTCGCGGCCCTGGCAGCCCAGCTGACCGTTGACAAGGCCGGCAAGAAATCGACCGGCACTGGCTTCAATGCCGCCAACATCGTCCAGTACGGCATCGATTTCCCGTGGTCCGACGCCCGCACCATGGCTTCGAGCTGGGCTCCCGGATCGTTCGTCGGGCCCGACGGCAAGGCCACCATCCCGGACGCCTGGAGCGCCGCGTGGACCTGGTACTACAACGCGATCTGGAAATACCACATCGCCCCCAGCACCAAGGTCGAGGACTCGGCTCTGCTGAACAACGGCTCTACGGTTGCCTCGGGCCACGTGGCGATGGCGCTCTCGTGGACCTGGGCGATCAGCACCTACGGCTCGCTGGACACGTCCGGCAAGTCGACGGCCAAGAGGGCGTTGGCGAACTGGGACATCGCCGTCCTGCCTTCTTACAACGGCCAGACCTCATCGCCCAGCGACGCCGACACGTTCGTGATCTTGAAAGGGACCGCCCATCCGGATTCGGCCTTCGAAGCGATGCTGGCCATCATGGCCGACAAGAACCTCCAGGCCGCCTACGGCGGCATGCCCGCCGCCACGGGCGACCAGGCCGCCTGGTTCACCGGGCAAGACGCCGCCCTGGCCAGTATCTTCCCGAACAACCAGGTCAGCTGGTCGGTCCTCCAGGAGATGGAGAACTACCCCGCCAATCCCGGTCCGGAGGCCGAGGTTCCCAACTTCCAGGCCGTGAACCAGCTTACGAACGCCTTCTACGCCAGGCTGCAGGGCACAAGCGGGTTGAACATCACCAACGAGATGGCGAACCTGCAGCGCCAGATCCAGCGAGCATTCGACCAGGCCGCGACGAGCCCGGGATAGCAGCGGCGCGATTCGCAAGCACCGGCGGGAACGTCGGGTCGGCTACCCGCTAGGATGGATGCATGCCTGAGATCGAGTACGCCTTTCTCGCCGACGCTGCGGAAGTCCAACCTGGGCAGAAGTTCCACGTCCTGGGCGGCGGGGTCACGCGGCTGAGCGGTCCCTCCATCCCTTTCCAGCATCCCCATCTCTCGCTCGTCGTCGGGCTGCGGCTGGCCGCCACCGAACGGAACCGCGAGCACAACCTCGAGTTCATCCTGACCGGGCCGGATGGGTCCCCGGTCACGGCTTCGTCGGGCCGCGTGGTGGCCCATGGGCCGGCGGACCCCAACGATGTCATCCTCACCCTCGCCGTAGACCTGTGGAACCTGACCTTCGCATCACAGGGTGAATACACGGTCAGGATCCTAGTCGGGGGGTCGGAGCGGAAGAGGCTCGGCCTCACGGTAGCTCAATCACGAGAGCCAGCAGCGGAGCAGAAATACCTGGCGTGACGACCGGAGACAACCTGCCAGCACGTCACGAGCGCCCCGTGGTCGACGAGGCGGCCCTGGCCGCCGCCCGGCACGCGGATCTGCGCAGGGTCGCCCAGCGAGCTCGGGCGGCATACGGCCCGAAGGATTCGATCCGCGAGGTCCTTCCGGCGGATCTCACGGAGCCGTTCCTGGCCGACCTGGATCGGCTCCTCAAAGCCCTTGCCCGCGAGGCGCTGGAGAGCAGGTCGTGAGGTACGAGCCCGGCAGTCACGCTCAGTCTGACATACGGCTGCCGCCGTGGCTGCGCATCGCCGGGATCGGCGCTCGCTTCGGCGCCTGGTTGCTCGACCTCCTGTTCTTCGGGCTGGTCAGCGCGATCCCCGCGACGCAGGCCGTTGTCAGCGGCGCGGTGACGCTCAACCCGGAAGCGGTCACGCAGGTCGGGCAGAATCCCGCCGCCTCTCCCACCGTCCCGTATCTGGTCGTGGACGTCGGTGCGCTGAGCGCCTGGGCCGCGGTCTGGGTGGCGCTTGCGATTGTCTATGCGGCGGTCTGTTGGGCTTACTTCCGGGGCACGCCGGGTCAGCGAATCCTCTCCCTGCAGATCGCCGACGCCGCCACCGGCAGGAACCTGTCGATAGCGCGAGCCACATGGCGGGCGGTGCTGGTGAGCGGCATCCCGGCGGCCGCGGCCGCCGTCCTCGTCGTCGCCATGTGCCAGGTGCTCTCCGTGGTCATCCCGGCCGACTTCCAGGGCTCCGGTGGAGCGGCCTACCTGGACGAGAGCGGCGTCGGTGGGGCGTGGGGAGGGTTGGTATCGCTCTGCGGCCTGGCGGTCTGGTCATGGCCTCTCGTGCTTCTCTTGACGGCGGCTTTCGGCAGGGACAACAGAGGCATCCACGACCGCCTGGCCGGGTCGGTGGTGGTCGCCCGCGCGAAGGCGCCCTGGGAATGGGGCTACCCGTACGGGCCGGCCCCGGGGTCGCCTCCCGGGTTCGGCGGCCAGGCGCCCGGCTGGATACCGGGCTATCCGGCGGCTCCGGTGCCCGGCGCGGTCCCATCGGACAGCCCTGCGTCGGCGGGACCGGTCCCCGGCCCCGGCCCGGGCATCGGCCCCGGGCCCAACCCGGCGGAGGGACCGGCTCCCAATGAGTGGCCCGGCGTGCTGCCGCCCGGGCCCCCGTCCCGGTCGCGGGGCTTCGGCCCGCCCACGAACGGAGCCCAGGGCCCCGGCGGGGCAGTGACCGGCGGCGAGCCGTCGACGGCGGGCAGGCAGGGTGTTCTCGGCGTGAAGCTACCCGAGGGGCTGCGGATCGCCAGGTTCGAGCGTCGGATACGCGGCTACGCGATCGACTGTGCGATCGTCTTCTTCGTCTATCTGGTAATTGCCGCCCTGGTGGAAGGAGCCAGCACGAACGCCGAACCCCTGCCTGACCGGGAGGCGATGATCGTCGGGCTGGCCAGTGGGCTCGTCCAGCTCGTCTACTTCGTCGCGACGTGGTGGCTGTGGTGCGGCTCGATCGGGCAGCGGATCGCCGGCCTGCAGGTGGTCACCGAATCCGCGGGGCGGCTGGGACCAGCCGACGCACTGGCCAGGTGGGCCATCTTGCAGGGCCCGTTTGCGCTGACGACGGCGGCTCCGTCCGAGATCGGAGGGGCCGTCGTCTTTGTGGCGGTGGCGTGGGCCGGCTTCCTGGCATACAGGACCCGGGACGATCCCGACGGGCAGGGGTACCACGACCGGGTGGCCCACAGCCTGGTCGTCGAGGAGATCTGAGGCTGCCTCTGGCCAGGGCTACGGCGAGTCGCGCTCCAGGCCGAGCTCCCGATCGTCGAAGGCCTCCAGCATGAACGGCGAGGGCGAGGCGGGGTCGTAGACGAGGGTCAGGGACCGGCGAGCGCGCGTCCAGGCAACATAGGCCAGCCGCCTCTCCTCCTCGAGGACGCGTTCGGGCTCCGTCGACTCACGCAGGGAGCGAGCCGAGGGGAAGCGTCCGGCGTCGAGCCCGATCACGGCCACGTGGTCGAATTCCAGGCCCTTGGTCGAATGCGCCGTCGCGAGCGTCAGCAGGGCATCGTCTCGCCGCAGCTCCGCGATGAGAGCGCGGTGACGCTCTACGGCGGCAGCGAGCTCCGCCACGGAGCCGTATGGGGCGGCCCAGCCGATCAAGGCAGCCAGCAGATCGCCAGTTTCGACCGGTAGCGGCTCGTCCTTGTCGCGTGGGTCGGCCTGCGAGGCGGAACGTGGCGATGGCTGCGGGAGCTCGATGCCGCGCCGGGCCAACGCCACCAGTAGCGGCAGCAGGTGCCGTCCCGCAGGCGCGCCGCCGTTCGCGTGCGCTTCGGATGCGGCGGCCCGCAGGATCGCGTCGATCCGCCGATCCTCCGTGAGCAGGCGCAGGCCGGCGGCCCGGAAGGGCAGGCCCATCTCGACGGCCAGCGCTGCGGCAGGCAGCAGCTCCGCGTTCGTTCGAGCCAGGATCGCGCGGGCCCCGCCGTCTTCGGGCCAGCCGGCGAGGACCCGCCGGATCCTCGTGATCTCGTCCGAGCCGTCCGGCGCCAGGATCAAGCGACCCGCCGCGACGGGCCCGGCGCGGATCGTCTTGACGAACCGCTCACGGTTGCAGCAGACCAGCCGAACGGCCCGATCAACGACGGCGGCCGGGCAGCGGTAGTTGACCGTGAGGTCGATCCTGTTGAGCCCCGGCAGCGAATCGGCGAGCGCTAAAACACGCCGTACGTCTGCCAATCGCCAGCCGTAGATCGTCTGGTCGTCGTCGCCCACGAGGAAGATCCGGTTCGCGGGGGCCGCCAGGAGCAGGGCCAGCCGCAGCTGGGTCCGATCCACGTCCTGCGTCTCATCGACCAGCAGGTGGGCGCAGCGTTCGCGCCAGCGGCGGAGCAGGGGAGGCCGAGCCTCCAGCAGCCGAAGCGCCCGGGTGACCAGGTCGTCGAAGTCGAGCCCGCCGGCGTCGGCCAGCGCCGACTCGTAGGCCAGGAAGGCGCGCGCTATCGGGCCAGGCTCGGGATCCTGCCCGACCTCCGCCGCGGTGACGCCCACGTCCAGCTTGAGGCGGCTGAAGGCGTCGTCGAGATGGCGCAGCGCGCCACGCGTGATGTCGGGCCACATCTCGCGCAGCACAGTCTCGCGGTCGAGTAGCGGCTCGACTCGCTCGCCGCCGTCGGCCAGGATCTCGCGACCGAGGGCGTGGAACGTCTTGACGCGCACAGCGCCCGCAGCCAGCCCGAGCGGCTCCAGCGCCGCATCCACGCGCGCTGCCATCTCGTCTGCGGCGCGCTTGTTGAACGTCACTGCGGTGATGCCCGCCGGATCCGCGCCGGTTGCCACCAGCCAGGCGATCCGCGCGACGAGGGTCGTGGTCTTGCCACTCCCGGCCGGAGCTATGCACAGCACAGGCCCGGGTGGCGCAGTCGCCGCCGCTCTCTGATCGGCCGCGAGGCGGTCGAGGCGTTCGGCGACGGAGGAGGGGAGCACCGCCTCAGCATGGCAGGCGCCTCTTCATCGGGACTTATCGAGGCGACCGCCCGGTCGGTCGGCGCGCGAGCGGTCAGTTCCGCGCGTAGATGATGGCTATCGAGTTGGACCAGATCTGGTGGTAGCCGGCCGCGGTGATCGTCTCCGCAAGTCTTGGATCCAGGTCGTATGGTTCGAGCACGACGTAGCCGTACCCGGAGGCCAACTCGGTCGCCAGCTGATCGAACCCGAGAAGCCGGCCGCCTTCGGTGTGGATGCTCAGCTCGGGCTGAAGCGATATCGATGTCTCCAGCGCGCCCACGAAGACCCCGATCGGCACCGAGGCCCACTGCTGGAAGCTGGCGGCGATGTGGAGCACCTGCGTGGACGGCCCGAGTCGACCGGCGCTCACCTCGGCGCGCAGCTCGTCGACGACCTGCTGCTCCGATTGATCGACGATCAGGCGCGCGTCCGGATAGCCGACCCAGTAGCCCTGCTCGGCTTCGCGCAGTGCCAGGCCCAGGGATTCCGACGCGCGGTGCTCGCCGATCTGGATGTTCGTCGTTATCGGGCCGGGGTAGGGGACGATCGCCAACAGCAGGAAGGCTGCCACCGCGATCGGCCGCAGGAGGCCGAGCTGCCGGAAACGCCAGACGGCCGCGATGCCGCCGGCGGCCCCCAGGGCGAGCATCACTGGCAGCCAGTACTCGATCGTCTTGGGTACTTCGTAGTGGACCGCCTGCTGCGTGAGAGTCGCCCAGCCGACGAGACCCGAAGCCGCCCAGGCCGCCAGGCCGGCCGCGATGCCGCAACCGAGCACGACCCATCCGCGGCTGGCGTGGGCCAGCCCCAGCGCGACCCCGACCAGTGTCCCGATCAGGAGCCGCGGGAAGTTGGGATACAGCTCCGATGTCGGCTCGTCGGGTGCGGGGATGCCCGCCGGTGGGGCGGTGTAGTGGCGAGCCACGACCAGGAGGACGGCAATCGCCGCGGCGACGGCCACGACCTGGACGCGTCGAGACACCGAGATCGGGACGACGAGACGGCCCGAGGAGAAGAGCCAGGCCATCGGGTAGTAGATCGCGACGCCGGCGACCAGGCACAGGAAGCCGCTCCAGGACGGGGCAGCGATCCCGAGCATCGTTACGCCCTGGGGAATGGCTATGAGGGCGGCCGCCCCGAGAGCGGGAATCAACCGCGGCCCCAGGCGTCGCGGCTCCAGGATGAGCATCCCGACCGCAGCGGCCGCGGCCGTCAGTCCCACGAGAGGGTGGACCAGGATCGCGCCGCCGAGCGCAGCCGCGAGCGCCAGGTCCGGTTCGGTGTTGGCCCCCGGCGGCGGCCCGTTTGCCTTGCTCGAGCGCCTGGCCGCCCGCAGCTCCTGGGCGATCGTCCCAAGGGCGTAGGCCGCTAGCGGGAATGCGACCACGGTGCCCCGTGTGTCGCCCAGGCGCATGAAGGTGAACGTGAGCGGGAAGGTAAGCAGTACCCAGAACCCGGCGTTCGCCCCGAACAGGCGCGAGGTCAGCTGCCGCATCGAGATCGCCATGACGATCGAGAGAGGGAAGGCGAAGGCCGCGATGGCCAGGATCGCCTCGAGGTTGGCGATGGTCGTGAGGTCGCCCAGGAGACCGACGTAGCCGAGCATCAGGCGAGAGGGGCCGTAGATCGGCGACGGGGAGGTGGTCAGCGTGGCGAAGCTGCCGAAGACCCGTGCGTGCTCGACGGGGGCAACGTGGTTGGGCAGCACGTCCATGAACGGCGCGGCCGGCGAAGCGAGCTGGACGATGAGCGGGCCAGCCCAGATCGCGACCACCAGGAGCCACCAGGCGACCGGGCGACGAGGCCGCAGCCGTAGCCTGACGGCCATGAGTGGGGACGACCGGCGCGTGGCCAGGTACGCGGCGAAGGCCAGGAGGTGGAGCGCCAGCAGCTCCGGCCAGCCGAACAGCCCGACGCTGCCCAGCGAGAAGAGGGCGGCCGCGTCGAGCACTACTGCCGCCGCGAAACCGCCCAGGATCAGATCGGAGAGGGAGCGAAAGGCGGGCGTTCCCAGGAGCCGCAGCACGATCGCGCCGGCCAGGATGTTCGCCGCGGTGGCCGCCACCATCAGCATGGCGGGGATGGCCGTCAGGGCCAGCTGCGACAGGACGCCGTTCATCGCGCCGCCCCAGGTGAAGCCCCAGTCGGGCGAGCCGCTGACCTCGCCGAGGCCGATTGCCAGCGCCGCGAGCCCAAAGAGCAGCACGACGCTGACCGACTGAACCTCGTAACCCCGACCGATCAGCCGGTCCAGGATGGACGGTCCCGCGGCTGCCGGCCTGGTGGCGGGTGCTCTGCTGGCGTCAGGGCTCCTCACGCCGGCAATCTTCCCACAGCTGCAGCTGGGAACGGCGCTCCCGCCGACCTGTTACCCGCCGCGTCCCGCCCGATCCAGGGTGGGCCCCGACGCCGCCGTGTCAGCCCCGCGACTACCATGGCCGGCATGACTCGCGACATCTGCCGGTCGCGCGGGGCCTGGCTGGTGCTCGCCGAAGTGCAGTACTGGAGCCCGCGGGCTCGGCCCTATCGAGACACGGGCAGGTGTCTGGTATACGAGTGCCCGGCCTGCCGCTGCGTGTTCGAGCGCTGGCTGCGGGAAGGCGAGCCGCTCCTAGCGATGGCCCGACCGGGGCTGTCGCTGCGGGCGCGTAGCTGCCCGGCCTCGCGTCTCGGAAGACTGAGTGGTCGCGGCGCGCCTGTGGGCGGTCCCCCGCGCCTCTACAGCCCCGTCGCAGCCTCCATCTCGGCGGCGCTCAGACGCCATTCGGCCGCGGCGACGTTCGCCCTGACCTGATCGGGCGTGCTGGCGCTGGCGATGACCGAGCCGACGACCGCCTGCGTGAGCAGCCATCCGAATGCCAGGTCGAGCAGCTTGTGCTCTCGCTCCAGCGCGAAGCGCTCGAGCCGGTCGATCCGCTCGAAGTTGGCGGCCGTCAGGATCTCGCTGGCGCGCGGGCTTTCGGCCAGCCGGCCTTTGCCCTCGCCGTTCGACCGGTACTTGCCGGAGAGGAAGCCGGATTCGAGCGGGAAGTAGGGGATCACGCCCAGCCCGAAGGCCCGGCAGGCGGGGATGACCTCGGCCTGGATGTCGCGGACCAGCAGGTTGTAGTGCATCTGAGCCGAGATCGGGCGCGCCAGATGGTTCGTTCGGGCGGTCCAGTCGGCATCGGCTATCTGCCAGGCGGCGAAGTTGCTGTGCCCTATCCAGCGCACCTTGCCGGCTCCGACCAGGTCGTCCAGGGCTCGCAGCGTCTCCTCGATCGGCGTCTCCGGGTCCGGCCCGTGAACCTGGTAAAGGTCGATGTAGTCGGTTCGGAGGCGGCGCAGGCTGGCCTCGGCGGCGCGGAGCACCCAGCCGCGCGACGCGCCCCGCTGGTACACCGATTCGCCCATGGGGTAGCCGAACTTGGTCGCCAGGATGACGTTGTGACGGCGCCCGGCGAGGAGCCGTCCGAGCTGGCTCTCGGAGGCGCCCAGGCCCTCTTCGGAGCCTCGGCCGTAGATGTCGGCGGTATCGATGAAGGTGACGCCCAGTTCGAGGGCTTGGTTCAGGACGGCCCGCGCGGCCTCGTCGTGGAGCCGGCCGGCGAAGTTGTTGGTCCCAAGTCCAACGGCAGAAACGAGCAAGCCCGAATCGCCGAGCCGCCTGAACTCCACCTGGCACCTCTCTCGATCTTGCGCCCTGGGGGCACGAATTCGGCGCGGCCGGCGGCCGCGAGGTTCGGCCTGCCGCGACCTCCAGCCTACCGCGAGGTCGAGCGACGTGCAGGTGCGGGAGGGGCGTCCGGTATGCGCGTCGGCGGGCAGTTCGATCGGACGGCGACCTCCTCGACCCGTAGAATGTCCGCCAACGAAGCGCCGGCCTCCAGGCGCGGATCGGCCAGCCGGGTCGATCGAGCGAGCCTGGGAGAAGCAGGAGATCAGATGGCGACCGGGCAGAACGGACGGGCCGAGGCCGACCAGGTAGCCGGGGCGGTCCTGAGTCGGCCGCTGCTGGGGCTGACTTTCGACGACGTCCTGCTCATCCCCCAGTACTCCGAGATCCTCCCTGGCGACGCCAGCGTGAAGAGCCGATTCTCGCGGCACATCGCCCTCAATACGCCGATCGTCAGCGCGGCCATGGACACGGTCACCGAAGACCGGATGGCTATTGCCATGGCCCTCGAGGGTGGCATCGGCGTGATCCATCGCAATCAGGCGCCGGAGCGCCAGGCTGAGCAGGTCGCGGCCGTCAAGGCGGCCGCGGTGCCGGCGGAGGCCGGGCTCGCCAACCTGGATTCCCGCGGGCGGCTGCGCGTGACCGCCGCCGTCGGCGTGGGCGCGGACTCGGTGGCCCGGGCCGAGGCGTTGGTCCGTGCCGGAGTCGATGGCCTCGTCGTGGACACCGCGCACGGCCACACCCGCAACGTGATCGACGCCCTGCGCCGCTACCGCGCCTCCTACGGCGACGTGGTCGACCTCGTGGCCGGGAACGTGGCCACTCCCGAGGGAACGGCCGCGCTCATCGAGGCGGGCGCGGACGGCGTGAAGGTGGGCATCGGCCCCGGCAGCATCTGCACGACCAGGATCGTGGCCGGCGTCGGGGTTCCGCAGCTCACGGCAATCATGATGTGCGCCGCCGAGGTTCAAACCCACGACGTCCCGATCATCGGCGACGGTGGCATCCGCTACTCCGGCGACATCGTCAAGGCCCTCGCCGCCGGAGCGGATTCGGTGATGCTGGGCCGGCTGCTGGCGGTGGCGGAGGAGAGTCCCGGCGAGGCCGAGCGGGTGGGCGGCCGCGTCGTCAAGGAATACCGCGGCATGGGCTCGTTCGGGGCGATGTCGGCCGGCAGCGACCGCTATCCGCAGGTGGACCGCCACAAGCTCGTGCCGGAGGGAGTGGAGGCGCTCGTCTCCGTCGCCGGGCCCCTGTCCGGGATCCTGTACCAGCTCATCGGCGGCGTGCGGGCCGGCATGACGTATTGCGGCGCCGAATCGATCGCGGACCTGCGCGTCAAGGCCCGCTTCGTCCAGGTGACACACTCAGGCCAGGTCGAGAGCCACCCGCACGACATAGAGCTGGCTCGCTCCGCCCCCAACTACCCGTAGGTAGCTTCCGGAGCTCGAAGGCTCGGGCGACCGGGACGCTCGGACGCGGCCGGACGGGTCCGAGGTCGTCCGGGCTTCGGGCTCTTCCCTGCCAGGAACCGTGGCGCAAGCAACTGCGATTGCGACGAACGCGGTCCATCCCACGGCGGACGAACTCGCCAAGGCTACGGCTGGCGTCGAAATGGACAGCGGCTATGGGCGCTGATCTGGTCCGTTTCGTTCCTCCGCTACTACGAGGGACCGCTGAATGCGGCAGGCACTTTCGTCGACATCGACTTCTTCACGGGCGAGGTCTTGGCCTCTGGAGACTGGATCTCGTAGGAGCAGGGCTGCTGGCCTGGCCGCCGCCGCAGGGACGCATAGAATCGGCCGGTGACTCCCGAGCTTGAGGCGACACTCAAACGCCTGCCCGACCGGCCGGGCGTGTACCTGATGAAGGACGCGCGCGGAATGGTGATATACGTCGGCAAGGCCCAGAGCCTGCGCAATCGCGTCCGCAGCTACTGGCAGAAGCAGACCGGCGGCGGCGAGAGCCAGCTCATCCGCAGCGTCATCGAGCGGATCGCCGACCTCGAGTACACGATGACCGACTCCGTCAGCGAGGCGCTGCTGCTTGAGATCAACCTGGTCAAGCGCTACCGGCCGCGCTACAACGTCCGGCTCAAGGATGACAAGAGCTATCCCTTCATCAAGATCACGCTGGCCGAGGATTTCCCCCGCGTCGAGCGGACACGCAAGCTGCCGGCCGACGGCAGCCGCTATTTCGGGCCATACGCCTCGGCCGTGAGCGTGGACGAGGCGATGAACCTAATCCGGCGCATCTTCCCGTTCCGGACGTGCACGCTGGACATCCGCGAAGGCCGCACGGCGATCGATCGGCCGTGCCTGCTCTACCACATCAAGCGCTGCCAGGCGCCCTGCGTGGGCTACATATCGAAGGCCGACTATCGAGCCCAGGTCGAGCAGATCGTTCGGTTCCTCGAAGGCCGGCAGGAGGTCGTCGCGCGCGAGCTTTCCAGGCAGATGGCGGAGGCCTCCGCGGCGACCGAATACGAGCGTGCGGCGGCCCTCCGGGACAAGGTCCGGGCCATCGAACGGACGATGGAGTCGCAGAAGATGGCCGCCCACGCCAGCACCGAGGAGGACGTGCTGGGGCTGGCCCGCCAGGATACCCAGGCCGCTGTGCAGCTCTTCGCGGTCCGCGCCGGGAAGATGGTGGGGCGCGACGTGTTCCTGCTGGACGCCCCTCGCGAAACGGACGATGCCACAGTGCTGGCGGGCTTCGTCCAGCAGTATTACGAGAGGGCGACGTCGATCCCGCCGGCGGTGATGATGTCCGTTCTCCCGGACGACGCGGTGCAACTGGAGGGTTTCCTGGCCGGACGACGGGGCGCGGCTGTCCACCTCCGCGTCCCGCAGCGCGGCGAGAAGCGGGAGCTGCTGGAGCTGGCCGCTCGGAACGCCACCGAGACGCTGGCGCGTGAGCACGCCCGCTGGCTGGCCGACCAGGGCAAGACCCTTGCGGCGCTCGACGAGCTCGCCGACGCACTGGACCTGCCGGCCGCGCCCCATCGGATCGAGTGCTACGACATCAGCAACTTCCAGGGGGCCCAGTCCGTGGGGAGCATGGTCGTCTTCGAGGATGGCCGTCCGCGTACCGGCGAGTACCGCCGCTTCCGCATCAAGACGGTCTCGGGTCCGAACGACTTCGCCAGCCACCAGGAGGTGCTGAGGCGCCGCTTCGTTCGAGCGAAAGCCGGTGACGAGGGCAGCGAGGAGGAGTTGCGCTGGCGACTCCCGGACCTCGTCGTGATCGACGGCGGCAAGGGGCAGCTCTCCGCAGCCAGGGAAGTGCTGAGCGAGCTGGGCTACCACGATCTGGCGGTGGTCGGGCTGGCCAAGGAACGGGAGGAGATCTTCCTGCCGGAGCGCGAGGACCCGGTGCTGTTGCCGACCACATCGCCGGCGCTGTACCTGATGCAACGGCTGCGTGACGAGGCCCACCGCTTCGCGATCACCTACCACCGCGCGCTGCGGGCGAAGGCCGCCACTCGCTCGGCCTTCGACGACCTGCCGGGCGTGGGGCCCAAACGGAGGGCTGCGCTGTTGCGCGTCTTCGGTTCCGCGAAGAGAGTCCGAGAGGCGCCGGTAGAGCAGATCGCTGCCGTGCCCGGCATCGGGCCCGCGCTGGCGGCGAGGATCAAGGCTGGCCTGGAGGGATAGGAGACGGCGCCGCCGCTGGTGCCGCCGCGCGCCGCCAGGGCGGCCCTGCTATCATCCCGCCTCGTGCGACGATTCGTTCCGCTCCTGATCGTGGTCCTGGGCGCGCTCGCCATCTACATCGACCTGCCGGGCTCGCACTTCGTGGTGCTCAGCAACATCAACGGCGGCCCGAACCAGGCACTCGACACGAAGCTGGGGCTCGACCTCAAGGGCGGCTACTCCGTCACGTACCAGGCGCAGCCGATAACCGACCCGAAGACCGGGGTCGTCAGCTACCCGGACTCGTCCGCCATGTCGACGATCCAGGGCATCGTCGAGAACCGCGTCAACAGCACGGGCACGATCGAGGCCGTCGTGGAGACCCAGGGCACCGACCAGATCGTGGTAGAGGTGCCGGGTGCCGCGAACCCCCAGCAGATCAGGGACCTGGTGGGAACGCCCGGTTCACTGACCTTCATCCCGCTTGACCGCACCACCTACGGCTACTACGACGCGTCCACGGGCAGCCAGGTCTCCGGTACCGCGCCTCTGCCAACCGTGGGCGAAACGGTCACCAGCGCGATGGGCACGCCCCTGTTCTCCGGTAACCAGGTGGACGGCAGCCAGGTCCGGTCCTACTACGACACTTCGCGCACGCCGGCCGAGTGGGCGGTCAACCTCGCTCTCAAGAGCACCGCGTCCGCGGCCTTCTCGACCTGGAGCAGCGCCAACGTGGGCAGCTACTTCATGATCGTGCTGGATGGTGTCGTCCAGGAGGTGCCGTACATCGCGGAGGCGATCACCAACGGCACCGCCGAGATCAGCGGTAACTTCACGGCCCAGTCGGCCAGCCAGCTGGCCACCATTCTGCAGTACGGCGCCCTCCCGTTCCCGTTGAAGATGGTGTTCGATTCAGACATCCCGGCAACGCTGGGTCAGAGCTTCCTGAACGAGACAGTCCTCGCGGGCGGCATCGGTATCGGCCTCGTCCTGCTCTTCATGCTTGTCTACTACCGCCTGCCCGGCCTGGTCGCCTGCCTGGCCCTGAGCTACTACGGCATCGCCGTGCTGGCGCTGTTCCGGATAATCCCCGTCACCCTCACCCTGGCCGGGATCGCGGGCTTCGTGCTCTCGGTAGGAATGGCGGTCGACGCCAACATCCTGATCTTCGAGAGAACCAAGGAGGAGCTCCGGGCCGGTAAGACGCTGGTCACCGCGATCGAGGCAGGCTTCAACCGGGCCTGGAACTCGATCTTCGACTCCAACGTGTCGAGCCTGATCACCGCGTCGATCCTCTACTTCCTCGGGTCGGCCACCATCAAGGGCTTCGCCCTGGTCCTCATGATCGGCGTGGCCACGTCCTTGTTCACTGCCGTCACCGTCTCCCGCACGCTGCTCCGGGTGCTCGTCAGGCAGGGCTTCGCCGCGAAGGCCTGGCTTTACGGCGTGACGGATGAGGAGTTCCAGGCTCGGACCCTGCCAGGTCGCTACCGCAGGGAGGCCCGCGGTCGTGTTTGACGTCATCGGGAAGCGGAACTGGTTCTTCCTCTTCTCGGGCCTGATCGTCGTCCCGGGGCTCATCTTCATCCTGCTGACACCGCTCACCAACGGCAAGGTCGGCCTCCAGTTCTCGGTCGACTACACCGGCGGTACCCAGCTGGTGATCCAGTTCAAGAACCCGAACGCCTCCGCGGACGAGGTCAGGGCCGTGTTCGTGCAGCACGGCGTCACCGACGTCGAGGTGACTGAGGACACCGCCCACAACTTCACGATCCGAACCAAGCAGGTGGATCTCTTCCCCCAGCCCACGGAGGCTCCGCCAACGCCCACGCCGGCCGCGTCCGCGTCGGCCAGCGCGTCGGCCTCCGCCAGCGCTTCGGAGACTCCCAACGCCTCGCCACCGCCGAGTCCGAGCGCGACACCCTCCGCAACGGCCGGAGCCAGCGCGTCCGCGAGCGCCAGCCCCGCAGCCAGTGCGTCCGCGAGCGCGACGGCCAGCCCCACGCCCTCGCCGACGCCATCGCCGAGTCCGAGCCCTTCCGCCTCGGCCAGCGCGTCTCCGACGCCGAGCGGCACCGCTCAGAACAGCGCGTCCTGCGTACAGCTGCCTGCCACGGGCAAGCTGGCTGAGATAGCGACCGCGATGGAGGCAGATCCCAAGCTCGGCCCGATCTCCTGCACCCGCCAGACGACGACCGTGGGGCCGATCATCAGCAGCCAGCTCATCCAGCAGACGGTCCTGCTCATTCTTCTCGGCTCGCTCGGCATCCTGATCTGGGTCGGCATCCGGTTCCACAGCATCAAGTTCGGCGCCACGGCCCTGGCGGCTCTGCTCCACGACGTTATCGTCGTCGTCGGCACCTTCGCGATCCTGGGGACGGTCTTCGGGGTCCAGATCGATTCGCTCTTCGTCACCGCGATGCTCACCGTCATCGGCTTCAGCGTTCATGACACTATCGTCGTCTACGACCGCATTCGCGAGAACCGGGCCCGTCATGCCGGCGAGCCGTTCGACCGGATCGTCAATCACTCGATCCTGCAGACGTTCGGCCGTTCGATCAACACCAGCTTCACGGTCGTCCTGACGCTCACCGCGCTGCTCTTCTTCGCGGGTTCTTCCATCCACTACTTCGTGCTGGCGCTGCTCATCGGCATCATCTCCGGCACCTACTCCTCGATCTTCAATGCCAGCCCGCTGCTCGTCGTCTGGCAGCTGTGGGACGATCGCCGCCAGGCCGAGAGGTTGGCACTGGCTCGCAGCGGACGGCGGTCCAACGCCTGAACCGCGTATTGCCGGGGTCATGCTCGATAAGGGCCGGATACGTCGGGCGTAAGCGGATCGTGGCATGCTGCGCGACGTGATCGAGCCGCTCTACCGCTGGATCGCTCCGCCTGTTGTGGCCGTGGATCCGGCGTGCGTTGCGATCGCTCGTCAACAGGGCATGTCAGCGCGGCTGCTGACGTTGCTGGCGGCCCGCGGCATCTCCACTCCGCAGGAGCTGGGCTTCTTTCTGGGAGCTCCGGAGGAGGCGCTGCACGATCCGAGGCTGCTTCCCGATGCCGAAGCCGCTCTCCGGCGGGTGACGCTGGCCCGGGCGCGGGGCGAGCGTGTCCTGGTCTACGGGGACTTCGATGCGGACGGCCTGACGGGGCTGGCTATCCTGGTCCTGGCGCTGCGAGGCCTGGGGTTGGACGCGGAGGGCTACGTACCCGAACGCCTGGTCGACGGCCACGGCCTGTCGCGGCGAGCGATCGAGCGGGCCGGAGCCGAAGGGCAAACCCTGATCCTGACCGCGGACTGCGGTACCAGCAGCGGACCCGAGATCGAGGAAGCGGCCAGCAGCGGCATCGACGTCCTGGTCACCGACCATCACCACGCTGGCACATGGCCGTCCGCCGCGGTCGCCGTGGTGAATCCTCAGCGTGCCGACGGCAGATACCCGGAGCGCCGTCTGACCGGCGCCGGCGTGGCCTGGAAGGTGGCCCAGCTGCTGCTGGACGAGCCCGGCGGAGCCGGCCTTTCGGATGCGGCTCGAGAGCTGACGGACCTGGCGGCCATCGGCACGGTCGCGGACGTCGCGCCGATTCTCGGTGAGAACCGTGCGATCGCCAGGCTCGGCCTCGATCAGCTCCGGCGGGCCCGCCGGCCCGGGCTGGCGGCGCTGTTGACCCGCGCGGGGATCGCGGCGGCGAAGGCGGATCTCGACGACATCGGCTTCGCCCTGGCCCCGCGACTCAACGCCGCGGGCAGGGTAGGAGAGGCGGCCCGCGCCGAGCGATTGCTGCTGGCCGTCGATCCCGAGGAGGCGGACCGGCTGGCCGTCGAGATCGAGGCCGCCAACACCAACAGGCGCGAGGTGACCAGGACCGGTCTGGCCGAAGCCCGAGTCATGCTCGGGCTGGCCGCGGCGTCCGGCGAGCCCGACGGATTCGGCGACAGCGCGCAGATCGCGCCGCGGCTCGGGCGCGCCGATGGAGCGGATGACGCGGGGCTTCCGCCGGCCATGCTCGTCCGGGGTGAGTGGCCCGTGGGCATCGTCGGCCTGATCGCGGGCCGGCTCACCGAAGAAACGGGTCGCCCCGCCGTGGTGGCTTCGCCGCTCGATCCGGAGGCCGGCCTGTTGCGCGCCTCCTGCCGGGGCCCCGAGGGTTGGCACCTGGCCGAGGCGCTGGCCACCTGCAGCGACCTGCTGGTCCGCCATGGCGGCCATGCGGCCGCAGCCGGCTTCGACATCCGGGCCGACCGCTGGCCTGAGTTCGTGCGGCGCTTTCTCCAGCTGGCCGAGGCGGCGCCGCGCCGTTCCGGCCGCTCAGAGCTGCGCCTGGACCTGCTACTGCCGGCCTCCGCCATAGACTATGGGCTCGTGCACGAACTGGAGATGCTGGAGCCGACAGGTCCCGGCAATCCGGCGCCCGCCCTGGGCGTGACCGGGTTCACGGTCGTCCGAGCGCGTTCGGCATCCGGAGGGCATACTCAGCTGGTCCTTGGGCGTGGAAGAGACGTACTCGACGCTGTCGCCTTTCGGCGGCCGGACCTGGCATTGTCCCTGCGGGAGGGCGACCTCATAGACATCGTGGCTAGAGCGGCCAGCCGCCGCTTCGGGGGGTTCGAATCGATCCAGCTCGAAGTGCTGGATGTGGCAACCGCGGGCGCCAGCCCGGCGTTCGACTTGGCCGGCGCTGGTGGGAGGGTGTCCGGGGGCCGGGGCGGGGCGTATCCGCGATGATCGACCAGATCGCTCCCGAGAAGCCGCCCGTCCGTCGGGCCTTCCCGGGCCGCGGGGCAATCAGTGTCGCTCCAGTTCTGTCCCTCGTCGGTCTGCTGATCGCGGGGCTGCTGACCTTCCAGGTCTACCGCAACTGGACTCCAACCCTCGCCAACTCCGAGGAGACGCCCTCCGCCACGCCGGTGCCGGTCGCGAGCGGGCAGACCCCGACGCCGCAGCCCACCGCAACGATTGCCACCAATCCCCAGATCTCCGTTCCGGGCACGCTGGTCTACGTCGAAAACGGCAGCCTGTGGGTCCAGAGTGGGACGACGGCACGCCAGCTCACCGTGCCGGTGAACGGCTCGGCGGCTTCGCAGCCCGCCTTCTCTCCTGACGGCCAGTGGATCTACTACATCGACACGCGCGTGACGACCGGGCGGTGGTACGACCCCGACCAGGGCGGGGCCATCGCCAGGTTCACGCTCTACTACCCGGTCCTGTGCCGCATTCATCCCGATGGGACCGGCAAGAAGGACATCCGCTCAGGACTCATCAGGCAGGGCCAGCTGACGACCTTCTACTGGATCCGTCAGCCCTCGGTCTCGTATAGCGGGACCGTAGTCGCGGTCGCCTCCGATGGCCCCACGGTCCCAGGGGTGCAGGACATGGGGATCCACTATGTCACCGTCGCGACGGGCAAGATTGGAGCCGCGCTGCCGCTTAGCGAGACCTCGCCGCTGGGTCTCTCTGATCCAAGGTTCTCACCCAACGCCAGCGAGCTCGCGTACACCATGGAAGGGCAATCGGGCAAGTACGGCGCGCCGAGCATATGGATCTACAAAGGCGGTGTATCTCGCAAACTGGCGGCGGGCTACCGGGCTGCGTCCTGGTCGCCGGACGGCCAGTATGTGGCCGCGACCAAGGTCACCGGCAACACGCTAAACGTCGTCGTCCTGGACGCGACGTCCGGCAAGCAGGTCGCCCAGGTGACCTCGGACGGCGCCTCATGGGCACCGGTCTGGTCGCCGGCCGGGGATGAACTCGTCTACATGCACCTCACCGGCACGATCGTGGATCTCAACATGGTCCACATCTCCGGGACCGGGACGAACATGACCTTCAAGATCGAGCCTCATCTGACCGATTACAGCGGCCTGGACGGAGCCTCGCCGGCGGCCTGGTACATCCCCGGCTATGGACCGGCGCCGGCCGCGACGGCCTCGCCCGCGCCCAGCGGTTCAGCCACCGCGGTCCCAACCGGCCCGGTCTCGGCCGCTCCGGCCTCGACGGCGTCTCCCGCCGCCACTCCGTCGTGATCTGTTGATCCCCGTCGGTTAACCTTTGGCGATGGGCACCTACCTGGCGCGACTCGGCGAGCGGACACGATCTGTCGGTTCCGTCCTGTGCGTCGGCATGGACCCGGTGCCCGACGCGCTGCCCGCTGGGTTCAGCCGCGACCTGGCGGGGGTTGAGTGCTTCTGCGAGGTATTGCTGGGCGCGGCCCTGCCGTATGCCGCGGCCGTCAAGCCGAACCTGGCGTTTTTCGAGGCGTTCGGGGCCGCCGGGGTCGCGGCCCTGGAGCGGCTGCGCGCTCGTGTCCCGGCCGAGGTCCTCTTCGTCGGCGATGCCAAGAGAGGTGACATCGGGACGACGGCCGCGCGTCAGGCCGCGGCCCTCTTCGATATCCTCGACTGTGACGCGGTCACGGTCAATCCATACCTGGGATCGGAGGCGGTGGAGCCGCTGCTGGCTCGGAGCGACAGATTCGCGTACGTGCTGTGCCGGACCTCGAATCCAGGGGCAGGTGAGCTGCAATCGCTACTTGTGGCCGGGGATGCTGAGCTCGGGGTGCCCGAGGAGCCACTGTACGCCCGGGTCGCCCGCCGTGCCCGGACCTGGGGTCCCGGCGGCACGGTGGGTCTCGTCGTGGGGGCCACGGCGCCGCTGGAGCTCGGCCAGATCAGGGCGATCGCGCCGGAGCTGGCACTTCTCGTGCCCGGAGTGGGGGCGCAGGGCGGCGAGGTAGAGCCGGTGCTCCGCCATGGGCCGGCCAGCGCGCCCCCCGCCGGAGAGTGGCCGGGTGGGGGACTGCTGGTGAACGTATCGCGCGGCATCACCGGTGCCGCCTCGCTCCCGCGGGCGACGCACGGGCGCCCTGCCCCGGACGTCGCCGAATCGCTCGCCGCGGCCGCGGCCGAGTGGGCGGCTCGCCTGAAGGTGCCGGTCTAGCACGGCCGCGGATCGGGCCGGGCCGCCGGTGTACCGGGCCGCTATAGACTTACCCCATGAGCAGCGAGGCAGATCGCCTGAACGCGGCCGCCGATCCGCCGGCGGTCGACCATCGGCTGCCGCCCGCTCGCAAGCCTCCTGCCCGGCCGCGCTCCGTCCACGACGGTGATGCCGGGACAGGCCGCGGTCTTGCCCCCAGCGCCAGTCAGGCAGCCGCCGCCGCGGGCAAGGGCGTGAGGGAGCAGCAGGGGCGACGGGCCGAGAGGGCGCCGGCTCGTGGCCCCAGCGCTGGTGAGACGCGTCGGAGAGCGGATCCCAACGCCCCCGCCACCCGAGGACGGGACGTCGAGCAGCGGGTCGTGATCCTCTCCGGCCTCTCGGGAGCGGGCAAGACGGCGGCCACGAAGCTGTTCGAGGATCTCGGTTACACCTGCATGGACAATCTGCCGGGCGAGTTGCTGCCCGCGCTGGCCGAGCTCGTGTCCGAGGACCGGCAGCGCTTCGAGAAAGTGGCGATCGTGCTGGACGTTCGCGCCGGCGACGCTCCGCTGGCTCTCGCAGCCATGCGCGGGGCGCTCGAGGGTCGAGGCATCACTCCGCGGGTGATCTTCCTGGAGGCTCGCGATGAGGTTCTCATTCGGCGATTCTCCGAGACGCGCCATCGACATCCGCTCGCCGGAAAGCGTGGGATCGCCGGCTCGATCGCCGAGGAGCGCCGTCTGCTGGATCCAATTCGGGCCGAGTCGGACATCGTCGTCGACACGTCCGACCTGTCCCTGAGACAACTCAAGGAGCGGATCTTCGCCCACCTCGCGGACGACGCTTCCGATGCCGGGATCGTGTTCCAGCTGATCAGCTTCGGGTTCAAGTACGGCGTGCCGCTGGAAGCCGACCTGGTCTTCGACGTTCGGTTCATGGAGAACCCGTACTACGTGGACGAGCTGCGTCACCTCTCCGGCCTGACGCCGGCGGTCCGCGACTACGTCATGGGCCAGCCGATCGCGCAGCAGTTCTTTGACTTCTTGGCTCGCTTCCTCGATCTCACGATTCCCGGCTTCAAGAGCGAGGGCAAGACGAGCCTGACCGTGGCCATCGGCTGCACCGGCGGCTACCACCGATCGATCGTCATCGCCGAACAGCTTCGCGCCTGGCTTGAGGGCCGAGGCTATGGCACCGTCGCCGTCTTCCACCGGGAGCTGGAGCGCGAATGAGGCTCCCCGGTTTCCGTGGCGTTGCCAGAGGGTGGAGACGCTGGCTGAGGCCGGGAGTCGGAGTCAAGCGCTGGCTGGTCCTGGTGTTCGTGGGAGAGCTGGGCCTGGCCCTGGCCGGCGCGCTGTGGCTCCGCGAGGTCTACCGCGACTACACGATCACCGGCCCGCCGCAGGCCTTGGTGTCGGTGTTGACCCTGCAGTTCCTGCCATACGGTGTCCGGGCTCTGATAGTGGGCACGACGGGCGTCGCCCTCTTCGCCTTCGGCGCGTGGCGAATCGTGCGCGTGCTCGTCACGCCGTTCGTGCCGGCCGAGGCCGACCAGCCGCTGGTCGAGGTGATCTACCAGAAGCGATTCCTCGCCCGTGGCCCGCGGATCGCGGTGCTGGGCGGCGGCACGGGGCTCTCCACGTTGCTGCGCGGTCTCAAGGAGCACACCAGCAACATCACCGCCGTGGTGACCGTTGCCGACGACGGCGGCTCGTCGGGCAGGCTCCGCGAATCGCTCGGCATTCCCGCCGTTGGCGACATCCGCAACTGCATCGTGGCCCTGGCCGATGCCGAGCCGCTCATGGGCGAGCTGCTGCAATACCGCTTCCCCGGCGACGACGCGGACGCGCTCGGGGGCCACACCATCGGCAACCTGCTGCTGGCGGCGATGTCGTCGGTCCAGGGCGGCGATTTCGAAGAGGGCGTGCGGCAGATGAACCGGGTCCTGGCCGTGCGCGGCCAGGTAGTCCCCGCCACCGCGACGGCGGTGACGCTCCATGCGGCCCTGGTCGATGGAGCCGAGGTCGTCGGCCAATCCGCGATCGCCAGGTCCACGGGCATCGACAAGGTCTGGCTGACGCCCGACGGCGTCGCCGCGAGCGAAGATGCCCGGCACGCCATCGTCGAGGCGGACCTGATCGTTATCGGGCCCGGTAGCCTCTACACCAGCATCCTGCCGAGCCTCCTGCTGCCCGAGATCACGGATGCGGTTCGCGTGTCCGGCGCGGTCCGGATCTTCGTCTGCAACGTGGCGACTCAGCCTGGGGAAACCGAAGGCTACGATCTGGCCGACCATCTGGCCGCCATCGAGCGCCACACCGGGCCGCAGCTCCTCGACGTCGTCCTGGCGAACAACCAGTTCGGTGCCAGGCGCCCGGGCGGATATGCTGCTGAGCCGGTCAGGCTGCGCTGGCCCCCGGCGTCCGTGTGGCCCGCGACCAACACCCCGCGTCTGGTGCTGGAGGATGTCGTGGATGCCGATAACTCGCATCACCATGACCCGGCGCGACTGGCCGCCGCGATCATGAAGATCTACGAGAGCGAGACCTACGGACGCCGCCGATCGCGGCCCGTGCGGCCGGTGCGGACGGCGTGATCGGAAGGGGCCGCATCGGAAGGGGCCGCGTGACCGGGCAGCCGTCGGCGGAGGGGTTGGGGGCAGCGGCTTGACCACCGCCGAGCGCGATCTGGCCGAGGCGCTCCGGGCCGAGCTGGCAGCGATCGACCCTCCTCGGAGGTGCTGTCGGCAGGCCGAAAGCGCCGGCCTGGCGGGGGCTCTCGAACGCCGGCGCCGAGCCGTCGTGAGGCTGGAGCTGCGCCTGCGACGGAACCGAACCGACGCAGACGCGCATCCCGACGCGGCTCTCGCAGCTCTCGCCTCTGCCGGCGCGTCGTTCGACTGGGCCGGCTCGGCCGAACATTGCCGGGCGGCTTACTTGCGCGGCCTCTTTCTGGCCCACGGATCGCTCAGCCTCTCGTCGGGACAGACGCACCTGGAGTTCGTCGTTGGCGCCTCGCAGGCCGAGGTCTTGGCCCGATGCCTGGGAGAGCTGGGCCTGCCGGCATCGTGGCGGGTGCGCCGCGGCCGGGGAGTAGTGACGTGGAAGAGCGCCGAAACCGTGGGTACGTTCGTGCGGCTCGTGGGTGGGGGAGCGGCGTTGCTGGACCTGGAGGCGCGCCAGGTGGCGCGTTCGGTTCGCGGCGAGCTGAATCGGGTGATCAACGCCGAGTCGGCCAACCTGCAGCGGGCCGTCGCAGCCGCTGCCCGGCAGCTCGAGGCGATCGATGCCGTGGAGGCCGACGGACGGCTGGCCCGGCAGTCGAATCTCGTCCGGCTCGTGGCCGACGCCCGGCGGGAAGTCCCCGAGGCGACCCTGACGGAGCTGGCCGAGCGATTGCAGGCCCATCGGTCGGCCGTCCAGCGGGCCCTGGAGCGCATCGAATGGCTGGCCCTTCACGCGGACGAGGGAGCAGGGAAGCGAATCTCCAGGGCCTGATCGCGCGCCCGCGGACGGCACTTTGCGCGAACCGGCCTCGTGGCCGACGCGAGGGGCTGAGTGACACACCGACGGGGTCGTTCGGTCGCGGACCGAGGGGCCGAGTGTCCCTCCGGGCCGGCGTCGCGCTCTGTCATCATTGACGGCATGAGGCCTGTGATCATTGCCGCAAACTGGAAGATGAACACCACTCCCGCGGATGCTGGACAGCTGGCCGCGACAATCGCCGCCCGGACGGAGGAACCCGAGGTGGTACGAGTCATCTGCCCGCCGTATGTGTGCCTTGCCGCGGTTCGGGACGCGCTGATCGGGAAGAACGTTGCCGTGGGCGCCCAGAACGTGCACTCCGAGCAGGCCGGCGCGTACACCGGCGAGATCTCCGCGTCGATGCTCGCCGGGCTGGCCAGCTGGGTCATCCTCGGTCATTCGGAACGCCGGCGCGACGAGTTCGAGAACGACGAGCTGATCGGCAAGAAGCTGTCCCGGGCCGTGACGGCCGGGTTGCGTCCCATCCTCTGCGTCGGCGAGCTCCTCGATGAACGCGAGGCCGGACGCGCGGTGGAAGTCGTGGCCACCCAGCTGCGCGGCGCCCTGGCGGGCAAGGAGGTCGAGACGCTCCTGGCGGCCGGCCTGGTGATCGCCTACGAGCCGGTCTGGGCCATCGGCACCGGCCGCACGGCTTCCGGAGCGGATGCCGCGGCGATGGCCGAATCCATCCGCGCCACGCTTTCGGCCGATTTGGCCTGGGGCGACGCCGCCGACGATGTGCCAGTCCTCTACGGCGGTAGCGTCACCAGCGCCAACATCGGCGAGTTCCTGGCCGAGCCTTCAATCGACGGCGGCCTCGTGGGCGGAGCCTCTCTCAAGCCGGACGAGATGGCCGGCATGGTGGCTCGCGCCGCCG
>JBEKCH010000043.1:0-45372 GCA_050014975.1 Candidatus Limnocylindrales bacterium
GACGGACGGGTGCAGTGCGATCTCTGCCCGCGCGAGTGCCGGCTGCACGAGGGCCAGCGCGGCCTGTGTTTCGTGCGCGCCCGCCGCGACGACGCGATAGTCCTGACGAGCTACGGTCGCTCATCGGGGTTCTGCGTCGATCCGATCGAGAAGAAACCGCTCAACCACTTCCTGCCGGGGTCCGCGGTGCTGTCATTCGGCACGGCCGGCTGCAACCTAGCCTGCCGCTTCTGCCAGAACTGGGACATCTCCAAGTCGCGCGAGATCGACGCGCTCGCCGATGCCGCCGCTCCCGAGGCCATCGCCCGGGCCGCCCACCGCCTCGGCTGCGCCTCGGTCGCCTTCACCTACAACGACCCCGTCATCTTCGCCGAGTACGCCATGGATGTGGCCGACGCCTGCCACGCGTTCGGGATCAAGGCCGTGGCAGTGACTGCGGGCTACATGAACCCCGCGCCGCGGGCCGACTTCTACCGCCACATGGACGCCGCGAACGTCGACCTCAAGGGCTTCAGGGAGGCCTTCTACGCCGACCTCTGCGCCGCGCATCTCGCGCCGGTGCTCGACACGCTGCGCTACCTCGTGCACGAGACCGGCGTATGGGTTGAGATCACGACGCTCCTGATCCCCGGGCGCAACGACTCTGACGAGGAGCTCGACCGCCTCACACGCTGGGTTGTGGAGGAGCTCGGGCCGCGGGTGCCCCTCCACTTCACCGCCTTCCATCCCGACTACAAGATGCTGGACGTGCCGCCCACGCCCCCGGCGACCCTGACCCACGCACGCGAGATCGCCCTCGCCAACGGGGTCCGCTACGCCTACACGGGCAACGTGCACGACCGGAGCGGGCAGTCGACCACGTGCCATGCCTGCGGCGCACTTCTGATCGAGCGTGATGGGTACGAGATCGGCACCTACCGGATGACCGACGACGGCCACTGCGGCGCGTGCGGTGAACCGATCCCCGGCGTCTTCGCCGGGCCTGTCGGTCGCTGGGGCTCGCGCCGTCTGCCAGTACGGATCGCTGCCTTCGCCAACTGAACCGAGCCGTCCTGCTCCGGCCTGAGCGCCCGCAGGCGGTGCCGTTCGGGACCGTGGCAGGGTGTCGCTCCTGGCGGCCAACCTGACCGACTGCTGACACGACGATGATCGCCCGCGAGCCCTAACTCGTCCTCGTCAGCGCCCCGGTCGAGTGCAGGGCCGCAAGCCTCTCGAGCCCGCGGACAGCGAGGGCTCGGTGTCGCGGTCGCTGTCGCGGCCTAGTAGGTAGCCCGCGGTCGTGCGCCGTGCGGTTGGGCCCTCTCCTGTGGAGGAGGCGCCCTGCTTTCTGCTGGGTGTCCCCCTCGAAGGTATACCGTAGAGGGGGGGTTGCTCTCGGTTCGTTGCGGACGGGCCGAGCGTCGAGATGCCATCGGGCGCGGACCCATGCGTCGCGCCGGGTCCCCCGGAGGACCACGAGGACCCAAGATACCCGCGACCAGCAGCTCAGACTGGACGCGGGGAAGCTCGCAGAGCCGGCGCCCGAGGGGCTCGAGGCCCTCTCCGCGGACATGATCGGGATCGACGACTCGGTCCGGATGTACCTCAACGAGATCGGCATGGTCGCCCTCCTGACCGCCGATGAGGAGGTCGTCCTGGCCAAGGCGATCGAGCTCGGCGAGCAGATGGTCGACGAGCCGTGGAAGGGCATCGTCTCGCTCCACGAGTGGACGACCCACGACACCGAGCGCAAGACCCGGACGGCCAAGCCGCAGCACCGCCTGCCGTTCGGTCCCGACGCGCACACGATGGTCCGGGACGCGGTCTGCGACGTGGCCGCGGCCGACCTGCTCGCGCCCTCGCCCGACCTCGATGCGGCTGATCGCAAATCCGGGTTTTCGACCCCCACGGGCTCAACAAGGAGATCAAGCGTCGCACTGGGGTCGTTGGCATCTTCCCCAACCGAGCATCGGTCATCCGCCTGGTTGGCATGATCCTGGCCGAGCAGGACGACGAGTGGCAGGACGGCCGGCGCTACTTCCGGGCCGAGTCGATGGCGCTCATCGACACCGTCGTGGAGCACAGGGAGGTGGAGCCCGGGTTGCTCATGGCGAGCTGATCGATCAGACGCGAGGAGGCGCTGTTACACACGTCGTGGGACTGACCCTCTCCGTCTCTCGGCCGAGATCGTCGGCGTCTGCCGCCCATACCCGAGAACGCGGACATTGGCCACCCGATCCATGACTAGACCGACCGCGTTCTGGCCACACACCGAACATAGGGGCAAGGGCTACATGCCTAGCACCGCGGTCCGAGGGCTCTATACCGCCCGTTACGTGCCGCGATGGTTTGCTGCCGCTACTCCGCCAAGACGATGTCCTGGACAGACTTAGGGAGATCAGTTCCGTCAGTTCAGGCGCGGTAAGGCGCCCGACGTCGGCCAACGGCGCTCTAGAGAACGAACCTCCCGTTCTTGAAGACAAGCTGACCATCCAGGTAGATCTCGCTATCTACCCGCATGTCCTTGACAATGTCCCAGTGGATAGCGGACTGATATGTTCCGCCACACTCAGGATATGGCCTACCCAAGGCGGTGTGAATGGTACCGCCGATCTTCTCATCAAACAGAATGTCCGTCGTCAGCAGCCTCCAAGCAGGATTCACGCCGAAGCCAAACTCCCCGATAAGTCCAGAACCGGAGTCAGTCGCAGCGATTTGTCGGAGGTATTCCTGATTCGTATCGGCTCTCGCATCGACGAGTCTTCCCTGCTTCCACGTGAGTTGGATGCCATCCATGATCCGGCCGCCGAGTACCGCGGGGAACTCGTAGTACGCAGTTCCGTCAATCGTCGTCTCCACCGGAGCCGTGTATATCTCCCCATCGGGTACGCTGATTCTGCCATCTCCAATCAGCCACGTCCGCCCCTTAACGGAGAACCATAGATCTGTTTGCCGCCCTAGCAGATGGAGTCGATCACCCTGGGCCAATACCGCAGCGATCCGCCGCCACTCTCGACCCGCTTCCTCCCAATCGAGCAGGGAGGCAGCGAAGAACATGTCCAACACAGTCTCGATGTCTGTGTGGGCCTGCTGGGCGAACGACTCATTGGGGACGCGAACTACCACCCATCTAGTCTTCTGCCACCGATGCGTCGAAACCTTCCCCATGGCACGCTGATTCAACGCTAGAGTTTCATCCGGTACGTCTGCATTCTCGTAGAGATTATGGGCGCCTCGTAGGCCGAAGTAGACGTCAGCCCACTCCATTCCGTAGTCTTCTACCTCTGGGATCCACCCAACCTGCTCATCGGTGCCGTACTTCAGGAGAGCATGGCGCAGTCGTTCGGAGAGGAACTGGACCTGCACAAAGGCCCCCGCCTTCACCGCCTCTTCATACACCGCGACTGTAAGAGGAAGCGACTCGACCTCGTGCATCGCGACCATAACTCGTTCGCCCGATTTCACCGCAACAGACCAGTTGACGAGAAGCCGCGCCAGTTCGTTCCATCGTTCATCCATCGCTCTGACTCTCCTTTGAGTTGGGCCATCCAGGTAACAGCAGACCAACAGCAACGGGTCGCACAAGCCAAGAGAAGCTAATCGTGTCTTAGCAAGGTTGGGCTGGATCGTGGGGTGCGCGGCCGAAACGATTACCTCGGTGGCGGCGTTACGTCACCTTCGGGCAGCATCGTATTCATGGAATGCATGAGCTCCTTGGTCCGCTCGTAGAGTTCCCGATATGTTCCGTAGCCACGTGCGTAGACCGCCCGGGTGGCGCTCTGTGGCTCGACCACTTGCTCGTAGGATACCCACTTCGTGGCGGCATCAACCGAGGACAGGGCCCCAATAGCCACAGCTGCAAGGAGAGCGTCGCCATATGCGGCGCCGATAGTGATCGATGGCACCTGTTGCGCTACGTTGCAGATGTCACTTATGGCTTGGACCCAGACCCGGTTCTTCGTGCCGCCTCCAATGGCCACGACCTGGTCTGGCGCCAGATCGTTCGCGCGCATAACGTCCAGGATGTGCCGGACGCTGTAGCCAATCCCCTCTAGCACCGCCCTGTAGAGGTGTGCCCTCCTGTGTGTCAGCGTAAGGCCGAAGATGACCCCACGCGCATCGGGATCGAAGATGGGCGAGCGCTCGCCACTGAAGTAGGGCAAGACTATGACTCCATCGGCACCCGCCGGTACAGCCGCAGCCTCTTCGACCAATCTCGAGTACGCGGAGGGCCCTCCACCCTGCTCCTCGGCTAGCAGATCGCGCGAAATCTCATCGCGAAACCATTGAGTGAGAGCACCGCTTGTCGATGTGCACGCCGCAACGCCATCGAGTCCAGGTCTGTAGGAGTGATAGTTCCACAGCCTTTTGTCCGCGACCGGTGACGGAGCCTGCATGTACACAGCGGCAGTGGAACCGTACATTACCATTACACTGCTCTCGCGGACGACGCCAGCGCTGATCATCTCGGCGAACGCGTCACCTCCCCCGGCGGTGACGGGTGTGCCTTGACGCAATCCGGTGACGCGGGCACTTGCGGCAGTAACGCGTCCAGCGATGTCTGTGGGCCACATCAGGGCCGGCAAGTGCTCAATTGGGACGGTTCCGGAACAGAACTCCTCGTGCCACCGGAGACGATGGAAGTCATACAGAGGAACCCAGAAGCACGCCTGGTGATGATCAAGACAGAAGTTGCCAGTGAGCTTCGCGACGAGGTAGCTGGATGTCGTCGTAAACATGGTCGCCCTGGCGTAGACTTCCGGTTCATTCTTTTTCAGCCAGAGGAGTTTCGGGCCTACCGCTTGGCTAGTGAGCACGTTAGCTGTCACTTCGAAGATGTGCTCGTAACCGAGGGTGGCGTTCAACTCCTGGATCTCGGCTGAGGCCCGTGTATCGATGCCGTACAAGATCGCCCGGGGTCGGACCGGATTGGCGTGCAGGTCCATGGGGGCCAAGGCCTGGCCTAACCCACTAACGGCAACGCAGACGATCTGCGCAGGTAAGACACCAGCGGTGTCGATCAATGCTTTGGTTATGTGAATGAAATCACCCCACCATATCTCCTCAGGGTCCTGCTCAAACCACCCAGGATGGGGCGTTTCCACTCCGTGCTTGGCTATTTCCATGGCGACAGGCCGCCCGGCCAGATCGACCAGCACGCCTTTGGACTCAGACGTCCCGATATCGACGCCTAGAAGGAGTTCGGTCTCCATGATCCACCCCAACTTAAGGTGAGTTCGCTCGTTTTCCAGCGCGTGGCCGGTGGCGACTAGCGGGGTGGCGTCGCGATGAACGTCCCATCTCGGTCGCTAGGCCCCGGGACGCCGCGGCTCCGACTTTGGAACGGGCGCGTCGCGGTCGGCCGGCTCGACCTCCCCCGCAGCAAGTCTCGTGACCGCCACGGCCCTGTGCAAACGATGCCTGAGATCGCGGCTCGGAATGAGGCGGACGCCGACCACACCAGCAAGGATCAGGCCTTGGGCCACTTGGTAGAGGAACTGGCTGAGGTGTAATGTGATGAAGCCCTCCTGTACAACGGCTAGGCAGATCGTTGCGAGAGTGACGCCAGCCACACTGCCGTAACCACCGGCCAGATCCACGCCACCGAGCACCACGATGACGATCGCCAGCAGTACGTACGATTGCCCGTAGTCAGGCGTTGCGCTTCCACTTCGGGCTATGATCATCACCCCAGCGAGCCCGGCAAGTAAGCCGCTCGTGGCGTAGGTCGCTACGAGCACGCGGGTCAGCCGAATCCCGGCGAAACGGGACGCAGCGCTATTCGCCCCCACGAGCCCGATCTGGAAGCCTAGGGTCGTGCTGTTGAGTAGTACCGCGACGCCAACCACTGCCACGGCGAAAACAATGATGGGCACTGGTACGCCGAGAGCGATTGGGCTCCC
The DNA here is from genome assembly GCA_050014975.1 of Candidatus Limnocylindrales bacterium. Taxonomy (GTDB): domain Bacteria; phylum Chloroflexota; class Limnocylindria; order Limnocylindrales; family CSP1-4; genus Fen-1039. The sequence continues at coordinate 5,883 of JBEKCH010000043.1, forward strand.
CAACGCCCGCAGCGACCCCGGGAGACTGACGACCGAGTAGCCACCCGTCCAGACCAATGCCGCACCCGAGAACACACTCGCCGTCGCGAGCGTTGCGAGGATGGGTGTTACCCCCACGCGTGCGATCAGCAGCCCATTAAGCGTCCCGCATGCTGTCCCAACCGCCAAGGCAATTATCACTGCAACCGCCGTCATCTCAAAGGAGTCAGGGCCCCCCGCAGTGAACCCAAACGCGTGCAGGAATTGCGCGGCGGCCAGGCCGGAAAGATCCGCCATTGCCACGACCGAGAGATCGATCCCGGCGGCAACCATTGTTAGCATCACACCGAGCGACAGGAGGCCGACTTCGGGGATCTGGAATGAAATGGCCTGAACGTTGAGCAGCGTCGGGAAGGTGTCGGGTGCCGCGGCTGAGAAGACGAGGATCAGGATCAATATGCAGAGTAGCAGCGGCCACTGACGCCGCACAGCGTCACGCACGTGTCCCCACATCGCGCCCACTCGTGCACTACGGCGACCCCCATTGTTCAGCACTGTCACGCTCCGGACGGAATGGCAAGCAATGATCGGGCTCTCCTGCGCCCACGCATGAGCTGGGAAGCGATAGCAATCAGTATGAAGAGCCCGACAATCACCTGTGTCCAGGCCGCTGGTACTCCAAGAGAAACCATCGAGTAATTGATCAGCGAGATCAGGACCGCCCCAAGGACTGTCCCGAGCACGGTACCCTTCCCGCCGAAGATCGACGCACCGCCAAGCACAACCGCCGCGATCGGCGTCAGCTCCGAACCGACGAGCTCATACGGATCTGCATTACCACCGAGTGAAACATGCACCATTCCGCCTAGCCCCGCCAGCAGGCCGGCCAGGCACAACGCCATGAAGACCAGCCGGCGAACAGGAAATCCTGCCCTACGAGCCGCTTCTGCATCCCCGCCGACTGCGTAAAGGCCGCGGCCAAACATCGTACGAGATAGGACGAGCCACAGAACCACCGCAAGGACTAACACCGGAATGACTAGTGGATGGAGTGACGTTGAGCCCCGTCCGACCGGCACGCGGATCACTTGCCAGTAGTGGAAGTCCCCGAGCTGCCCAGGCAGGAAGTTATACCAAAACGCCCCGATATACGTCAGCAGCACGCCGACGAAGACACTCCGCGTCGCGAGCGTGGCGATCAGTACAGGAAGGCGCAGACGATCGACGATCACCGCATTCACTGCTCCTAACCCCAAGCCGATAAGGCCAGCGAGCACGAATGCCAAGATGATATCTGAGTCGTAGTAGCCGCTTACCGCTATCCACGCAGCTGTGTATCCAGAGAAGATGCCGATCGCATCGAACGATACGTCAATTCCTCCAACGAGGAGAACAACAAGAAATGCCAAGGCAAAGACGACTGTCTCCAGCGAGTTGCGCGCGATATCGAACGCGGTGCCCAAGTTCCAGAAGTTGCGTTCCGCCAGCCCCACGAGAAGGCACAGGACGACGATGACCAAGACCAGCACGAATTCGTTGGACTGGCCGATCGTCAACAGCCTGCTAACCACGCGGCGTGAATAGGGCTGGGTTGCTTTCATGCTATCATCTCGGCCTGCAACTTCTCTTGCGTGCACTCGGAGCCGGTCATCTGTGCGACCAACCTCCCTTTTCGTAGAACGAAGACTCGATGACATGTCGCGACGAGTTCAGGCACATCGTCAGACGCCATCATGATCGACACACCCTGCTTGCTGAGGTCAGCGAGAAGGTTGTGGATCTCTTCCTTAGCGCCGACGTCCACCCCAATAGTCGGCCCGTTCAAGACCAACAGTGCCGGACGGCGAAGGAGCCATCTGGCAAGGACGACCTTCTGTTGGTTCCCGCCGGATAACTCGCCGGCGAGGGCGTCGGGGCTGCGCGCCGCGATGTGCAATGACTCAATCGCGCGCACACCGTGAGCGCGCATCATGCCGCGGCGCAGGCGGCCAGCGAATCCGGATACGGCGCCGATGTTCGCAGATACGATGTTGGTAGCGATCGAGTGGCGCAGGAATAGCCCATCGCGCAGGCGGTCGTTGGGCACGTAGCCAATACCTGCCCGCATGGCGTCGATTGGTGAGCGAATCGACCGCCGACGGCCGGCGACGCGGATCTCGCCGGTCGACGCCGGTGGGCAGCCAAACACGACGCCAACTAGCTCTGCGGCACCAGATCCCAGCAGCCCGGCGACCCCGACCACCTCCCCCTTTCGCACATCAAGCGAGACATGCTCGAACACGCCAGCCAGGCTTAGCTCACGCACCTCGAGGGCCGGCAGGGCTTCCTCCAACGGGCGCGGCGGCCGCTCAGCCCAACCCGATCTGCCGGTCATTGCCTGAGCCAGAGTCCCGCGGTCGAACTCTGCACAGGGCCCGGCAGCGACAACTTGACCATTTCGCAGCACGGTCACGCGGTCCGAGATGTCAAGGACTTCGTCCAGCTTGTGGCTCACGAAGCAGATCGCAACACCGCGCGCTCTTACCTCCCGCACGATGGAGAACAGTCTCTCCACCTCCCGCCATGTGAGCGACGCAGTCGGCTCATCCATGAAGAGCAAGCGAGCCTCCTGACTGAGAGCGCGGCAAATGGCGGTCGCCTGCCGCTCAGCCGGGCCCAGATTACCCACGAGATCATCCGGGCTCACTGGAACGCCTAGCTGCTCCAGCAACGAACTCGCGACTCTGCGCGAGCCACGACCGTCAAAGACGCGACGGCCCTCCCTGACGTGTGACGCCAGCGCGATATTCTCTGCCACGGTCAGATTGGGAAAGAGCGAAAGGTCTTGGTATATGACGTCGATCCCCTGGCTAATGGCCTCTCGCGGGCTCAATCGGTCATAACTATGTCCCGCAACAGTGATGGACCCGGAGTCCGGGCTCAAAGCGCCGGTGGCTATCTTTATTAGAGTGGATTTGCCCGACCCGTTCTCACCGACAAGACAGCCGACGGATCCGTCCCGGAGCTCGAAGCTAACGTCCCGTAATGCCTCGACTCCGCCGAATCTCTTGGTAATGGAGTCAAGACGAAGTGCCTCAGGCATTCTCGTCCCACTAGCTAAACCGTCGCAACTCTCGGCCGTGGAGCGTTACCAGCATGGCCAAGAGTTGCGACGCGTCCCATCGAGCGGAGGAAGGACTCCGCCATCGCTGATCCGGTTGACCCCGTCAGAACTTGTATTGGTCGATGTTCTCCTTACCTATGGACAATGGCCCGTTGCCCTCGAAGCAGCTGGCTGCGAAGGGCGCGCCGCAAGGCTGAAGGTTCTCATAGCCAGGAACGTGAAGGTTCATGCCTGTGTAGGGCGTGCCGCCTTCAGCCAAGAAGATAGCTCCCTCTGCAAGAGCTTCACCCGACAACTTCGGGTCCCAGCAGAAGATGCGATAGATCGTTCCGTCCTTAACGTACTGCGTGACGAGAGACGGCAGGCTAGTGCCAACGATGCAGATCTTACCACCAAGCCCAGCCTCTTCGACGGCGCGCGCTGCGCCCTGAACGTCCGTCGCGCCGCTTCCCTCGATGCCCTTCAGATCGGGATACTTCTGGAGGAGCTCCTTTGTCTTCTGGTAAGCGATATTGCCATCCTCCTGGCTCTCGATAGGATCGCTCACCCGCGTGATTCCAGGATACTTGGCCTGAGCCTGCTGCAAAGCTGACGCAACCCACTGCATGTGGCTCGCTGCCGTCAGGTGACCAACAAAGGCGGCGTAGGTTCCCTGGCCTCCCATGCATGTCGCGAGCGAATCCATCATCTCTGCACCATAGGCCTTGTTGTCCATCGCCTCGAGATCGAGGTTCGCATTCGTTAGATCCGGGCCCTCAGTGCCGATAATCTTGATCCCGGCGTCCTGTGCGTTCTTCAGAACGCCTTCCAATGCGTCCTCGTTGTTTGGATTGATTCCGATCACAGTGGGTTTCGTCGGAATCAGACCTTGGATGATCGTAACTTGGGCCTCGGCCGTCGCCTGTGTGGGTCCTGTCTGAGAGACGTTGAGCCCGGTCGCAGCACCGACCACCTTCAGTCCGCTCTCCATCTGGGAGTACCAGTCGAGACCCGCGATCTTCACGATCATCGTCATCGTGAAACTGGACGGGGGGATTGCATATGTCACCTCAGCGGAAGCCGAAGCGGGTGTGACGGTGGCACCAGAAGTTGCCGATGCGGGTGTGCCGGTGGCAGGCAACGGCGGAGGTGTCGGACTAGCCGCGCTGCTGCACGCGCTAGCGACCAGTGTCACTAAGGCCAACGAAACTACGAACCTTGATTTCCTCACCAGAACTCCTCCTTCTCCCAAGATTGTCGAGCCAGACGTGTGAGAGGGCGCGCCTAGCCAAGGTGTGTCAAGCGCGAATGGCCCGGACTATCTCCATGAGCCGCCTCGAGCGCACGATGTCAACCGGCCGCCATATCGAGCCGTCTTCCCTAAGGTCACTGCCAACGAGAGCCCCGTCAGCGATGGCGAGGACGTCGTTCACCGTCCTGCTCGTCACACCATTAGCCGCTATGACCGGAACGTCCCCGGCCGCCTGTTTAGCCGTACGAAGATCCTCGAGATTTAGGGCCATGCCGGAGTGGAGGCCTGTGACCAGCAGAGCATCGAGTCCGAGGAACGCTGCGCACTCTGCTCGCTCAGCCAGGGACCGATTGCTTACCGACCGCCCATACTCGGCGCTGACGTACGTGAAGACCGCAACATCGTCGGCGCCGATGGCTCGTCGATAGGCCGCCAGTTCGCCCCAGTCACGCTCAACGAGTCCCATGTCAGTGTCGTACACGCCGCTGAAGATGCCTCGGGCGAACGAGGCCCCAGTGGCGTGCGCCACCGCAAGGCTGGCCTGTGCATCGCAGAAGATGTCAACACCAAACGGGAGGCGCACTTCGGAGCGAAGTCGACCGATCACGGCGGAGGCAGCTGCGATCACCTCCGGGCTGGCTTTCTTGGAGTACGGGAAGTCCTTCTCATTGACGAAAATGAGGGCGTCGACCTCGGCCTCTTGAAGCGCCCGCACGTCGCGGGCGACATCTTCAACGATCCGATCGATGCCGCCCTGCGAGTCATGTCCAGGCCGACCCGGCAACGCGAGCAACGTGCAAGCCGCAATGACCGGCTTACGAACGCCGAACAATCTTTCCAGAACGTCCACAACCTACCTCCGTTCCTCGTCATCCGCCAACATCATCCCGGAGACGCCAAACTGGCCTGTGCATCCTCGAGAATGCGACTGACCTATCCTCGATCTCGGCGACGGCGCGGAATCGAAGCTGAGCTGTCTAGAGCAATGCCTTCATGTCTATACACCAACCGGGAGCCGGTGTCAAGGGCTGGCGCCGATGGCCGCTGCTGCGTCGTGGCCTTGACCAACGGCCTAGCACTGGCGGGCCCTGACGATCGCCGCCGCGCTCGGAGCTCGCAGCCGACGGAGGCGCCGGCCGGATCACGTGAAGACGCTCCCGCGTTGTGGCGTCCAACACCTCTGGGAAAAGGGCCGGGTCTGCCATGGCTAATGACCGAGGCTAGAGCAAAGAGCGCTCTTCGATGAGCTTGACGCGCGGCGCGTTGACGCGCGGCGATGCCTAGGTCGCTCCTTCGAGTGCAGGAGCAAGGCACCCAGGGACGGAGAATCCGACGGCGAATCCGACGGCGAATCCGACGGCGAATCCGACGGCGAAAACTAACCCGCCGCCTCCAGCCGCGCGACCTTCGCTACGCGTCGTCGATGCCGCTCTTCCCCGGAGAAGGACGCAGAAGCAAATGCCCAGACGATCTCCGCAGCCAGCTCCTGGCCGATCACGCGGGCACCCAAAGCGAGCACGTTAACGTCGTCGTGTTCGACCATCTGATGGGCGGTGTAGACGTCGTGGGCGACACAAGCTCGTATCCCGTGAAGCTTGTTAGCCGCAACGGTCATCCCGGCCCCGCTGCCGCAGATGAGGACGCCACGATCGACACGGCCCTCGCGGATTTCGGTGGCCACGCGTTGGGCGATCTCTGGGTACTCGAAATCGTCGTCCGACGGGTCCGTGGTCACGACCAACACGCGGTGTCCAGCGGTCGTCAATGCCTCGCAGACGCGATCTTGGAGAACCCTGCCGGCGTGGTCTGCGCCGATGGCAAAAGTCTTATTCACGCTGCCACTCTCACTTTACCTCGCCGTCACTGTCGGCGACGGAGGATGAGGGCGAGTTGACCTCGAACGAAAGACCGCTGTTCGTCGCGCCAACGAGGAAGCGGAAACGGTCCCCGCGATAGGCAGCGCGCGTGGCCAGCGCGGGTGATCCCTCGGCGGTGAACGAGACGCCGCGGACGATGGCGATCGGTTCGCCGGGCAGGATATTGAGGAGAGCGGCCTCCTCGCTTGTGGCAGCTGCTGCCTCCAAGAAGTCGCGCGACGAGACAATCCGGACCGCCGTCACATTCTCCATTGCCTCGCTGATCGGCTTCGTGAGCAGGTCGGCGGCGTGCAAGCCTTCTAGATACGCCCGATGCATGTAGCTAGAGTGAAGGGCAACTGGCTCACCATCGAGGAATCGCAGGCGTCGAACAAACAGCACAGGTGCGTTCTCCGGCTCTCCGAGGAGTTCCGCGACTTCCCCCAGGGCGGGCACGATCTCGAAATCGAGCAGTCTCGTGGTGACGGGGCGACCGAGCCGGGACATGGTCCGACTGAAGCTTATGAGGCTTGCCGGGGGATAGGCCATGCGCGGCCCGGCAACGAACGTGCCCCGGCCGCGATGCCGCACAAGGATACCCTCTTGGACCAGAGCTTCAATGGCATGGCGCGCCGTCATCCGGGCCATCTGGTACTGAGCCGCAAGCTCGGCTTCTGCGGGCAGGCGATCGCCCGGGCGCAGCCGCCCCGATCCGATCTCGTCGCGGAGGTGCTTCTCCAGTTGCCTATACAACGGCTCGCCAGCCATTCTGGTCTCGATCGTCCTCCTAGTCTTTCAGAGCTGTAGCATACACCAGCCGGTATTGTCGCGAGCCCTGCGGCTGGGCTTGACAAGAGCCCTGAAGCCGCCTATGCTCTTATGTCTATACAGGTCGTCTAGAACTATACACACCTGGCCAGACTGGTTTTGGTGTGTCCCGGGAGGCACTTATGACCGTCCTTGGCGCTGCCGATGTTCGACGAAACCTGGCGGATCTGGGCACCGTCCGGGTGATTGAGCTATCGCACGTTCTGTTTCCCGGCCAGGAGGAGTTTCGGCTCGAAGTCACGAACCGCTATGTTGAGGAGCTCCAGCCCTTCTACGTCGGCAAGAGAGCTCCGGATGCCTGGTACATCATGTCGGAAGTCGCCCTCTGGAGCCACGTAGGCACCCACATGGAATCGCCGTTCCACTACCTCAAGGATGGAACGGATATCGCCGGTGTCGAGCTCGATCGAGTCGTTGGCATGTGTCAGCTTGTCGACTTCCGGGACAAGGGCGTGGCTCAGCCGATCAGCAGAGAGGAACTCCGCGGGCGGGGTAGCGGGATCGAGGTCGGCGACATCGTCTTCATCAGGACCGACAGCGGTCACTACCGCACCGAACAGTCCCACGACCACCCCTATCTGGAGCGGGCAGCCATCGACTGGCTCGTGGAGGATCGTCGCATCCGCCTCTTGGGCGTCGATTGCTCTGGCATCGAGCGCAGAACTGAGCCAGCACAGCCGAACCACGAGACGCTGTTCAAGAACGGGATCCCGCTCATCGAGCATCTGGCTTATTTGGACCGGCTTACGCGCAATCGCTTCTTTGTCGTCGCCGTGCCGTGGCGAGTGAAGGGTCTCGAAGCGACCCCGGTCTCGGTGGTGGCGTTCGAAAAGGCCGACTAATGCCAGTCGCCAGCGGGCAGCGATCGATTGATCTGGTGGAGACGGGCGTCGATCTTCTGCGGACGATGCTCCGCATACGCTTGTTCGAGGAGGCGCTCTACCGCCTGTTCATGAGTGGCACGATGCCGGGTACGATGCACCAAGCCATCGGGCAGGAGGCGGTAGCCGCGGGTGTCGGTCGCGCCCTTCGCCCGAGCGACGCCATGACCAGCAATCATCGCGGTCACGGCCATGCGATCGCGAAGGGGGTGCCGCTCCGCTCGCTAATGGCGGAGATGTTCGGCCGGAGCACTGGCGCAAGCGGGGGGTATGGGGGCTCCCTCCACATCTTCGACCTCGGCCGAGGGTTCCTGGGCACTAATGGGATCGTCGGAGCGGGCGTTCCAATCGGCGTGGGAGCTGCCCTAGCCTTGAAGCTGGGCCAAACGGACAACGTGGCGGTCACGTTCTTTGGAGACGGGGCGGCGAACCAGGGGGCAGTCCACGAAGCGCTGAACCTGGCGGCGATCTGGAAGTTGCCTGTCGTCTTCATCTGCGAGAACAACCAATACGCGGTCTCCCTACCGTTCGAGCGGGCGTTCGCCATCCCCTGCGTAGCCGACCGGGCTGTGGCCTACGGCATGCCAGGCCAAACGGTCGATGGCAACGATGCCCTCGTCGTTCTCGACGCGGCGAGGGCGGCCGTTGCGCGTGCGCGCGCCGGAGAGGGACCGACACTCATCGAGTGCAAGACCTATCGGTACAAGGGTCACAGCCGTTTCGAGCCGGCCAAGTATCGGCCCGCCGGTGAGCTCGAACAATGGCTCGAGCGAGATCCGATCCGTCGGCTCGAAGACGAGCTGCTCAGCGAGTCGCGGAGTTCCAAAGACGAGCTCGACACCATCCGACAGGACGTGGAGCACGAAGTCGCCGAAGCGATAGAGTTCGCCCGATCGAGCCCGCCTGCCGGCCCGGCGAAGGCCGCGGCAATGGCGTTCGTGGCAGGATGATCTCCGTGCCCGCGCTGACGATGTCGGCCGCGATCAATCAGGCTCTTCGCGAGGAGATGCGCCGCGACGAGCGAGTGATCGTTCTGGGACAGGATGTCGGCCTTTTCGGTGGGGCGTTTCTCGTCACCCGCGGGCTCATCGAGGAATTCGGACCCGAGCGCGTTCGTGACATGCCCATTTCCGAGGCGGCTATCATCGGCTGCGCCGTGGGCGCCGCCCTCCTCGGTTGGCGGCCAGTTGCAGAGATGCAGTACTCAGACTTTGTGACGTGCGGCTTCGACCAGATTGCTAACCAGGCGGCGAAGATCCACCTTATGTCGGGCGGCCAAGCGACCGTTCCAATGGTGCTTCGGCTTCCCATTGGGGCGATCGAACATGGCGCCCAGCACGACCAGTCGCCCGAAGCCTGGTTCGTGCACACCCCTGGGCTCAAAGTTGTCATCCCCTCGACGCCCAGCGATGCCCGCGGGCTGCTAAAGGCTGCGATCCGCGACGATCACCCCGTGGTCTTCTGCGAGCACAAGGCACTCTACGGGACCAAGTCCGTCGGCGGGCGAGCGGGTGACGAGCCGATGATTGAGCCCGAGGACACGGCCGAGATGACAGATCCCGACGACGCCCCAATTCCACTAGGCCTCGCCGACGTGAAGCGAAAGGGAGCCGACGTCACAGTGGTCGCCACGGCGCTCATGGTTCACCGCGCACTCGAAGCTGCGGATCAACTGGCTAAGGTGGGTATTTCCCTCGAAGTCATCGACCCGCGTACACTCGTGCCACTTGATCTGAACACCATCCTTGCCTCTGTGGAAAAAACTGGTCGGGCTGTCGTTGTCACGGAGGAGGCGCGGACGGGTGGGGCCGGAGCGGAGATCTCTGCTCGCATCTCCGAGGATGGTTTCTCGCTTCTCGACAGCCCGGTTGCCCGTCTGGGAGCCGCAGACGTACCACTACCCTTCAGTGGGCCGGTCCAGCAGGCCCTCCTGCCGTCGGTAGCCGACATAGCAACAGCCTGCCGGAGGTTGGTTAGGCGATGAACACTAAGCGGTATCGGCTCATCGTCGGCGCCGATCACATCGGCCTACCGCTGAAGAACGTCATTCGGGATCATCTCCTCGCAGAAGGCTTCGCCGTTGACGACGTCGGGGTCGAGTCGGCGGATCCGGTGGACTATCCGGATATCGCCCTGCGGGTAGCAGAAGACATTATCGCTGGGCGGCACCAGCGAGGCATCCTCGTCTGCGGGACGGGGATCGGTATGGCCATCGTGGCTAACAAGGTTCCCGGGATCAGGGCGGCGCAGATCGCGGACCCACACTCGGCGGTCCGGGCGGCCAAGAGCAACAACGCGCAAATCGTCACGCTCGGCAGCGAGACGATTGGGCCGGAATCGGCGAAGCTGCTTGTTGATGCATTCCTCGCCTCCGAGTTCGCCGGCGGGCGCTCGCTTTCCAAGGTTGCGAAGATCGACCGCATCGACGAGCACTATCGACGTGCCTCCCTCACTCCACCGGCGCGCGAGCGGCCCTCACGAGAGTCTTTACCGTGACCGCGACTCTCATCATGCCGAACCTCGGTGCCGCATCCGACGAAGCAAGACTTGTGAGTTGGTTGGTTCACGAGGGTGAGCGGGTAACAGCCGGTCAGCCCATCTACGAGATCGAGACAGACAAAAGTCTCGTCACAGTCGAGGCGATCGAGGACGGCGAGATCGGCCAGCTTCTCGTGGCTGCCGGAGAGACCGTGCCCATCGGCGCGCCGATCGCGGAGTTTCGTGCTGCATCGGGGACTCATGAGGCGACCGCGGCGACCGCAGCAGCTCCAGGGTCCCCCTCAGCGGAAGCCTTAGAGGCCGTAACGCAAGAGCGAAGCCACGACGCTGCCAATCGATCCATCGGCGCCGGACAGCCAGCCGCCGTGCGAGTTTCCGTGAGTCCACGCGCCCGTCGAGTTGCCGCCCGGCTCGGCATAGATGCCTCGAGGCTGGCGGGAAGCGGGCCGGATGGACAGGTCGTCGAGGCTGACGTCCTCGCGGCATCGAAGGCGAGGGTCGCCACAATAGCGCCGGTGCTTACCGGACCGGAGACTGAGGCAATTGTCGGAGCCGCGCAACGAGACGGGACTGTTGTCTCCCAGCAGCCGAGCGTGGCAGAAGATGAGCTGGCGGGTCTGTCCGGAGCGAGGGCTGTAATCGCTCGCCGCATGTCCGCTAGCGCGCGAGCCACCGCGGCGGTGACACTCATGATTGAGGTCGGCGGAGAGGGCCTCGTGACCGCCGTCGAGGACCTTCGCGTCCGGAATCCGAACGTGGCCGAGGGCATCACCTTTGATCTCCTCATTGCGCGGTGTGTCGCTCGGGCCCTCGTTGAGCATCCACAGCTGAACGCGACACTCACCACGCAGGGGATCGTCTTGCGCGATCACATCAACGTCGGGATTGCGCTCGATGCCACGTCGGGGCTCATCGTGCCTGTTCTCCGCGACACAGCCGAGCGGCCCTTGCTCAAGCTCGCTCGGACTTGGCGGGAGCTTCGCGCACGAGCCCTCGCTGGGCGCGGCAGCTCGGAGGATTTGGCTGGCGGCACGTTCACCGTCACGAATCTAGGCCACCTAGGCATCGACTACTTCAGCCCGATCATCAATCCTGGCGAAACGGCCATACTCGGTGTCGGTCGGATCGCCTATCGGCCGGTAATTCGCGATGGCCATGTACGTGTGGGCCGGACGATCCCGCTCAGCCTCACCTTCGATCATCGGGTCGTCGATGGCGCCCAGGCGGCGCGGTTTCTCAAGCGCCTCGGCGAGCTGATCGAACAACCCGAGGCCGCACGCTAGGCGATGGCCCGCAAACCCTCAGCCGGCCTGAGTGGGGCCGGGTCTAGAGGAGCGATCCGGGTGGTTTTGCCGCTCGAGGACCGCGAGGTGAGCCAGGAGCTTGAGCGTGCGCTCATCCGCCGCGGCATCCGGGTCATGACGAAAGCTTGCTTCCAGCCCACAGCGGTCAGAACGACCGACCACGACGTCTGCCTGATGGTCGGCCCGGAGGGGAAGCCTCAGGAGCAGATCCGGGCTGAGCGGCTGCTCGTCGCCAAGGGCCGGGCGGGCAACGTCGAGGACATAGGGCTCGAGACGACGGAGGTCGAAGTCGATCGCGGCGTGGTCAAGGTCGACCACCAGATGCGGACGGCCGAGCCGCACGTCTACGCGATAGGCGACGTCTGCGGCGGCCTCCAGCTAGCCCATGTCGCGGCACGGGAGCGATTCGTCGCAGTGGTAAACATCGCGGGAGCGAACCCTCCCGAGGTGATCGACTATGACCATCAGCCACGGGCCACGTTCACACGTCCGCAGGTCGCCTCGATCGGGCTCACCGAGCAGCAGTGCGAGGAGCGCGGCATTGCGGCCACGAAGGGGAACTTCCCCTTCGTGGCCGACACAAAGGCCGTCATCGTCGGCGAGACCGAGGGCTTCGCCGAAGTAATCGCCGATGCCAAGACCGACGAGATTCTCGGCATACACTTTATCGGACCGTCGGTCACCGACGTCATCGCCGAGGGTGCGGTCGCAATGACGCTAGAGGCGACGGCGTCGGAGGTTGCCGCCTCCACTCATCCACACCCAACCCTCGTCGAAGCGCTGGGCGAGGCGGCCATGGCGGTCGACGGCCGCCAGATCAACGCCTGAGGGGGGCGTGATGGCATTGCAGGGTCCCGTGCTAGCCGCATGTACCGCGAAGCCATTGGAGCTATCTAATACCGTTGATCGCTACCCCGAGTCGATCCGGACGCGAATGGCCGTCCCGCGAGACCCGCCAGGACCTCGGCCTAGCGGCTGCGAAGCCCATCCGCATGCGAGCTCGCCACGACCGCCCGTTCAGCGCGCCCGAGCGAGCGAAGGCGTATGCGGCCGCGACCGGCGCACCGGTCCGCGCAAAGTCGTCCATCCTGGTCAGCTTCGGCGATCGGCGCGACGAGCTCCACGAGAGGGACTCAGAGGCTCGGCGATCATCAGAATGTCGGGGTCGACCGCCCGGAGATCGACAAACATTTGTGAGCAGCGCCTGCCGGTCGAACGCTACGACCAGTTCGCCGACATGAAGGCCGAGTCGCTCGCTCTCGGTTCTAGGCACGTCAAGTCGGCCCCACTCGTCAGATCAAGCTATCAGGCGCGCGACCAGGCTCCGGACGCAGAGGCGCCGCGCGCGGCGCGCCGGCAGCCAACGGTGGATACCGACGGACGAGTCGTACCGATCGAATCCCGCAGGCCGAGGCGATGAGACTGGCCGCGTGCTATCCAGGGGAGATCGGAGGTGTCGTGTTCGACATGGATGGCGTTCTGACCGACACGGAGCCTATCCACGCTCGCGCGATGAAGGCGCTCCTAGCTCGTTTTCACGCGGTGCTGACAGCCCGGGATTACGCACAGCTCGTGGGTCTCGGCCACGAGGAGTACTGGAGGTCGGTCCGTAAACGATTCTGTCTGTCCGATCCCGCGCCCGTTCTAGCTGCCCAATTCGAGCGGATCCTCCTCCCATCGATCGAGGAGGCGACTCCAACGCCCAGCGCACGCTTCCTCCTTAACGATCTCGGCAATGCCGGCGTTCCACTCGCGCTCGCATCATCATCGCCGCGCCGAATCGTCGACGCGACCCTGCTCGCGCTCGGGTTCCAGACCGCATTCAATGTGAGCGTTGCCGGAGATGAGATCCAGGTTGGAAAACCTGGCCCTGAGATCTACGTGGTTGCCGCCGCTCGTCTCGGGGTGGAGACAGGTCGATGCGTCGCGATCGAAGACTCCGTTCCCGGGATGGTGTCTGCGAGGGCGGCGGGAATGAGGGTCATTGGGCTCGCCAGCCGGTACGTCAATGGCACGCCGTCGGCAGATCTGATCATCCGTAGCCTGCTCGATCTGGCTGACGATCGCCCGTGGCACCTTCGCACAAGCGAGGTCGAATGATCCGTTCCAGCAGTCTCCCATACGCTGAACCCCATGGTTGCCACGCTGCGTTTCAAGGGGCCATGGTACGCGCGGGAGGCTGGAGTGGTCGCGAGAGTGGAGTCCCTCGACTTCTCTTAGCAGCGTCAGCTTGGACGAGACGTCCGGTGTGCAGGCGTGCCGGTGACGCAGTCGAGCGATCGCCTACGTTCCAGCACCGGCCGATTAGTCAAGCTCGATGCTCCCACGAGCAGCGCCGCCGCGTTGATTCGCGTCGGGCCTGTAGGGCGACCTTGATGGAGGGATGAGACGTGCTGCTGGGGATCGATATCGGGACGAGCAGTAGTAAGGGCGTCGCCGTCAGCGAATCGGGCGAAATCGTTGCCATCGAGACAAGGCCCCATGAGACGTCGAGGCCGGCCCCAGGCTGGTTCGAGCACGATCCCGACAGCGTCTGGTGGGACGACACGTGCGACCTGATTCGCCGACTTCTTGCGGCCACCGAACGCACAAGCGTTGGGGCCGTGTGCATCAGCGGGATCGGGCCCTGCGCACTGGTCACCGACGAGCGGGATCGGCCGCTGCGGCCTGGGATCTTGTACGGGATCGACACGCGAGCCGCAGTCGAGATCGCCGAGATCGCTCGTGAAATCGACGAAGCCTCGCTTCGCGAGCACGCGGGCAACACGCCAACGACGCAGTCCGTGGGGCCCAAGCTGCGCTGGATTGCCCGCCATGATCCGGACGCGTGGAATGCAGCGCGTCGGCTGTACTCAGCGTCAAGCTTCATCGTAGAGCGGCTGACGGGCGAGTACGTGATGGATCACTACACCGCCAGCGCGAGCGATCCCTTGTACGACCTTCTTACACATGATTGGTGGGCGCGAGGATGGGGCGCGGCCGCCGCCCGGCTCGAGCCTCCACGCCTTGCCTGGCCTGGGGAGATCGTCGGAATGGTGACCCCCGCAGCCGCAGCGGCGACCGGTCTCTCCATCGGGACGCCTGTTCTTGCCGGCACGATCGACGCGATGGCCGACTCCTATAGCGTCGGCTGTCGCGACATCGGCGACACGATGGTGATGTACGGTTCGACCCTGTTTCTCATCGAGATCGTGGCGCACCGGATCAATATCCCTACATTGTGGTCGTATGGTGGCCGAACAGCGGAAACGTACTCGTTGGCAGCGGGCATGGCGACCTCGGGACTGATCACGAACTGGTTTGCGGGCCTGGTCGACCGTTCGATTCAAGACCTTGTGGATGAGGCCCGAACAGTGTCCGCAGGATCGCGTGGACTTGTCCTGCTGCCCTATTTCTCCGGGGAACGAACACCGCTCTTCGACCCGCAGGCTCGCGGCGTCTGGATTGGTCTCACGCTGAGCCACGATCGAGCCCAGCTTTATCGATCGATCCTCGAGGGCGTCGCGTTCGGCGTCCGGCATAACCTCGAAGCGATGGCGGCAGCCAACGCACGACCTCGCCGGCTCGTCGCCGTCGGTGGCGGGACGCGGGGAGATCTGTGGGTGCAGATTGTGAGCGACGTCGCCGGGCTACCCCAAGACGTGCCTGGCATCACCGTCGGTGCCTCCTACGGCGATGCGAGGATGGCCGCCGATGCATGCGGCGTTTCGACCGCGAACTGGAATCCCGTCGCGACCACGATCTTCCCCGATCCACAGACGCGGGACGTGTACGAGGCGCTGTACGACGTATACACTCGCGCGTACCCACTGCTGAGGGACGACATGCACCGCCTGGCGACTCTGCACTGAGCGCGGCCGTTCGAGTCGCGGCCGGCGGGGACGGCTCCCGTGCGTCGCGTCAGCGGTCATCACAGGGCAGGATCGGACCCGAGAATTGGAGCCGTCGGACATTTCGGTCGGTTGCTGCGCCCTCAGCGTGGGGACTCCGAGCTGCGCGGGCAACGTAGTCACAAGTTGAAGTCCGCGTACGGCCATTGCCCGGCTAAGGCTCACGAGGTTGGCGGCCGGGGGGCGACACTCTGGGCTACGACATGAAGGTCCACCTCCCGCGATGACGGACCAGCAGCCCCTCCTGGACAAGCATGTCGACCGCGCCGAGGTCACCCGCGCCATCGCATGGCGCCTCGCCAGTTTCGGAACGGAAGGCAGTTGCCCTCCGGGTTTGAGTCTTCCGAAGCTCATGTGAGCTTGCAGTATCGTCTCGCTGCCTTTACCGCGGCTCGGCACCGTCCTCAGTGATCTTGTCCTCTCGTGAATACGAGCGGCCGGAGTTGACATGTGACGAACGCTGGGTGCTTGTCATGATTGTTTAGATTTCGGTGAGCATTAGACAGGTTTCACCGCGCCAACATCGTTGCCCTCATCGTCGAACAGGTGCTCGGTAAAGCGCCAGAATCGTCCTAGCCCGCCTAGGAGCGCCATAGCGCGATCGTATCGACGGGCCGCCGAGCGAATACGCGGAGGCCGCGCGGGCAGAGGGTTGGATCTGACTTCCAGTGGCAGGACCGCTCATTGGGAGGTGATCCCCAGCGCTCGCTGAAGACGACGCGATCGGCTCGTTTGAGCGAGCATACGTGGACGGCCAAGACGGGTGTGTCGCGCGCCAGGTTCTGCGCTCGGACGCATACGAGCGTGTAGGCGGAACTGATGCATCGGATCCGTCTTGGGCTCGAGCGATCGTTCGCAGAGCCTACTCATCGAGTCGCCAGTTAATGGGCGGCTCACCACGCTTCGCCAGCTCGGCGTTGGCCCGGCTGAACGGCTTGCTGCGGAGGAACCAAAGCCGGGCCGAGAGCGGAGAGGGATGCGGGCACTCGATAACGATGTGGCGGTGCCGGTTGATCAGGCAGCCCTTGGCCTGCGCCCGATTGCCCCAAAGCAGGAAGACGATCGGTGATGCTTTGCGGCGACGGCATCCACGATAGCGTCGGTGAGCTGCTCCCAACCATGGCCGGCATGGCTGTTGCGCTGCCCTAACGAACCGTGAGGACGGTGTTCAGAAGCAGGACGCTGTGTTTGGCCCACGGCTTGAGCGAGCCGCCCGTAGGCATCTCGCCATCGGCCGTCGAGAAGGCAAGCCCATGCGCCCGACCACGCCGTGGATATGGGTCCTGACCCAGGATGACAGCCCGGACGCGTTTCAAGGGAGTTCGACGAAGGGCCTCGAACACCTGGTCCTCGGGCGGGTAGACTTCACCTGCCTTGCGCTCGGCCGCGACGAAGCGCTCGATCGTCTTCAGGCCATGTGTCAGCAGCCAATCGCCGAGGGCTTCGCGCCAATCGGCAGGAATTGACTCGATCACGACTGGGCCTCCATTTGGGATGTTCCCGCGGTCTGCGGTCCAAGCGGTTATGCGCGGAACACCCGGTGGATAACTCGCTCGGACCGAGATGATCATGCCCGGTCATTGATGGCTGCCGCACAGGGAAATCACAGCATCAGGATCACCGTTAGCGCGCATGAGGAGAAACCCGCTTATCGTCGACAGCACCGGGCTCGTGGCGGCGGCGTCGTGCCAGGAACCTGTCGCCAACCGAGATCGCGATCGCGCCCAGCCTTCCGCGGAAGGATCCACCGCCATACTATGGCCCAGATCGTGGCATATGCTGGACGCGAGGTTGCACTTCCGTACACTGAACGCCGTTGGCGGCTGCTGTGGGGACGGTGAGGAGGTGCTGAATGTTCGACACGGTCGATTTGCCCTTCGCCTCGTATCCCGGCAGCGGGCAGGAGTTGCTGGGTCCGCCGCACGGCGACGTTGCGCGGCGCGGCTACGGACGCGACCTGCTCGCCTGGTGTGGTGAGCGCTGCGTGTACTGCGGCCTTGATATGTCAGTCTTCGAGGGCTGGCTCCAGCTGTCGGTGGACCACGTTGTGCCCCAACAGGCCATCGGCATGGGAGTGCCGGCTGACTGGGTGCTCGACCGGGCCAACGTGGTGGCCTGCTGCCGCAGCTGCAACGATCTGTTCAATCGGGACCCGGGGGTGTCCGTGGTCCCTCCATCGCTAGAGGCATTCCTCGAGCTCCGGGACGCGTCCTTCCTCCAGCGTCGAGCGCGCATCAACGAACGTCGAGCGGCCGAGCGCGCCTGGTTCGAGGAGAACGTCTCCCGCCAGCCTCGGGACCAGCTCGCATGACGCCGCTCACGCCGGGTACCTCGACCACAGCTGCCGGTGACAGCTCGGTCCAACGCGAGGCAGAGCACGTGATCATCGAGACGCTGGGCCGCGAGCTTGGTGTCACGTTCACCCAGGCGACGAGCAGGGTCGTTGGCGGGGCGGTGCTCAAGTTCGATGGGGTCTGCGAGGAGCCCCCCATTCTCGTGGAGGCGTGGGCGCATCAGGGGCGCGCCCGAACTGCCCAGAAGCACAAGGTCATGGTCGATGCCCTTCGGCTTGCCTGGGCCGCATCAGCTCTCTACCCCGCGGGTGATGCGCAGAAGATCCTGGCTCTCGCCGACGACGAGGCCGCCGCCCACCTCATGGGCCGAAGCTGGATGAAGGCGGCGCTCGAGCATCTCGGGGTCACGGTCCGCGTGGTCAAGATCCCAGACGAACTGCGGCAGCGCATCAGAGATGCACAGAGGCGGCAGTTCCGCTAGCTCCAGCCGGCGCCGCGTTGCCAGGGCGGCAGCAGGCGAACCTCGTCACGATCGCTGAATAGCGGGGGGTACCTGTTGGCTTCTACACTCGCGGCGGCGATGGCGAAATCGGCCGATCTCATCGACGAAGCCTGGAGTCTCTATGCCAGCGGAGGCGGAGCCGTGGTGCGGCCATCCGCCCCCATCCTCTGGTTTGGTGACTCAGTAGCCTTCTCGAATTCGATCGTTCGCGTCGTCACCGTCGGACTCAATCCCTCGCGGGTGGAGTTCCCTGAGGGCGATCGCTTTCTTCGCTTCGGGACCGCGCGCGTGCTGACTGCTCCGCCTGCAACGGCCATTGAGCGTCTTGCCTACGTCAGCGCTCTCGACTCGTACTTCCGCTCGGCGCCATACCGACGGTGGTTCGACCAAGGGTTCGAGCCCGTTCTGAATGGCCTCTCGGCGACCTACTACGAGGGCCTCCCCAACACCGCGCTGCACACCGATCTCTTGTCACCGCTCGCAACCGATCCAACCTGGGGCGGACTGGCGAACGAAGATCGAGCCTCTCTTCTACGTGGCGGCCCGCCACTTTGGCACAAGCTGATCCGTGTACTGCAACCCGACGTTATCGTCGCATCGGTCGCGCGGGAGCACCTCGACCGCATCCGCTTTCCCCGCCTCGGCCGCTGGCGCGTCATCCACACCGTCGAGCGCGACCGCCCATTCGTAACCGAAGCCGTGGACATTGAGGTCGTGCCAGGCAGGAGAACGTTGCTCGCGTTTGGTCGGTGCGTGAGCGTCCCATTCGGTTCGGTGTCGCACGAGGCGAAGCTCGCCATCGGCGCCGCGATCGGAGCCGACCGTGCCTGAGCCGGCGCTCTGCGCGGTCCAGTTCACCCATCCAGGTGGTGAACATCATCCCGACGCGCCAGGCATCAAGCGATGGAACACAGGGACCCACCGACGGAAGTTCATGCGCACGGCAGGGATTTCGCTGGACGCCACTGGCGAGGATCACGCCGGCGAGGTTCTGCTGTGGGGTGAATGGGAGCCGCCCTCGACGGTCGAGGAGCTCGAGGCGCCCGGCCCCGACTATCCCAGGTACCTCCACCACCCGTTTCTCGAACCACGCACCGAGTTCGCCGAGCTACGGAACACCGACCCGTTCGTGTTTGGTGACGAGTTCCTCTATACGGGCTGTCAGCAATGGCGAGGCAAGCCCCAGGGGCATCCGGTCCGGTTGAGATACCTTCGGCGAGGTTCGATCATCCTGTTTGGCTCGTGCGCGGGCGACCGCTTCCTCCTCGACACCGTCTTTGTGGTTCGCGACTTCATCGATCACGACAGGGACGACTATCTGGACGTCCTTCGAGGCGCCGTCCCAGATGCCTATCGGACCGTCACGCTCGATCCCTGGTACGCGGGTCCGCCTGACGGCCGATCGTTTCGTCTGTACCGAGGCGCAAGCCCTGCCAACGCTGTCAACGGCATGTTCAGCTTCTTCCCTTGTCGTCGACCAGACGGTCCGACAACGCGCGGATTCCCCCGCCCCGACCTCTCCGAACTGTCCTGCGTCAACCCTCGACTTCGCCAAGGCTGGAGGGCAACGAAGCTCGGCGACGTTGCCCAGGCGGCGGAATTATGGCACAGCGTTTGCCAAGCTGTGTTAGCTCAGGGTTGCGAACTCGGGGTGAGCGCAGCCATCCCTCCGGTACGAACCCCGTCCCGCCCTTGGGAGTCAGGCACCACCTAAAGGCGCCAAGCCGTGGCGTCGCCACCAGCCCTCAACGTCTCCGTCGGGATTGCTCGACGGCTGTCGCCGCTGAACGGACGGGCCGACTGGCTCCGATCAATGCTCAACGGGAACAACCCTGACACGCACTCATCGTGTCGATCAAGTTGCCTTGTCGGCCATCGCTTGGTCAAAGCCATCGGCCGGACGCCCGGTCCGCTTACTCACGACCACGGCCGCAGCGGGGGTCGCCCGTGAGAGGCCTTGGAGACAGCGATCCGGTGGAGGAGCCCACCAATGTTGTACTTGAGCCAGGGCCAGAGGGTCACATCGAGGCGAACCCACACGAGATCGCCAAGGGTTGCACTAACTATCCTTAGCGGCCGGGGACGTTCCTACCATACCAGGTGGTGAATTGGACCATCAGTGGCACCATCAGCGTTGGCGCCACTCGGTTGATCACCCGCGGGTCACTGTCTGACTCGCGACCGGGGCCAGCGCCGGCAACTCGACCCGCAGGGCCGCCCGGATCTCCTCGGCACGCGGCGGCTCGAGGCCCTCCAGTTCATCACCGCCGCCGCTGGTCTCGGTCGCTGCTCGGCCAAAGGCCGCGATGGACGGAAAGCGAGAGAGCACGGCAAGCCCGATCTCCGTCCCGCGCTCATCGACCAGGTGCGCCAGGCGCTCGGCCGCGCGCTCCACTGCGGTCGGGTCCCCGGAGTGTGCCCCGAGGTCTTTCTCGATCTCCAGATACGCCTCGATCTGAGCCTCGGTCAGGAACGCCTGCTCCGCCTGGGGCCATCGCGACGGCAGCCCTCCCGCTGGAAGGCTGGCGAGGAGATCGAACTTCTCGCGAGGAAGTCGAGCACCCGCGCTCGTGTTGAGCGGGCGGTCCAGCGCCCACAGGTTTCCGGTTCGCCAGATCGCCCTCGCACCGTCAGCGAGCCTTCGATGGTGGCGGAACCGGTCAGCTCGGGCCTGAGGCCAGATGTGGTCCCACTCCACCTGGCGCCGACCGGTTGGCACGCCGTCGGGGCCCGCCGACCGCTCGGGCAGCTCGTACGGAAGCCCCTGGGCCAGGGCGAGGAAGAGCGAGCCCGATGCGTTGGCCATCGCGAGTGCGCTCTGTCGGTCTGGCACCCCACCGGCTTCGAACACGACCGACCGAACCTGCCTCCGGCGGCGACTCAGTTCCGACCATCGTCCGGCTATGCGCCGCCGGATCTCCTGGGCGGGGAAACGCTGACCTTGCAGACCGGCTCGGATCGCGCTGTCCATTGCCGGGACGGAGAAGGACTCCTCGAAGATCGGCCAGTAGTCGAATGCCGTCGCGCCGACCAGATAGGAGGCAAGCTCGTGGGCGTATGCGTCCAGCTCGGCATCGGTCGCACCGTCTAGGCGCCTGGACACGGCGGCCCAGCCGAATACGTGGTCCAAAAGTGGCGCGGATACGTACTCGAGCGCGTGCCCGAGTACCTCGGGCTGCATGAGGCGACGCGCCAGCGGCCCGATGCGCCTTGTCGCGGGCGCATCCGGATCGAGAACCCGCTCGATCGCCGATCGCAGAAGCTCGCCCCGCGGTCCGTTCAGTCGTTCGACCCGCAGCGGCAGCAGGTCCCCCTGCCCGGCCGCGAGGCTCCCGAGACGAGCGGCGAGGCGAAGAGCACCGCGACGCGGCAGGAACGGTGCGGCCTGGCGCATCCGGTCACACAGCTCTTCGGCGTCGGGAAGACGCATCTTGACCGCGGCGAAGAAGACGTCCTCGCCGGCAACCCGCACACCCTCGAGGTTGACGCGCTCGAATACCTGGAGGACATCCACCATGTCGCGCAGGCGGCGCTGTTCGACCGGCACAGGCGAGCGCCAGGCCCGCACGAGTGCGAGCGCCCGTTGCGCGGCCAGGCGCCTTCGGCCATCCTCGGCGGGCACGATGAACCGATCGTCTATCTCACGGAGGCCTCCCAGGCCGCGCGACAGATCGTCGGGGTCGCCGCCCTCGGCCAACCCCCGCTCGAGTGCACCTTCCGCATGCGCGAGCGCGTCGCGGTGTTCGAGGGCGAATCGCGCGAACCCCGACAGGCGCAGGTGAAGTTCCCGCTCCCTGATCGGACGCCAGGCTTCGTCCTGATCGCCATCGCGATGCACGATGTAGTCGGTGACGTTGACCTTCGTCCGGCGCCTGGTCGCCATCTCCTCCCGCGGGCGCCCCTTTGTCATGTGGAGGTAGAAGACGCCGAAGCCCTCGAGTTCGCCGAACAGGGCAGCCAGAGCGTTGATCCGCTGCTGGCCATCGAGAAGCTGCGGGCCGGTCGCGGACTTGAGTCTGCGCGAGTCCGGGTCTAGAACTCTCTCGGGCGCGTCTTCTACCTCGCACAGAAGGATGGATCCGATCGGGTAGCCAGCCAGGAGCGAGTCTAGGAGCCGGCTGATCCGGACGTCATCCCACAGACGATCGCGTTGCACGAGGGCCAGATCCCATGGATCGTCGCGGTATCCGACACGGCGATAGACGAGCGACTCGACGCTTTCCGCTCGAACGATCATCCCGTGATCGCCCGGGCGATCGAGGTCCGCATACGCGGTCACAAACAGGCGTTCGTGTGGCCGGATGCTCCGCAGGCCGCTCTTTGGATCGTCCCGGCGCGGATAGACTTCCGTGCCCGAGGCGAGCTCGACCCGACCTTCAAATAGGAGGCCTCGCGCGGACTCCACTCGAAGCCTGATCGCCTGGCCGTCGCCGGAGCCGAGCTCAAGCGCGACCTGCAGAGGCACGTTGAAGTGACCGGGCTGGGCGTGGGCCGACGTCTCGAACGTGACCGACATTAGCCGCTGCCCGCGACCCTGGAGTCTTGCCATCTGCGCCTCTACTCCTGACCTGAGTCTCTGTCATCGGCCGAAGGAAGCCTCGACCGATTCTCCTCTGAAGAGACGCAGACCCCATGGTGACACGCGCGACACTTGTCCCGCTGCCGCTTCGGCGTCAGCGCCGTTCTGGCCATCTCCGGTGGTCCGAGCCGTGCCATCCACATCCGGATGCCGATCGTTCGCTAGGGTCGGCTCCTCAAGCCTCCTCGAACCGGATCTCATGGCTTCGAGGTGCCGCGGTGAGGCCCTGCGGACTCAACATTCTGCTGCGCCGGCAGATCCAACGAGGCGCCGTCGGAGGCTCAGGCGCCGGCATCGCGGGAGGAATCACAGCTACCCACTGTTCACTGGTGTCGTAGGCTTTGTGAAGCGCCACAATGCAGTCGGTGGTGGCGGCAAGCGTTTGCGGGATTGGGGGCTCGAGTCTCGTGGAAGGCAAGTACAGGCGCTTCGAGCGACGCGCTGCGCGCCCGGTCCGTAGGATCTTCACGGGCCCGGCGTGACGATGGCACCCGAAGCTGGGCACGTTCTAGGTCCCGCCCTTCGTTCCCTGGTTCAAGACCTCGCCGATGAGTATGTTCACGGGAACTTGGTCCTCGTCGCCGGAGCAGGCGTGTCCCGCGCATCGGGTATGCCCGGCTGGTCTGAGATGGTTGCCACGATCCAGAACGCAGCGTCCAAAGACCTCTCGGCACGGCTCAATGGGGAGGAACTGGAGGGTGTTCTTGCAAGCCTTCACGACAACGATCCCATCTCCCGAGCCGATTCGTTGCAGCGGTTGATGAAGACAACTGCGTTTAATCAGCAACTCCACGCGGCCCTCTATGGCGGCCTACGACCCAACGAGAAGTTCCGTCCATCCATCGTCCACTGGCACATCGCCTCCCTTGTCGACCGCGCTCGGATGCCAGATGTCTTCACCTCGAACTACGACGATCTGCTGGAGGACGCCAAGCGGGCTCTCGGCCGGTCCGGGCGCATTCGGCACTTCCACGGCCGGCTCCCGCAGGACTGGAGCGGGGCTACAAGACTCGGCGACCGACCGGTGGTGACCTCGCGAGACTACATGGCTGCAGAGGACGAACACCGGTACGCTCGTTTCTCAGGGGTCTTGGCGAACAAGACGGCCCTATTGGTGGGATTCAGCTTGTCTGACCCCAACCTGGCCCGGATCATCCGCAACCAGGCGCGCGACTGCAGAGCGATTCTCGTGGCCTCCCCAGGCACACTGACCCCGGCGCAACAGGCGCTAAGGCTCGATCTGCTCAGGCGCTACTGGCTGGGCCTCAATATCGCCGTTACCGCCATCGAAGCCCACGAGGAACTCCCCGCTTTCCTTTTGGCATTGCGTCGTGAGGTGCTCATCAAGAACGGGCGGAGTCTTTGTCAACTGGGTGAGAGCGCACTCAATGCCAGCGCTGTCCACAGCCCTTGGACCTTGCCCGGTGCCTATCACTGGCGGACTGCGCTCAAAGAGGCCGTCGCCGCCGGGCGAGCTGTTGCCGGAAGCCTTGCCGGGGACAGGAGCCTTAGGGCGGGCTTCTACGCGATCGCCGCCGATGGTGCGCTAACCCATCTCGTGAGCTCTGACTCCACTAGGCGGTCCTACACTGGCTGGCCGCGGCGTCGCCTCCTGGCCGATGACGTGCAACCGTGGGGTGCGGCGGGGTACTGCTACGCGGCTGGAGTGCCGATATCGTCTTCCGCAACAGGCGCGGCATTTGATCGAAACGTGCCGGAGACAGAACTGCTCGCTTGGCAAACAGAGAGGGCTCGACAAGGCAGGCTCCCGGCTGCGTCGGTTCTGTGCGTACCGGCCTGGGTCAAGCACAAGCGAGACTTGGTTCCTGCGGGCGTCCTCTACTTCTCGAGCCGTCGCGGGGCAGCATTCGATCCACGAGCCGACGCCGAGAGCCTTCGCGTGGTGCTCCAGCTCACTTTTGCCGCTATGATCAAGCCTGACAGAGTTGTCGAAGGCGGGCTGCCATGACCTCCAAATTCACAGTCTCACCCGCGGCGCAAAGCGACTACAGGATCCTCGGAGGGACTAGGCCATCGGGCGCAGAGGCGACCGCACGTGCTGCGCTGCAGAAAGCGCACGCGAGCGGTAGATCCGGTTCTGTGCACGTGACCTCCCGTGACAGCGGTTGGGCCGTCAAGTCCGAAGGTAGCCAACGGGCGGCCTCGATCCAGCCAACAAAAGCCAAGGCTGTCGCAATTGGGCGCGCCAAGGCGAGCGGTTCAGGCGGGAGACTGATTGAGCACGGCAAGGACGGGAAGATAGTCCGGAACACGAAGCCGGTTCCCAAGCAGAAGTAGGCGCGTGTTCAGCCAATCTGGAAGCTGAATTCACTTGGGAACGCCTCAAGCCTGAACACTTCCGGATGGGGCCTGGGCTAGGTGCTCGCTGTTGGACGGTCCGAAGAGGTCCCCTAGTCCCTCTCGAAGTCGAACTTCCGCAGCCTGAGTGTCCTGGCGTTCTCAGAGACATCACGGATCGTCTTGTCTGAGAACCCGGCGGCCCCGGCGTGGCTGGCGTCTATCTCGACTCGGACGGTAAGCGATACATCCGCCTGCGCTGCCAGAGGACCGATGATCTCCTTGACCAGCTTCTCCAACTCCGGGAACGGAGTACAAGGGTCCGCCAGGACGGCTTCACCGGAGAAGCGCGCGACGCGAGCGACCGGCGCAGGTGGCGGCGTGGGGGTGTGCTCGTGTCCCTCACCCTCAGGGACTGGGGGAGGGACGGGGTGGTCTGGAACAAGAGAAGAGTCGACGATCAGGCTGGTCGACGTTATCGGCGTGTCCACCGCCCTCCCCGCGACAAGGCCGCGATACTCTGCCGGCTCCTCTCGGGCGGCTGCGTAGGCGAACGTCTCACTGCGCCAGAGAATGTTGCCAGCGCCGTCGCGCACGGCGCCTTCGAGCACGGAGACATCACGCAGCCGCGGCAGATAGACGTAGCGCGCGAACCATGACCACAGCTCCCGGAGCCCGACCTCGTGATGCGCATCCCAGTACGTGCCGAGCTTCTGGTCCAGCGCGAGCCGCAGATTCACGCCGCCGAACTTGACGATGAGCAGTTCTTCGTTGCGAAGCTTGGCCCCCGCACGGATCGCAAGCGGATCTGGCCCTGAATTGAGCTTGACGGTCCGCAGGCCCACCTTCGCTGTACCGTCCGCCTGCTCGGGCACCAGGAGCCAGATGTAGGTCTCCCCCACCCTGACGCGGACGGTCTCGTCGGCCGCGTCGCGCTGGCTGCGGGCCTGGCCGCGCTGGTAGGAGTCGAGGTTGAGCTTCCCGGCTTCGCCGTCGTCGCAGATCGACTTCCAGGCCAGATACTGGCCCGCCGCATCTGTCAGCTCGGCCAGGCGGAGCGGGTCTGGCGCGAGGAAGACGAGCATGTTCTGGTTCGTCCGGTCACCAGGGCCTCGGGAGCCGAGGATCGCCTTCGCGGCCTGACCCGCCCGCGACTCCGAAGCCTTCGGATCGTGCGGGTACTCCGGGCCGAGAGCAACGAGCGCGACCTCGTCCTCGTCCGGCACGTCCGAGCCGCCCTTCGGCGACGCATGGACCCGTGCGAACGGCCCACGGTCCGAGAGCGCCGTCTTGAGCCGTCGCTCGACTTCCACGGCGACTAGATCCGTTCCCCTGAGCTGGCCCGCCCGATCGCGCGCAAGCTGATTCACCGACGGCTGGGTGGCGTACCAGTAGCGGCCTCCCTGTTCATACAGGAACGTTGCCTGCCCCGCGAGCCTCCGCAGGGCGTCGCCAAACGTGGCCGGCATCTCGCCAGGTTGAACGGAGCCCAACAGGATTCGCTTATCGTCTATGCTCCGGTTCGCGGCTGCCGGTAGCGGCGCGGAGCCGAGGAACACCGTCCGCGCTACACGCCGGGCCGCGGAATACCGCCCGTACGTTCCGGCGTTCTCGCGGTCCAGGCGGAGCGGCAGCGAAGACACCCCATCCACGTCGCTCTGGATGATCGGCGGCCACGTATCGTCGAGGTACTGGG
This sequence comes from Candidatus Limnocylindrales bacterium, assembly GCA_050014975.1. Taxonomy (GTDB): domain Bacteria; phylum Chloroflexota; class Limnocylindria; order Limnocylindrales; family CSP1-4; genus Fen-1039. Next base: position 32,823 of record JBEKCH010000043.1, read on the forward strand.
TTACCTGCGACAGGACCATCGGATCGTCCAGAGGGATCGCTGCGGGCAGGATCAGAAGGTTGGGGTCCTGCTTCTCCCAGAGCGCATGGACGACCGCGGCCATCAGCTTGAGAACGCCGCGCGTCTGCTGGAACCGTTCCAGCGTGCTCCAGTCGTCGAAGAGCCGGTCGAAGAGCTCTGGATGGATCGGATAGCAGCCCCGCAGCCGCTCGAGATATGCCTTCTCCTTGGCGTCGGTGGGGAATACGCCGACATACTGGGCGTACAGCTCGGAGAAGCGCTGCACGACCTCGTCGCGGCTCTTCGCCTCGTCAGGGCCGATCGGCTCGAACAGACGACGGCGGACGATCTCGAACGACTCCTGCGCGGCTGCTGGCCGCCAGGGCGCATCCACGCGATGGATCACATGCTTGAGCGCTTCGAGTGCCTTCTGGCCTCCGTCGCCGCCGACCTCGATTGCCGAGGAAGGCAATGAGACGACCAGGAGCGCACCCGGCACCTGGTCGATCGCCTGCGCGAGCTGCTGAGCGAACGAAAGCGCGGCATCGAAGGTGCCGCCCGGAAGCGTGTCTTTGCCCCATTGGAGGCGCGCATAGGTCACCCACTCGTCGATGAGCACGACGACCGGGGCATGTGCCGCCAGAAGGTCGCGCAGCGCTTGCGCTCCCGGCGGAACCCCCTCACGATCCGCCGCCGCCACGCGCGCGAAGCCGGCCTCACCCCCAAGCTGCCAGGCGAGCTCGCCCCAGAGCGTCCGGATCTCTGTGCCGCCCACGACGCGCGGCGTCACCGGAGACACCCACGTCCCGACCAGAGCGGCCCGAGCGACCTTCGGAAGCGCCCCCACGGCCGCCTCTGCGAGAACTGGCTCGAGCCCAGGCAGATGGGCAACATCAACTGCCGGATCGGCGATGTGCCAGAGCGCCAGCATCGAGTGGGTCTTGCCACCGCCGAAGGTTGTTTGAAGATCAACAACCGACTCGCCACCCGAGCCCGAGAGTCGCTTGAGCGCGCCGACGAGGAGGAGGCGCAGACCTTCGGTGATGTAGGTCCGGGCGAAGAACTCGCGCGGATCGACATACTCCTTGACACCCTCGCCGCGCGCGACCTGGGCGAGATCGGCAGCGAACTCGGCCTGCCGATAGGAGCCGGCAGCTACGTCGTGGTGCGGGACTACGACCGCCCGCCAGCTCGCCAGGCCCTTGGCCGGTTCGGCGGCGACGGGAGCGGACGCCGTAGCCCGCTCGCGGCTCTTCTGCTGAGCCTCGATGGACTCGCGAAGCACCGCAAGCTTCGCCTTCATGAGCTCGTCCGACTGCGGAGCAGCGACCGCGCGGAGAAGCCGTTCCGCCGTGTCGAAGGCGCGATACACGTCGTCGGTCGAGAAGGGCTTTGCGCCCGCGTGCGCCCAGCGGTTGCGAGTTTCGCGCAACTCGGCGACGTAGTTGCGCTCCGCCACGCCGAGTGTCTTGCCCAGGGTCTCCTTCCAGTGGAAGTAGACCGCGTTCAGGAGGAACTGCGGATCGTTGGGGTCAGCCGAGCCAACCGATCCGGTGTCCATCTCCTTCTTCGCCAGGACGGCGGACACCCAGGCCTTGCCGTATGCTTTGGTGAATTCCTCGTCGACGACCGGTTGGAGCCCCACCGCGAGCACGTCGAGCATCCGCCCGACCCGCTCCTTGTTCGTGACCGCCACGCGCCTTCCCCCTTACCTACTCGAGCCCGAAGCTCGGCTGCGAGGGTTGCGCCGCACTTACCCGCTCCGCTCCACGCAGAAGGTCTGGCCAGGCGACGACCAGCGCATTGTAGGCGCGGGCCTCGTCCGTCCAGCCCTTTCGTTCGGCTACCTGGTAGAGCCTGTATGCGAGATCGCGGGCCTGCTCGCCCAAACCGCCGAGCTTCGCCTGCATCTCCGCGGCCGCCCCTTCGCCGCCATCGAGCAGCGCACGAACAAGCCGCTGTGTGGCCTCCCAGGCTGGGAGACGCGCGTCCGTCGCGGGGTCCCAGTCGATGCTGTATTCGCTTCGTGCCAGCAGACGAACGCGGCCGCGGCCAGCGGCCACGATCCCGGCCTCGACCAGCCCCCCAATCGAGCTGTTCTTCGCCTTGGAAAGTGTCTCGGCCATCCCGAACTCGGCGTCCTTGAGGCCGAACTGCTCATACCAGGCGATGGCCCAGCGGTATCCGCGTCGAACTCACCTTCCTGCTCCGCGAGCAACTCGTCCAGCGCGCTGTTGATTACGGCGAGTGCCGTGCGGACGCGCATCGGCGAGCCATCCGGCTCGAGGACCTTTGCGTAGCGACTAAAGACGGCCATGCCAGGGCCAATGGAAGCCTGCGCCAGATCGACGGGCGCAATGTTGCCGTGCTGCAGCGTCCTGAGCGCCTCCGGCAGTTCGCGTTTGAGCGCGGCGACGAAGTCGCGGCGCGTCGTGATGCCAGCAGATGTCTCGCGTGGGCGGCACACGAGGACGATGGAGGAAGCAAGCGCGTTTGAGTCAATGGATCGCATCCTATTGCCAAGCTCGCTCCGCATCGGCCACGTGCCGTCGATCGAGAAACCCGACCGCAATAGGCCTTCGAGCATCGTCTCCCAGCCGGTGGAAGCCACGGTCCCGGCCGAGTCCCCGTCATCTTCGTCTCCTTCGGACTGTTTGAAAGCGTAATAGACAGTGACGGGAAAGCCCGGGGCAGCACTCCGTCGTATGTTGGCGAATGCCAAGGACAAGCCTTGCTCGAAGTGATCACGCGCAGCGGAACGGCCGCCAAATCGCACTGTATCGGCCACCATCTCCGACGTCTTGGGCGTCAGCACTGTTCCAAACAGTTCCGGGTAAATGTCTTTGAGCGAGTGCCTCAGCCAGACATAGAAGAAGTCCGAAAGGTCGGCGTATGGGACGTTATCGTAGTAAGGCGGGTCGGTCGACACCAGAGGCAGCGACACACCGTCGGCGGCTCGGGCGGCGTCGAGCTGCTTGGTTGAGCCAGCGATCCCTACCGAGGCATCCGCGACAACCTCCGCAACCCATTCGACGCTGGCTCCCAAGGTTCCGGACGACTTGGAGAAGGGATTCCCTTCGCCGAAGTCCCATGTCATTGGGATCGCTTGCCGTGCAAACGTGTTGCGGAGCTGCAATTTGGTCGGACTCGAATCCCAGGTTGCAACCGTCGTGTGGCGGTCGACGACCCTATCCACGACGAATGCGAGATACGTAGCAACGGCATCGGCGTAAGCGGTAGCTCCCCTGTCGCCCGCCAGAAGAGGCGCCGGCTCTTCGGAGAGACCAGCCGTGAGCGCATCGCGATGGACGCGGGTGCGCGCCTCACCGACGAGGTCGCTAAGCGTTGTCAGGGCGACGAGCTGACGCGGGGTGAATAGGTCCCGAAAGTGTGTCATGCCGTATCGCGGCGTGCCCATGTATTGCGGATGAGTCGCAAGCTCGGCATCGGGTCCCCATGCCGGCACGGCTGATCGCGCGATGCGGTCGTGCTCGTGATCCGGGGGCAAATAGATGCGACCGCGAGAACCCTCAGCCACGATTGCCATTAGCTCGGCACCCAGCCGTTTCGCGCATCCTTCAGCCCGGATGTAGTCAAGCGGGACGGGCACATCGCATACAACGCAATGCGCGCCCTGGCGGCCAACGGTTCCCTCCGACGCCCGCCCTCGAGGTCCGCGGATCTCGAACGAGATAGTCCGGGCGGCGCGATCGATGACTGGTTCGACCCACGCTTGCTTGCCCACTCTCGTCGAAAGTTCGAACGAGCGCACGAGCGGCATGCGCGCACCACACGCCGGGTTCGGGCAGGTGACGGTGCGGGCCCAGAGCCAGGCGATGACGGTTGCCTCGCCACCGCCGAGCTCCTTGGACAGGCGAACCTTCGGGTATAGATGGCCGATCCGGCGCTCAGCCTCGTCCCGCATCCAGGCGCCGTAGCGGCGGACATCTTCGGCGAGCCCGGTCGCGCCTTTCCACGTGCCCGTGCCGCCTACGCCACTGCGGGCATCTGGATGGACTGGGGGGCGATCCGCGAACTTCGGCGGGATCTCGATGAGCGCCTTGGTGATGAGGACGGCAACCGGATTGAGGTCAGAACTGTGCGCTTCAAGTCCGAGACGCTGCGCCTCGAGCGGGATGCTGCCGCCGCCGCAGAAAGGATCGAGAACAGGCGGCGGTTTGCCGCCGGTCGAGCGGCGAATCTCCACTTGGGCCTCTTCGAGGACCGCCTCGTTCGTTGTGTTTTCCCACTGGACGAGCCGTTCGATGATGTCGAACAGGCGGCGACGCTCGTCCTCTTGCGCCTTCAGCGTCGGGAAGCGATCGGGATCGGACGAGGGGTCATCCACGAGGCTGGCGAACAGCACCGCGCGGCAGGCGGCGAGTGGCCGCCGAGCCCACCAAAGATGGAGCGTGCTCGGGTGGCCGTGGCGGATGCTCTTCTCACGCGCCGAGGCCACATTGATCGCCTCAAGCGGGAGCGCTACCTCGATGAGCTTGCGCTTGGTGGGCAGTCCCTGGGTCGTCACACAGACACCTCAACGAGCTCGCCCTGGGCGAGCAGGTCCCTGATCGGATAGTTCGCCGACGAGGCAGCATCCTCGAGCGTTCTCGTGAATGGACGGCGCAGGTAGGTTGGCCCTGCCGCCTCGTCGCCATGAACCTCGACGATCGCGAGGAACCACTGGTCGGGCACGTTTAACGACTTAGCCACTTCGTTGCGGCTCACGGTCACAGTCGTCGCACCCTCGGCTCGGCCCTTGACCTCGATGAAGCGCAGCCGACCACCAGGCTCGCGCGATTCGATGTCCCAGCCAAGCTTGTCCGCCGACACGTCCCGAGGGGTTCGACCAGCTCGCTCCTCCACCGCCATGACGGTCTTCATCGCTAGAAGCTCGACCCGGCGGGTCTCACGGGCGAACAAATCAACTTCGTGGGCCGGGCGGCCGGAGACCCGGTCGAGAAGCCCTTGCGGGACGACGATCGCGCCGCCGACGACGACCGGCGGCAGCGCGTCTATCCGAGCCTCCAGATCGAGCTCGCGGTTCCGCGAGCGCAGCCGGTCGCGCAGATCCTCGGCGCGGCGACGCGCCTGAAGGCTCGGAAGCTTCACCTGTTTGCCGGCGGCTTCCTGCTGGGCGAGCTTCCAGGCTCGGCCGTCCCAGTAGTTGATCTCGTAGGTCAGGCGGCTATGGACCTCGCGCCGAGTTCGTTCGATGCGGCTGAGCGTCCGCTCGCGGACCTCGGCTAGATGGGCCCGGCTAAGTGACTCGATCGCGTAATCAAGCGCGCGCGCCTCCACCGCTGTGCCGGTCAGCCAGGCTGCCGCGCCTATCTCGGGATCGAGCAGCGCACGCTCTTCTGGGGTCGCGGGGCGGTAGTCGAGGTATGGCGCGGCACCGGCGCCCCGGGCCGCTGACTCGGTGAGCTCCACGAACTCCAGGCGGCGCGAAACGACTGATGGGCCGCCGTTGCGGTTCGGGCGAGCATCGACGATCGAGTGCTCAAGATAGGCAAGCGCGGCCAGCTCGTCGGAGGGGTCCGCCGGGTTGGTCAGAAGGGCGCCGCGTCGAAGCAGGTCACGGTGATCGGACAGGACCAGGTCGATCGTCGCCTCCAGAAGCGGATGACCTGGGCAGACGAACTCGGCGAGCGGCCGGCCCTGGACCGCGACCAGCTCCTTCTCGAACGCGACGCGCTCATACACGGGCAGGACGGCGGGCCGGTAGGCAGCCTCGCGGGCCCGCTCGCGGATGCGCCCGGGCACCTTCGTCAGCTCGTAGCGGCCGGGCTCGCGCTCGCGCACCGAGCCGCCTAGGCGACGGAAGGCGTCGAGAAAGAAGCTACGAACGTAGTGGGGCTGGAGCTTGCGCGCCTCTGCTCGTTCGAGATCGTCGCGGACCGCGGCGACTGTCCGCAGATCCAGGATGTCCGCGCCGAGGGCCCGCTCCTCGATGAGAGCCCGTAGGTGGTCGCGGTCGAGTGCTGTGTCGAGCACCTGGGTCAGCCAGGCGCGCATCTCCGGTGAGTCGCCTCTGCGAACGGCATCGATCAAGAGGTCGCGCAGGGAGCGCCCGTCCTCGAAGGTCAGCCGGCCCAGCACGTCGAATACCGCGCCGCCGAGCGCTTCCTTCTCGACCTCAAGCTTCTCCAGGAGCCGGGCATAGACGTCGCCCTCGCGCGTGCGATGGGCGACCAGGTTCCACAGATGGCAGACCTCGGTCTGGCCGATGCGGTGAATCCGGCCGAAGCGCTGTTCGAGACGGTTCGGGTTCCAGGGCAGGTCGTAGTTAACCATCAGGTGCGCGCGCTGGAGGTTGATGCCCTCGCCGGCGGCGTCCGTGGCGACCAGGACGATGGCGTCGGGGTCGTTCTTGAACCGGGCCTCGGCGGCGCGCCGCTGGTCGCGCGGTAGACCGCCGTGGATAGCGACGATCGCTTCTTCGCGTCCCAGGAACGTCCCGATCCGCTCGACAAGGTAGTTGAGGGTGTCGCGGTGCTCGGTGAAGACGACGAGCTTGCGGCGGCCTCCGCCGGCGTCGAACATCTCCGGCGCATCCTGGAAGAGGCGGCTTAGCTCGTTCCACTTGGTGTCCGTGGCGCGCCGGCGCACGTCGGCGGCTACGGCTTCGAGGCCGCGTAGGGTCTCGATCTCGGCTCGCAGCTCGGTGATGGTGCGGGCCGCCGTGGCGAGGTCGACCGTGCTCTCCTCGGTTTCTTCCGTCTCTTCGGCAGTCGCGTCGTCGGGGTCGAATTCTTCCTCGCCCTCGGAGAGATCGCGGACCGTAGCGAGGCTGATCTTGTCGAGTTCCGGCAGGCTCAGTCGGGCCTCGGCACCCATGCGGAGCTGTTCTGCCTCGGCGAGCGTCCGCTCCAGACGTTCGCGCCGGCGGCGCAGGCTGTGGTAGATCGCCTCGGGCGATGAGGCCAGGCGGCGCTGGAGGACCGTGAGCGCGAAGCCGACGATGACCCCGCGCCGGCCCTCGCCCTCGGCCTTCAAGCGGTCGGCCCGGTTCATCTCGTCGCGAACGTAGGCCGTGACCAGCTCGTAGAGGTTCGCCTCCGGCGCGGACAGCTCGTAGGGCACGACGTAGGCGAAGCGCGGCGGGAAGAGGGGCGTGCCGTCCATCTTGACGAGCCCCTCCTTGACGAGCCGGCGCATGAGGTCGTCCGTGGAGGCAGCCGGCTGAGGAGCGTCCGATGCGGCCCGCCTGTGCCCGGCGAAGCGATCGGGGTCGAGCAGGCTCATGAAGAGCTCGAAGTCGGGCTGCTTGCCGTTGTGGGGAGTCGCCGTGAGCAGCAGGAGGTTGCGAGTGTGGGGGCGGACGCGCTCTGCTAGCTTGCGCCGCTTGGTTTCCTTCACCTCGTCGCCGAACAGCGTGGCCGAGAGCTTGTGCGCCTCATCGAAGACGACCAGGTCCCAGTCCGGCGCGTTCTCGAGGAGCAGTTGGAGGTCCTCGTCGCGGGCGAGCTTGTCGAGTCTCGCGATGAGCAGGTCTCGCTCGGCGAATGGGTTGCCGCTGGCCGCGCCATCGATTGAGTCGTTGGTTAGCTGGTCGAATCTGAGGTGGAACTTGTCGGTGAGTTCCTGCTGCCATTGCTCCACGAGCGAGCCCGGGGCCACGATCAGGCACCGCCGCAGCTCGGCGCGGACCAGAAGCTCGCGGATGTAGAGCCCGGTCATGATCGTCTTGCCGGCGCCGGGGTCGTCGGCAAGCAGGAAGTTGAGGGGCTGACGCCCGAGCATCTCGCTATAGACCGCGGTGATCTGGTGCGGCAGCGGATCGACCAGGCTGGTCGTCACCGCGACATACGGGTCGAACAGGTAGGCGAGGCTGATCCGCTTGGCTTCGGAGGCGAGCTTGAACGCCTCGCCGTCTCCATCGAAGGACCAGGGACGTCCCTCCTCGACAAGCTCGAGGCGCGGCTCGTCCTCGCGGAAGAGGAGCTTCTCTGCGACGGCGCCATCCGCGGCGCGGTAGGTCAGCGTGACGACCTCGGAGCCGTGCCAGGCGACGTTGACCACGGTTACATGGGCGTCAGGCACGACTCCCGACACCAGAGCGCCACTGCTCAGGCCTTCGAGCCGAACGATCGTCATTCCCTCCAACAGTGGGTTCAGTATGGGTCTCGGATCGCCCCCGATTGTCCCCTTTGTCGCATGTGTCTGTGCCATCTATCGGGTATTGGCCCACCGATGGCCGAGCGTATCCAGACCGAAGCAGACCCGTCCACCCGTCGGCGGAATGCGGCTGGAACCGCGAGCAAACCCGTGCTCAGCACTGAGCCGTGACAGTAGGGCGAGCCCAAGTCAGCGCCGCAGACCGGCGGACTGCCCGATCTTGACTCCGAAGGCCGTCAGGGCAATGCTCTAGACGGGCGTCACGGGTTGCCATTTGGGACTGAATTTCCTCATTAGACGGGCAGGCGATCGTGGGCGGTAACCTTCAACACGCCGTGACCAACCAGAGAACGAGCGCAGACGTGAGGAAGATGTCGACTGCAGACCGGCAGCGCCTCCTGTCGCGACTCGTCGACGAGTTCGAACGCCGGGGATGGCGTGAAGACGGCCACACCGCGCTGGCCTTAGTGTCAATGCTCGCCAACTCCGGGTCGGAACCGACAGCCGAGGACGTCGACCGGGCGGTCGGCCGGCGGTTTCAGGTGCAGAACGAGGCCGATCCGGGCGAGATCAGGGCGGCGTTGGCTCAGGCCCTACAGGCGGGGAACCGTTAGCGGGCGGCACCTTCAGATTTGACGGCAGGACGGTCGAGATCAGGTATCTCAATTCCGAGGTCTGACGGCCTTGCAAGGTGCATCGGTTTCTTGCCTCGATCTACCAGGAGGCCGAGCCGGCTCCACCGGGCCCAGAGCTTGGAGACGGCTGGTTGGCTCAGGCCGGCGAACAAAGCAACTTCGTTCTGACCGGCCTCCCCGTCCGTCGCCTCAAATGCTCGCAAGTGCTTGGGATCCTTCAGAACCGCACCGAGGGTCTCAACGAGTTGCGGGCGCGCGGTGAAGCGGGTCCAAGCAAGCAACTCATCGAGCAGCTGCACGACTCGAGCTTGGTCGGGTACGCCGCCTGCCGGCGTTTGATCGGCCACCGTCAATCCTCCTCTTTCGCGTTCGAACCGAGAGGCGCCGCTTCGGGATCGAGGCCCATACCCAGGCTGGCCAGACTTACGACGTGCGCCACCCTTCCCTGTGGTCCGACCGTCCGGGCAACGCCCTCGCGGACCCAGTCAGCCCACAATTTGGAGACCGTCCCAAGGCTGACACCGCACCCCGACGCGATATCGCGCACGGTGGCATCGCCGGTTGTCATCTCGAAGACGCGCCGCTTCTTGCCGGTGGAGAGCAACCGCTCAAGTTGGGCCCTAAGGATGGGGGCCGCGAGAACCCTGAGCCAGGCCGTCTGTGCCCGCAACTCAGCCAAGATCTCGTTGTCGAGTTCGCCCATCTTTCAGCCATGCCCCCAGATCGTAATGGCGTGGACGATCTGGACACCATAGCCGTGCGCAGATCGTCCAGCTATGCGTTCGCTATAATACCATGCGTATGCACTCGCAAGGCAGCTGGACAGCAACGATGGATGACTCGACAAACGAACGGCTCGACAAGATCATCTTTCTTCTTGGTCTGGCATTCCGTAACGAGATCGAGCAAGCACGCCAAGCTGTCCTGAGCGATCCCGTGTCCGCCTCGGTGCTGGACGTGGCAGCTGGCGATTGGATTGGAGCGGGTGACCTCAAGCGACAGGTGGCCACCGCGACCAAACAGTCAGAACGGACGGTCGGTCGCCGCATCAGTCAGCTGGCCGAGCAGGGCTGGCTCAGCACGGCTGGTGCCGGTCCAACGATTCGATACCGGGCGACCGGATTAGCGTGAGGGCGTGACGTGACTGACCAGCTCTACAACGAACTCAGAGTCATCCGTTCTCGGATTGAGAGCATTGAACGGGGACAAGAGATCCTGATCCGTGCTGACCGCAAGGCGGTGCTGGCGGAGATCCTTCCGTCGTTTGAGAAGGATGCCATCTTGGGGCGCATCTACCTCCTGGTGGACGGCGTCAGGGGGCAACGGCAGATTAGCGACGAACTAACGGCGAGCGGGTTCGCAGCCAGCGAGGCAACGGTTTCCCGGAGGCTGGAGACCCTTCGGGATCTCGAGCTCGTCGTGCTGGAGGACCGGACGGCTGCCGGGAAGATCTATCGCAAGACCCAATTCGACCGAGCACTTCGTCTGACGCATGAGGTCGAACAACTGCTGAAGGCTCCAGCTAAGGCGAAATGACTCCTGGCTCCCTGATCGATCTCATCGGACTCATTCACGACGAGTTCGATCGGCGCCGTTGGCGCGACAGCGGCAACACTGCGCGGTCGTTGGCGGTCGCCCTGATGGCCGGTCAGTCGCCCAGCTATGCGGCGGCGAGTGTCTCCAATCGGTTTCTACTTCTGAACGACATCACTACGGATGTGGTCGAGGGAGCACTCGAGCGCGTTCTTCGAGAGAACCCACTGCCCCTTCGAATACCAAGACCAGCTGTAGGGTCCGACGAGCCGGTTTCCGCGTCGCCCGCGCTTCCCCCCGGGTCCTCGGGGAGGCGACCCAAAGCTGATCAGGTCCCGTCGCCTCCCTTGGTCTTCCAGAAATGGCCAATTGCCGCGCGCTTGGCGATCGGGACGATCATCGTGATCGCGTCGGCGATTGCCGTGTTCATGGGGCCAGATGCCTTCCACTGGACGTGGCTGATGGACCACCCCTCCAGACTGAGCCTCGAATACGGGGCCTTCTTTGTGGCAGTGTCACTGGCTGGCGCAATCGTCTTCTGGCGGCGAGAGTTCCTTGGGATCGCCTGTGTGCCCGGAATCCTCACAGTCGTCGTGCTGCTGGGCCACTAACGGCGCTCATGCGGCCCAACCGACTCCTCCGAAGGAAGTGGAGGCAAGCGGGCGTGATGCGACGGTGGTGGAGTCCGCCGCTGGATCTGCTATAACTCTCCCTGCTCCCCGAGCGGGAGTAACTCAGCTGGCAGAGTGTCTGCTTCCCAAGCAGAGGCTATTAAAGCCCTCTAAATAGCACGATCTGGTCGTTTCAATACAACATTTACTCGGGGGCTACCAATCGCTCGTAGGCTACCAAAGCTAGCCCATTGGTAGCCCCCGCCGCGGCGCCTACCACACCGGTCAAGAGCCCGCTCTTCTACGCGTGCTTGTCCTTGTGGGCAGGCACCAGGGTCGCGTAGAAAGCCCGGCTGTTGACGGGCGTGGTATTGGCATTGTCAGCAGAGCGATCCCGCTTGCCCGCACGATCGGTCACGGCGATGCCTCGAACCGTATGCCGATCGGCGCCCCCGACATCCCTGGTCTAGAAGCGCGTGTAGAAGCCTTTGCTATTGCTGGGGGTGGCGATGCTCGTGTGCGTCGGGCCAAGAAGACCCGCCGCCAGACCAGGGAGATCACCGCCATGGCTGCCACCGCCACGGGCTCGTTTGCGACCGAGATGGTCTCGATCGACGCCCTCCGACCCAACATTCCCTGGTCTAGAAGCGCTTGTAGAAACGACCCCTATTGCGGGGGGCCTGATGCTTTGCGGGCGTACGGGCACTCATTCGAAGGCCCGCCGCCTGCAACGGAGATTGCTCCCATGATCAGCACCGCTACGGGGCCGTTTGCGACCGAGGTGGTCTCAATCGACGCCCTCCGCCCCGATCCCGCCAACCCTCGCTCTATTAGCTCCGACGAGCTCGACGCCCTCGAGCGGAGCATCCGGACCTTCGGCTTCGTCTCGCCTGTGGTTGCCCGGCGAGCGGACGGCGTCGTCATCGGCGGGCACCAGCGCCTCATTGCGGCCCGACGTCTGGGCTTGCGCACGGTGCCGGTCGTGTGGCTCGACCTCGAGCCCGAGAAGGCGCGCTTGCTTGGTCTTGCCCTGAATCGTATCGCCGGAACCTGGGACCAGGCGCTCCTGGCCCGCCTGCTCGCCGAGCTCAAGGCGAGCCCAGACGTCGATATCACTCTCTCGGGCTTCCGCACCGATGAGATCGGGAACCTGCTGCGCAGCCTCGAGGCTCGCGAGAAGCGCGATCGGCCCGAGAGCTTCGATCTAGATACGGCTCTCGAAGAGGCTCGCCGGAGCGGGCGGGCGGAGCCAGGCTCTCTGTGGGCCCTCGGCGAGCACCGTCTGCTGTGCGGCGATGCCACAAAGCCCGCCGACGTCGAGCGCCTCCTAGCCGGCGGGCGCGCCGACATGGCCTTCTGTGACGGACCCTACAACGTGGCCCTCGGGAACCACGGCGGTCAGCGGCCGGGTTCCCGGCGGCATCGGCCCATCGCCAACGACGACCTGGAGCCTGCAGCGTTCGAGGCCTTCGTGCGGGCCTGGGCAGGTACGCTGCTCGGCTCAGTCGACGGTGCGTTGTACCTCTGTATGAGCTCCAAGGAGTGGCCGCTGCTGTGCCGCGTTCTCGCAGAGGCTGGCGGCCACTGGAGCGACACGATCATATGGTCCAAGCGCTTCGTACTGGGCCGAGCCCCATACCAGCACGCCTA
>JBEKCH010000044.1:0-22778 GCA_050014975.1 Candidatus Limnocylindrales bacterium
TCGCCCGCGGCCGGCCGATAGCGCCAGCACGGCGCCCGCGAGCGGCAAGACCACCGCGGCATCGAGGCTATCCGGCAAGAACGCACCCACCGCCACGCCGAGCACGATGAGCATCGCCCCGGTCGCCACCAGAATGCGCGAAGTGAAGCCGCGGCGCAGGAACAAGAAGGCGATCAGCAGAATGCCTGCGAGCAGCGCGGCGACCACCAAGTGACCCGGACGCTGGGCCGCCGGGGCTGTTACCACATCCGCGAGGAACAAGGCGGCCGTCGCGGCGACGCATGAGGCAGCGAGGCCGATGAACCTGCGGCCATGGCCCGATCCAAGGGCGGACGCTTGTTTACCCAAGGTGCTGTTCACGACGTCGCGGCCAGCCGGTATCGCCCCCGCGCTCTGGCTCCTCTGGCCATCGGCCATCGTATGTCTCGTCCCGCTTGACAGGATCGCAGGGAGCCATCGGATGGTCATGGATGAACTTCGCTTTGATCCGGTACGTCGATCACTACCGAAGCCGCTGGCTTAGCGCCCTCGCCTCCGCTCGGGCCCGCTGGGTCGCACCACGGACCATGCGTGAGCGTCGGACATGCCACAAGAGGCCGAAGGTCCCGGCGACCACAGGACCGTGCGACGCCGATGCCGCCTCGGGCGGGTGCGCGCCGCCCGATCTCTCACGACAGGGCACTACACGCTGTTGCGCCAACTCTGGGGACGCGCCCGCGATGGGCGAGCGTCCGGGGATGTACCCAGAGCCGTGCCTCAGGCTCGAACCGTCATGGCCCAGGCCAGGGCTGCAGAATCGAACCGCCGAAGTGTCTCATCGGGCTGCGCTCGTACGGCAGCGGGCCGCGCCAAGGAACAAGCCATTCGGCTCATGACACGGTGCCGGACCGATGAACAGCATCGCCCATACACACAGCCGGCGGCAGGCGCCCGAGGCCGTCGCGGCGTCGTGAGGCCGTCCACCGGGACCCGTGCACGATGACGATCGACGGACCGTCGCTACCGAACCCGGGCGACCGAACCAGCCGGCGCATCCAGGCGCGAGCACTGAGTGGGAGCTGGACCGCGATGGGGTTCTTGCGCAAGGTCTTGCCGGGCTCGAAGACCACTTCAGGCGAGTCGATGGCTCCGAGTCCGGAGTGGGCGGCGTCGCTGAAACCAGCGGACTTCGAGTACCTCGCCTTGCTGGTCCAGAAGGAGGTCGGCCGCACTCGGATTCCAGACACCGCAATGCTCCGCGACTTCGCCAACGCGGCGGAGCTCAGTTTGCAGAACCTGCTCCCGGCTCTCGTGAAGATGCCAATCGACCGCTGGCCCGCGTTCATTCACACCTTCTACGAGCGCGGGCGGGCCTTCCGCGAGGCAGGCGATGCCATCGAGGCGCGGGCCCAGACGTTCGAGGCGGCCGCCGGGGTCCTTCGCATCCACTGGATTCCAAAGGCGATGGCGCCCGCTGGCGATGTCACGATCGAGGGCCCCGTCCCCGACACCGTCGAGCTGCTAGCGCTCGACGCCGGCAACTCGATCCGCCACGTGAGCGAGCGCCTGTTCGCCCGCTGGGGTGTGACGGTCGACGAGGCCGTCCGAGTCGCCCGCGAGCGGGTCCTGGAGCTGCCCCTCGTCCGGTTGGACAGGGCCGACAAGGGTCACCCGGCCGTCCGGATAATCTCGTTGGAGCGCGAGGGCCCGTACGCGGGAGCCCTGCTCGCCGGGCTCGACCGCGTCGATCCGTCGGCGATCGGGCCGTTCGGGACGCTCGTCGCTGCGCCGGTCGACAACGCCCTCGTCTACCGCGCTCTCGACGCCTCCCCGGGACTGCGGGCGGACCTCGCCGAACTAGCGTTTTTCAGCCACGCCTTCGCGGTGCGGCAGAAGGAGAAAGGATTCCTGCGGCTCCCGCTCTGGCGCCGGCGCGACGGGCGGACGCGGGTCGTGACGTTCCGGTTCTCCGATGACGGCGAGCTCCTCGATTCGCACGACCCGGGCTTCGCCGGCGTCCTCGCGGCCCTCGACCCCCGGGAGTTGCTGCCGGTGCCCGGTTGGGCCCTGGGGATCCTCGCCGGCGCGGCGTACACCCGCTTCGCCGGCTGCGTGTCGGCCGCCCACGGCGTCCGCCCCTCGGACATCGGCCTGCTCGGGGATCCGCTGATGCTTCCAGACCTCGCGCAGCGTTGCCGGGCCGCCGCCTTCGACGAGTGGCCTGGCGTGGTGGAGCGGCACCTGGTCACGGTCCTCGCCGACTTCGACGTCGCCCACGCGGTGATCCAGAACGCGGGGCAGGATCCCGAGGCCGCCCGCACGCATCTCGTCACCTGGCTCGATGCATCCGCCGCCGACCAGGCAGGCCGGGTCACCCGCCCGCTCGGCGAGACGGGCTTCATCGAGGTCCTCGGGATCTACGCTGGCGGGACTGCGGTGCCGCTGCCGGCCGCGGCCGCCGCGGGGCTCGGCGAGACGGAAGCGCTCTTCGATCTCGGCCGCGAGGCCATCCGTCGCGCCCTCACCGTCGCGCCCTCGGGGCTCGAGTTGCTCTCCGGCGAGGCGGTGTCGATCACCGGCCTGCCCTCGCCGACCGCGGCCATCCCTCACCTCATGACCTGGCTCCCCGATGCCGTCGGGCCGTTCGGCGCCCTCGTGGCCGTGGGCAACGCCCGCAATCTCGACGTGCTGCCTATCCACGACGCCTCGACGGTCCTCGACTTCCCGGCCTTCCTCGGGCTCGCGGCCGGAGCGAGCTCGCAAGCGCCGTGGACGGTCCCGCCGACGGTCTTCTGGCTCGGGCCCGACCGGCTCGAAACCTTCCGCCTGGAGGTGACCGACGGGATCGTGACCAAGGTCACGGCGAGCGCGGATCTCGCCAGCCTCGTCACGCGACTGCCCGCCGAACCGCGACGCCTCCCACCGGGGCTCGAGTCGATCCTCGGACCCGAGGGCAGCCGTCGCTTCTACGGGCTCTTCCACGCCGTCGTCGTCGAGTGGCTTCGGAGTGACCCTACGGGACTCGCCGAGCTCGCGGTCCCGTTGGTCCGAGAGGCCGCGACCCGTTGCCGCACTATGCCACCGGCCGAGTGGGCGGCAGACATCAACGCCTGGTTGGACGAGATGGCGGGGCCGCGCCGCGAGCTCGACCGGCTAACCCTGGCGACCGACTACGCGCAGGTCTCGCCGTCGCTACTGCTGTACGTGGCGCGCCGGGCGGTCACCGGGAGCGCTCTCGCACGGGACGTCGGCGGTGGGCTCGCGCTCTACCCGACGATCGGCGTCGGAAGGCGGCATCGGCGGGTCACCCACGCGATGCTCGATCGCTGGGGCGTCGACGCCGAGCGCTGCTTCGCCGATGCCGCTTCGAACACGGCACACGACCCTGGCCTCGTCGACGAGCCGATGTACCCCGACCAACCCGCCGTCCGGCAGCTTTACGCGCGGGAGGTCGAGCGCGAGGCGGCCGGTCTGTTCCTCCATCTGCGCCACCCGGCCACCCGCCGCGGCTTCGTCGTGTCGATCACGCACGGCAGCCGGGCCCACTACGTCCGGCTCGATGACCCCGGTGCCATCGCGACGGTCCCGGTCTTCGCGAAGATCATCGCCGACATCTATCGCAATGCGGATAGGGCGGCTGACGCGCACAGCCCCTGGCTCTTCTGGCTCACGCCCGACGGGCGGCCGGTGGAGCTGTTCGACGTCCTGGCGCCGATGCCGCCGATCGAGAAGCTCCCGGCAGAATTCGTGGCCATGGCGGAGAGGGACAGACGCGCGCGACCGCACTGACCAGGGGCGGCCGCCTCCTTCGGCGCTCGAGATGAGGCTGACCCCGCGGTCCGGTTTCGACCACGTCCAGCGACGATACGAGGGTTTCGAGGCTTAGCCTGTCTCAACGTTGAACATCCAGATAGGCGTATGCAGCTTGTTGTTCGCGCGCCCGACGCCTTCCTGGCGGGCCAGTCTGCAAGTGCTGACGCTGTAGATCCTCGTCGCCGTCCGTCGGGACACCACCGCCTCTGGCGGGTTACGGGATCGAGCTGGTATCGGTGCTCCGAAGGGTGGCGCCAGTCGTTGGGCCCTACTCCTCATGAAGCTCCGAACGCAAGTGGGCGCGGGCCCGAGAAATCCAGCTCGCAACCGTGCCGGTCGGCACCGAGAACATCGCCGAGATCTCGGCGTGGGTGTAGCCATCCACGAGGCTGAGCAGGAGGACTGCTCGTAGGCGCGGTTCGAGCGACTTGAGCGCCGCCTCAAGGTCCGGGTCGGCGGGATCGTGCCAGGGGCGTGGCCGGACCCGGCTCAGAGCCGCGAGCCACCGACGCCGGCGGCGCAGCTCATTGAACGCAAGCCTCAGGCCGATCGTATAGAGCCACGCACGAACGTCGGTGCCGTCAAACCGAGCCCAGGACCGAAATGCCTGGAGGTACGTCTCCTGAGCGACGTCCTGCGCCTCCGCCTCGTCGCTAAGGACGAGCACGAGCCGCCGGACGAGCGGTGCGTAATGCTGCGTCACCGCGCGCTCGAAGTTGTCCGCGGCCAATCGCCGGTCGGCGTTGCGAGGCAGGCTGATCGCCGGCCACGGGGTGCGGCTGTCCACGACGAGCTTCTCAGCAGCGCTCGGCCCGACCAATGGCCGCGCCGAGCGAAGACTCCGGGACGTCAACGATTCGTGCACGCACCCGACACCTGGGCGCCATGACGCTGGTCGACCACCATCAGGAGCGTTCCGTCGGCGATGGACCCCGGCACGACGACGCCAGTCTCCGGCGCCGTGGTCTGCTGGACCGAAGTAGAACCGGTCTTCCCAACCGCGATAGCGGCCGGATCATCCCGCTCCACCTGCCACACGACCTGCGTGATGCCGTGGTCGGCGATGTACGCGGCAGCCTGGGGCGGAGTCATGCACTCGAGCCGTGCGCCGTACAGCGGTTGACCGGGGTTCTCGACTCCCGGATGACCTTGAGCCTGATTGGCGATCGCGATGGCGGCGAGTGCCGTCCCGCCCAGGGCCAGGATGAGCAGGGACGCGGATGCGAACGACAGCGCGACGCGCCTGCTTCTGTGAGACCTCAGCTCCGGAGGCGCGGCTGTCTCGAGCCTCGACTCCATCGCCGCAAGCCGCTCTCTCAATTCGCGGTCGGATCCCATCTTGGTGCTCCTTCGGCTCTCCAGACTCACTGTGACGTCCGTGTTCGACCGATACAACACCGGAGCGGCGCGAATCCATGCAGCCCCCGGAGCATTGTTGTTGTTCGCACGCGCCCAGGACCTTCCGCGCGCGCCAATTCCGAGCGTGAAATGACCCCTGCGGAGTCCCGCAGGGGTCCTCGTTTGGGGAACATCGGCCGACTCGGCCGTCCGGGTGAGCGGGTGGCCGAGCCGTGAACCGAAGGGCGGTCAGGCGATGGGCTGACCGGCCAGCGCCGCGGTGATCATCGAGCTGGCGGCCGAGATGGGGATGACGAACGATATGCCCTGCGCACTGCTGGACGACGCCGTGACGACGCCCACCACATTGCCGCTGGCGTCGACGAGCGGTCCGCCGCTGTTGCCGGGGTTGACGGACGCGTCGGTTTGGATGAGACCCGTCAGCGTCTCGTTCTCGATGGTGACCGTTCGGTTGAGGCCCGACACGATGCCGGCCGTAGCCGAATCTGCGAACTGGCCGAGCGGATCGCCGATGGCGACGACGGTCTGGCCGACCTGCAGCGTACTGGAGTTGCCCAGCGTGGCTGCCGTAAGACCGGTCCCGTTCACCTTCACGATCGCGAGGTCCGTGGTGCTCGAGACGCCGGCGACGGTGCCCGCCACTGTCTGACCGTTGGGCAGGGTGACCTCGATAGTCGTTGCGCCGTTCACGACGTGGTCATTGGTGAGGATCACGCCGTTGGAGCCGACGATGATCCCGGAGCCGACGCCGGTGGCCTGCTGGCCGAAGGAGCCAGCTGCCTCAGTGACAGTGATCGTCACGACGCTGGCCGTCGTCTTCGCCACCACGTCGGCGAGCGACCCGGACGTCGAGCTCACGAGTGCGACGCCGGTTGCCCCGCCCGACACCGAGGCGGTCGACTGCCCGTTGGTGACCGTTGCCACCGCGTACGTCGTGCCCGACGCGACGAGGCCACTGATGATGGCGACGGCGACTAGCGGCGACAGGAGGCTGCGGAGTCGTCCGCCACGGCGGCCTGGACCTCCGGGATCGGCCTGCGCCTGCGGCGGGGGACCTGCGGGTTCGGGCTCAGAAGAAACCCAGAGAGGGCGTATGGGCTCCGGCAGGCCCGCGCCGCCAGCCGCCGGGTGGAGACTGGACTGCAGAGGCTCGTTGTTCGGGCTGGAATAGAGGCTCATCGTAGGTGTCCTTTCGAACGTTGAATTCGTGTCGTGGCTTATAGAAGCCGGCCGGGATCTGGGACCCCGGTCGAAAGCCAGTCTCCACGGCGGGCCTTTCGATCCGGTTACGTTGCGCACTCCGGGCCTCCGGGCGGGCCGTTGAGGGCGACCGCCGGCCTCCCGCCGGCACGCTGGCTGAAACCCCGCTCCGGCGGCACACCCTAGTCGAGGGACACTGCCATGCTCGTGGCGATCGCCGACGCGCTCCTGAGCTGAGAACCTGCCCGCCGTGAACCCGACCGCCGCCCAAGCCGCAACCGTCGCCAAGCCCGCCCACCTGGACATCGGCGCATGACCGAGCGAACGGCAGACCGCCGCTCGACACCCGGGTCCTCACCACAGCGGCCCATGCTGCGCGCCGCGGTGGCCGGAGTCATCGCCGGGGCCGTGGGCATCGCCGCGAGCGAATTGCTGGCCGGGGTCGTTCCGGGAGTCCCGTCGCTCGTTGTCGCGGTCGGGAGCCTCGTGATTGCCCTACAGCCGGCCGGCGCTAAGGACGTCGTCATCACGCTCTTTGGGACCAACGACAAGACCGCACTGAACGTCGTCGTCGTCGTCGTGGCCCTGCTCGTGGCGGCAGCTGCCGGGATCCTGGGCCGCCGCAGCTTCGGCAGCGCGTGGCGACTCCTGGCGGGTTTCGGCTTCCTGGCCTTCGCGGCCGCGGCAGCACAACCGCTGAGTTCGCCCGTGCCGGCCGCGGTGAACGCCGCGGTTGCCGCGGGCGCGAGCATCGGCACGCTCCGGATCCTTCTCGCGGACGCCGGGTTCCTGGCGCCAGTGCGCCCCGGCCTGGCCGGCTCGGGCAAGGCTGTCGGCTCGGGCAGGGCTGCCGGCTCGGCAGCGCCCGCGCGCTCGACGCCGGCCCCCTCGATGTCGGACTGGGACAGGCGGCGCTTCCTGATCCGATCCGGGGAGTTCCTGGTCGGCGCGCTGGCTGTGGGGGCCTTCGGTCGCCTGCTCCTCGATCGCGCGCATCCGTCGGGCGCCCCCGTGTCGGCGACCCTTCCCGCGCCGACCGAGACGGTGCCGCCCCTGACCGCCGCGGAACTTCTGGCCGCGCCGGGTATCACGCCGATCGTCACCACCAACGACAGCTTCTACCGGATCGACACCGAGCTGCTCACGCCGCAGGTGGACGCGTCCAGCTGGCAGCTGCGGGTGACCGGCATGGTGGACCATCCCCTCACGTTCACGTACGCGGAGTTGCTGGCGCTGGGGCTCTTCGAGCAGTACGTAACGCTCGCGTGCGTGAGCAACGAAGTCGGCGGCAACCTCATCGGCAACGCGCTATGGACCGGCGTCCACCTCAAGCAGGTCCTCACCCAGGCGGGCGTGCAGCCAGGCGCCACCCAGATCGTCGGCCGCTCGCTCGACGGGTTCACCGTCGGCTTTCCCACCGCCTGGGCGCTCGATCCGGCCCGGGAGCCGATGATCGCGGTGGGCATGAACCGCGTGCCGCTGCCAGCGGAGCACGGCTATCCAGCGCGCCTGATCGTGCCCGGCCTGTACGGCTACGTGTCGGCGACCAAGTGGCTCTCCGAGATCGAGCTGACCACCCGCGACGCGTTCGACGCGTACTGGGTCGGCCTGGGCTGGGCCAAGGACGGCCCGATCCTGACCGAGTCGCGGATCGACCATCCCGGCGACGGCGCAAACCTTACCTCCGGGCCGGTCGACATCGACGGGCTCGCCTGGGCGCCGGACCGCGGCGTCGGGCGTGTGGAGGTCCGCGTCGACAACGGGCCGTGGCAAACCGCGATGCTGGCGCGCGCCATTTCCAGGGCGACCTGGGTGCAGTGGATGCTGCGATGGCAGGCGACGCCGGGCACACACACGATCGAGGTCCGCGCGACCGACGGGACGGGTGCCGTGCAGACGGCAACGTTGAGCGGCCCGGGGCCGGCGGGCGCGACGGGGTACGACTGGGTCCAGGTCTCGGTGGCCTGAGGTGTAGCCCGCACTGAGCCGATCGCACGCGGAGTCAGGCTCCCTCCGCTAACGCCGTGACCGCGTTGGCCAGGCCCTGTTCGTAAGCGGCGATCAGGCGGTCCCACCGGGCGTCCATCTCGGCGTCCACCTGCCGTCGGGCGGGGTCCGCATCGAACCAGGCCACGGTCCGCCGGATCCCCTCCGCGAACGGCGTCACGGCGCGGAAATCGGGCACGAAGCGCTTGATCTTGGTGGTGTCGAAGACGGCGCTCACCGACTTGTCGCCCCGCAGGGTCCCGCTCCACTCCGGCAGGCAGGCCGCGATGAAGTCGGACGCGATATGAACGATCCGCGCTTCCATACCCGCGGCGGCAGCGGTCTCTCGGTAGATCTCGTCCCAGGTCAGGACCTCGTCCGACATGATGTTGAAGGCCTGGCCGATCGCCTGGCGACGACCCAGCAGGCCCACGAAGCCCGGCGCGAAGTCGCTGTTGTGGGTGATCGTCCACAGGGACGTGCCGTCGCCGGGGACGATGAGCGGCTTGCCCTGGCGCAGCCGCGCGATCGCCGTGAAGGGCCGTTCCCAGCTGTTCACGGCCAGCGGCACCTGCGTGTCGCCGTAGGTGAGCGACGGGCGGACGATCGTGACCGGGAACCCGTCCTCACGGAACGCCCTCATCAGGCGCTCCTCGCAGGCGATCTTGTTCCGCGAGTAGTCCCAGAACGGGTTCGCGAGCGGCGTGTCCTCGCGGATGAGCCAGTCGCCGAGCGGCTTGACGTATGCGCTGGCGGAGCTGATGAAGATGAACTGGTCGGCCCGGTCGCGAAAGAGCCGCAGGTCGCGCTCGACGTCCTCGAGGGTGTACGCGATCCAGTCCACCACGACATCGAACCGCTGGCCGGCCAGCGCTCGCTTGGTCGCCGCCTCGTCACGCAGGTCCGCGACGAGGGGCGTCGCGCCGTGCGCCCGGTCCGGATGGCTGCCGCGATTGAGAAGGACGAGTTCCAGGCCGCGCTCCACCCCCAGGCGGGTGCAGGCGCTGCTGATCAGGCCGGTGCCACCGACGAACAGGACCTTCATGCACGGTCTCCTATACGGGTGAATCCAGCCTATTCCAGCCCGACGATTCCTTGTCTGCCTTGCCGGTTGGATGGGTGCCGCGGATCGGGGCCGCGGCTACCGAACCTGGCGGCGCCGAAGGCCTGACCTGGGGTTCGGCGCCTGGGCCGGCGCGGCCGGGGCAAGCGCGGCCGGAGTCAGCGCGGCCGGGGTCGGTACAGGGGCGCTGGGCGACGGTTTCGGAGTCGGAGTCCGCGCGCGACCGATCTGCAGGAGCCCGTCCACCTTGGCGTAGTGGGACGTCCACGTGTCGACATGGATCACCTTGCCGGTCGAGTCGATCACAGTGCGTGTCCTGGAGGTATAGAAACCAGGCGTCGGGTATTCCGCGCGGTTCTGCTGGCCCGGCTTCAGCGTGGTCACGTACACCGTGCGATCGACGGCGCCGACGACGTTCGCCTTGAACGCGGGACTGAAGGTGACCGTGCGGTCGAGCGGCAGGCTCCAGAGCTGGAACGTGATCGTGCTCTTGGACCCGTAGGTCGTTGAGCCTCGGATCACGATCGGGTTCGGCGTGTCGTTGGTCCACTTCAGGTCGTACGTCTGGGAGCCGTTCGAAAACACGGTGGCGTCCAGCCCGACCGGATAGCGGCTGATGTAGTAGTAGTGCGCGTGCCGCTCGTCGATCTTGAGCCCGGCCCTGGCGGCCGCGTTGAACATGGTGGTCGAGACCGAGCAGATACCGCCACCAATGGCGCCGGTGTGGTTGCTCTTGCCGTCCTCGATGACGCCGCCCAACGTGAACCCGTGAGCCCGGTCAATCGGGCCCACGTACTTCAGGAAGCTGAACTGCTTGCCGGGCTCCACGATCTGGCCGTTGAAGATCTTGGCGGGGAGGCGGATGTTGACGCCGTAGCCGTTGCTTATGTCCGGGTAGAAGACAGTGGTCCAGCTGCCGATGACGACCATGTCGCTCAGGGTCTCGGGCGTGATACGAGGTGAGATAGGCGCCGTGACGATGGCTACGGAGCCCGGTTGGCCGCCCGAGGCCAGGCTGCCCAGGTAAACCTCGATGGCCTGTGAAGTCGCGCCTACGTTGATGCTGGCGCCGTCCCTGCCGCCCTTGACGCTCGCCGGCTTACCCGAGCTGTCGAAGACGACCGTCGGCTCGACCGGTGCAGTGGCGAGCCTCGGGGCGAGCTCGGACAGATAGGCCTGCACCCGATTGGAATCCACCTCCGGACCGTAGCTGCCATCGGCCCTGGTGCCGAAAACGATCCAGCTGCGAATTGTCGCCGCGTCGATGGTGTAGGTCTGCGATGGGATCTGGGTCTGGCTCGCGCTCGGGCTCGGGCTCGGGCTCTGGGGATCGCCGCCCCATGTCAGGTTGACATCGACCGCCATTTTCTCGGCTGCGGCGATCGCGTCCTGGGCATCCTTGCTACTGACCTGTGGCTTGAGCTCAACGAAGGCGCCGCCCGCCTGGAACGCGTCCGGCGCGTCGGGCTGCGTCAGGCTGGCGACGATCGCGCCGGAGATCGCCGTCGCGTCGATGACGTGCCCGGGCGTCGACGGCGAGTAGTTGAAGGTGCCGTTCTGGGCCGTCGCCTGCGCGTCTCGCGGCGGCACCTGGCTCGTGCCGGCCAGCTGACGGACCCGAACCGACACGGCCGTAGGGTCGATCCGGACCGCGATCGGCACGGACTGGCCATTGATCGCAGTTCGGAGAATGGAGACTGCGTCGCCGATCGGATCACCCGTATGCCCGATCCGCATCGCCGCGTCGGCCATGAATTCGACATCGGGTGCGCGGCCGACCTCCTGGTACGTGATCTTGGTCACGCCAACCGGCGTGGTGACCGTAATCTCGCCCTGGCCAAGATAGGCGTAGTCCGTCTGCAGCCTGGCGATCACCTGGTCGCGGCTCAGGCCGGACACGTCGACCGAACCGACCCGGACGCCGGGGACGACCCGGTTCGAGAATGCGCTGAACGCAACCAGGGCCGCTGCCGTGACCAGGACGAGGGACGCGAGCAGGCCGACGGCGTACGCAAGAACGAGCCTGGCCGCGAGCACGACTCGAGGTCTCCTGGATCTCACCCGTGCGAGCGGGTTGCGAAGGTGAGGTTGGCGCTTGTGCCCAACGGCTATGGAGGAGCCGGTCAGAGAGGTCGACTCCCACGTGATGGGCTCGGGCACGGCCGATTGCGCGGCAGGCTCGCCCGGCGCCGGGCCCAGGATCTCGTCGACCAGGTCGAGCTCATCCGTGGTCATGCCCGTTCCTTATTGCCGCGTCGTTCGTCGAGCACCATGACTGCGGAACGCGTGAGCATGCGACTTGACCCCCGGTCTTCGCGGCGCCAAAGGCGTTCACCGCGATGATACGTTACGACGCCTCTGGTTCTTGGCAATGTGACTCTTGTCAGCCGTGCCCACAAGGTTCCTACCCCGCTGTCGCGGTGCCTGTCTGACGGGGCGTAACATCAGAGCGACTTCTGCGGCCCGGCCGGGAGGCGACCGATCATCGGTGGCCTCGCGGTGCTCGCCGTTTGCCTGGCTCTGGTCCTCATCGCCATTCCCGGGTATTCGAGGCGCAGCCGGCGCGCCTTCCACCTCCAGTCTTCCCCCGGGTGGAATCTCACGGGAACGTGCGGTGGAACTGGCTACAGAGCACGTGGACGGTTCCGCTCAGCTCATCCAGGCCGAAGCCGGCCGCGCCGGGTCGGTTTACCCGGCTTCCAACGGCGCGCCGGGCGACCCCGTGAAGCCGGACCGGTTCGTGTGGGCGGTGACGTTCCAGACGGTTGGGGTCATCTGCCCTCCGCTGCCCGGCGTTGCCTGCTGGACTCCTCGGGCCATGACGATGACCGTCATCCTCGACTTCCACATCGGGGCGTTTCTCGAGTCCCGAACCCTGGGCTGAGCCGCCCGGCCGCACGGCGCGAGACGACGATCCGATCCAGGGCCTGCCGGAGCGCTGAGATTGCGCTGCCCGCACGCGACGTTACAGTTGCGGCATCAGACCATCGCCTTTGCTGCCAGGAGCGAACCATGAGCGTCACTTTCGTGCACGTCCCGCATCCGCACATCGCCAAGCGCAAGGAATCGGGGCCGCCGAAGACGACGGACGAGCATGTCGGGTTCAACGGCAGGGTCGCGCTCGTCCTCACCACGGTCGTGGGAACCATGTGGTGCGCCTACGCCTTCGCGGTGCTCGCGCTGGTTGCGCTGCCATCGGCCACCGGCAGCCCGCTCCTGCTCATCCAGTGGGTCAGCCAGACGTTCATCCAGTTGGTCATGCTCTCGGTCATCATGGTCGGCCAGAACATCCTCTCTCGAGCGTCGGACAAGCGGGCCGACATGACCTACCAGGATGCCGACGCCACCTTCCATGAGTCGGAGCAGATCCAGGCGCACCTGATGGAGCAGGACCATGCCATCAACGAGCTGCTCGACAAGGTCGTGAAACTGGAGGCCGCCCTGGCCAAGGGATGACCGCCGGCCGCGGCGGCTGTCGGGTCGCCGGCTTGCCCGGCTTGCTCGGTCCTTCGTTCGTGCTGCCGTGACCCGCGGCGGATGCCCCGGAGCGCAGTGAAAGGACGGGACAGGGCTGCCCAACATGAAGCCTCCGAGCGGGACATCGCGCACCACACGTGTCATCGAACTCGGAGCCCCGGACCCCTCGACGGCAGGGCCGATGGGCCGGCCTGGTGAAGGGCGCCCCGCTCGCCGCGCTTCGTGGACATGGTGACCGGCGAGCCCGGCTACTTCGACACCCGCGCCGCGGCACTATGGGACGACGAGAACCTCTACGTCTCGTTCTGGGTGGAGGAGCCGTTCCCCGAGGCGCACCTGACCGAGCGCGACGGGATCGTCTTCGCCGAGAACGACGTCGAGATCCTAATCGACGGGCGTGACGCCTGCTACGAACTCGAGCTGAACGCGGCGAACACCGTGTACGAGGTGTTCTTCATCTGGCAGGACGCCTACCGGCGGGGCGGACGCTTCGACGTGCCCGAGTTCGACCTGCTCGAGCGGCACGCGCTGTCGTTCGGAGGCGACTACGACCGCCAGGCCGCCAGCTTCTGGCGCGGCACGCATCCGCGCGGGCCCCGCTGGGCCTCCCGCGAGTGGGACTGCCCGGCCTGCGCACTGCCGTGCACGTCGACGGCAAGCTCAACGACCGGTTCTTCGTCAGCAAGGGCTGGAGCGCGCAGGTCGCGCTGCCCTGGCAGGGCGTGAAGTGGCTGGCGGACGGCCGGGCGCTGCCACCCGTGGACACCGACGGGTGGCGCATCTTCTTCGGGCGGTTCGAGAAGATGACCTACGGCGGGATCGAGGTGCGGCCCCACTCGGCCTGGTGCTGGAACAGCCACGGCGTCATTGACACGCACCTCCCGGAGCGATTCGCGTACGTGCACTTCTCGGACAGGGTGGCCGAGGAGCTGTAGTCGCGCCCGGGAGGCGCGCTGGCGGCCGAGTTCGCGCCGGGCCCATCGGTTCGCAAACAACCGGCGTCCGGCCGCTCTCGGCGCGGTTTGCGCTGCCTGGGTAGTGTTCCCTTGAAGGAAATGCGGCCGAATTCGGGCGGCGTGTCAACGTGAAGGGCGCCGGCGGCCGTCTTATGTAGGTGAAGGGAGCCAGCCTATTCGTGGGGGCACGAGACAACTTTGATGCCAATTACGACCAGTTCTTCTCGGACCTCACGGCACTGTGCCGCGCGCTGGGCGCCGGCGCCAGCGCGGAGGACATCGCGCAGGACGCGATCCTCCATGCTCGCGAGCACCATGACCAGCTTCGCGACGAGTCCAAGCTGCAGCCGTGGCTTCGCCGTATCGCGGCTCGCCGGACCTTCGACCATCTCCGGCGCCAGAAGCGCCACGAGCCGCCGGACGCGACCGTCGCCTTCCTCCCGACCGATCCCTCTCTCGCCATCGACGTCTCGGTGGCTATCACCCGCCTGCCCGAACGCGAGCGCGTGGCCGTCGTCCTGGTCTACGCCCTGGGGTACGAGCAGGAGGAGGCTGCCGCGGTGATGAACGTGACCCGTGGCACCGTCGCCACTCTCCTCCACCGGGCGCGGCGCCATCTGGCAGAGCGCCTGGTCGGCTACGCCAATGGGGGGAACGGTCGATGAGCCCGATGGCCGGCCACGTCGCCTCGGACAGGCTCGGCGAAGCCTCCCTGCACGGCGGGCTCGAGACGCTCCGGGAGGAGGAGCGCCACCACGTTCAGGGCTGCGACTCGTGCCGCCGGCTGTACGGCGGGTATCGTCTCGCGGACCGCCTCCTGGCCGCGCCCTGGCGCGAAGTGAAGGTCCCGGTCGGGGCAGCCACGCGGCCCTCCCGTTTCGCTTTCGTCGGCGACTTCGTGCGCGGCCTGGACGCCCGCTCCGTGGCTCCGGTTGCGGCCGCGATCGGCCTCGTCGTCCTGATAGGCGCCGCAGTGGCATTGCCTCAGCTCATCCCCGTGACCCCGGTGAGCAGCCACTCGCCGATCGCTTCCCGCCCCACCGCCACTGCTTCGCCCTCGCCCTCGGCGCCGGCGCATCTCTCGCCCGTGCCCTCCAGTTCGGCTCAGGCCGGGCGGACGCCCGGCGCGCAAGCATCGGGCAACGGGTCGAGCAACGGCGGGCCGGGCGCCACGACGCCGGCAGGGCCGACAAGTGCCCCCTCCGCCGAAGCCAGCGCACAACTGGCCGTCTCGAAGATCAGCGGCTCGCCGATCGCCTGGTCCCCCGACGGAGCCCACCTGCTCCTGTGGGCGGCCGGTTTCGCGCACGAGATACAGATCTGTGACGCCGCCGGCCACGTCACCGGCACTGCCGCCGCGGACGCCGCGACGTGGGTCAGCTCGACGACCGTCGCGGTGGCCACTCGCGCTCCGATCGGTCCGAGCGGCCGCAGCGGCGGCAGCCGTGGCGGCTCCGGCGGCTCCGGCGAGATGGTCGTCCTGGTCAACGTCCACGGTCAGGTCACGCGCACCCTGCCGGGCAGATACACCCTCTTCGGCGGCGTGGCCAACGGCATGCTGCTGGGGAGCGGCAGCGGTGAGCTGACCATCGAGGGCGCAGGCGGGGGAACGTCGTCCGGGTCGGGCTTCGTCCTCTGGAACGGCTCGCTGAGCGGCGTCCAAGACGGCCTGCCGATCGCCTTCTCGGCCGACGGCCGCAAGCTCGCCGTCCTCGACCTATCGGGCGTTTCGGGCGGCAGCGTCACCGGAACGCTGGAGATCCTTTCGATCCCGTCGCTGTCGACGTCCGCCTCCTTCGACCACCTGAACCTTCGGGTCGGCAGCGGCAGCCTGGGCTCGGCCTTCGGTTTCGACGCGGCCTTCAGCCCTAACGGCGCCAGCCTCCTGGCCTCCGGCACCCTCGTCGATCTATCGTCCGACACGTCCACGCAGGTTGGCAAAGGCGGGTGGCTGCCTGACGGAACGCTCGTCACGGCCTCCAGCGGGGGCGTGCTTCGCTGGCAGGGCACGCACGCCACGGTTGACCCGCGGCTGCCGGGCGCCGGCACGGTCGAAACGTCGCGCCACGGCGAGCTCATCTACTTCTATCCGGACAGCCGGCCGCCGCTCCTCCTTGACACCGACGGGACGGTGAGTTCGCTCTCCCTGTCGGGCGTCCGCTCCATCGGCAACCTGCTCATCTCACCGACCGGGCGATCGATTGTCCTGGCCGGCCGGACCGCCAACGGTTCATCGATCACCGGGTTGGCGACTTTGCCCTGAACCCAGATCACTGGGTTGCTTACCACCGCCACGGAAACCCAGCAAGCGGAAACCCAGCAAGCAGAAACCCAGCAAGTGGAAACCTAGCCAGCGGAAACCTAGCCAGCGGAGGACCAAACATGACACACCGAGCTCGCAACACGGCGGCGGCCTTGCTCGCTGCCGGACTGCTGGTACTCGCGACCTTCAGCGGAGCGGCCCTGGCTCACGGCGGCGGCCCCAACCAGGGCGGACCGGGTCCCTGGCCGCATGGGAGCGCCCAGCCGACTCATCAGGTGAAGCCCGTCCAGTCGGCCAAGCCGAAGCCCAGCGGGCACGGTTACGTGCTCGACTGCAGCAAGCTGCCGACCGCGAGCCCGTCGGCATCGGCCACGGCTACCACGGGCGTGGCGGCGCTGCCGAACGGAGCCCGCCTGACCCGCGGGAAGATCGTCGACAACTGGGTCTTCGGTTTCGACAAGACCGTCACCCCGACCTGCTCGGTCCAAGCGCTGCAGGCCGCCGCGGACAAAAAGATCGCCAAACTGACCGAGTCTCTCCAGGGCCTGAACGGCCGGGTCGGCAAGATCACGGCCCTCACGTCCGCTGAGCAGGCCACCCTCACGGGCGAGATCAACGGCGCTATAGCCAACCTGGCCGCGCTCAAGGCCAAGATCGACGCCGAGACGACCGTGGCCGCCATTCAGACCGACCTGAAGACGCTGGCCACGGATTCGTTCTACGCGCGCTCGATCGGCCTCCAGATCTGCCTCATCGCCGGTGCCGAGAACCTCCTGAGTAATGCCACGAAGCTGAACGCAGAGGCCGCCACGCTCGCCGCCGGAATTGCCGCCGCCCCGTCGGGCATCGACACCGCGTCGGCCCAGACCTACCTGAACGACATGAAATCCCAGCTCGCCGCGGCCACGGCGCTGGCGACGCCGCTGCCGGCGGAGTTGCTGGCTCTGACGCCCGCTCAGCTCCAGGCCGGCAAGGCCGATCCAACGCTGGCCGGCGTAATCAAGAGCTACTGGCAGGCAGCCTTCGACATGTGGAAGGCGCGCCACGACGCTGGCATTGTGCAGTGGATCCTGGCCGGCAAGCCAGGGTTCATGGGCCACCACGCGCCCGTCAAGTCCCCGGCTTCTTCGCCCACATCGGCTCCGACCGCTACCCCGGTCTGAGCCACTCGGCCGGGCTCGCCCCGGCTCCCCGTCACGCCGCCGCCCCACAACCGCCCGGGGCGGCGGCGTGTCGGCGTTCCGCGTCTGTCGGGGATCGCCGCCGCAAGACCCGGCGACCCGACGTGCGGCGGTTCGGGTCGGATGCGATCTCTCCTACCCCACTAGGCTGTCGAGCACCTTCTCGTCCGCGGGCGAGAGGTGGCCGCGGCGCGACTTGAGCTCGAGCTCCGGGGCCTTCGTCTTGCCTGCGAGAGCCGCCCTCATCCGGGGAAACTGGCTGCCGGTCGCGAGCTTGTAGGTCGTGAAGAGGGCGACGCCCGGTCGCTTCGTCTCGGGCATGTCGCGAACGAAAGCGAGCCAGGGCTCGTCCGGGTGCTGGAGGGCCAGGAACAGGCCGCTCGTCCAGCAGCCCAGGAGCAGGTAGTCGGCATCGGCCAGGGTCGCGAAGTCGCAGTCGCCCACGGACACCACGCTGACCTGGAGCCCGCGCTTCACCAGGTACGCGCCGATCTCCTCGCCGTAACGGCGGGTCACGCCCGAATGGCTTCGATAGACGACGACCGCCTTCTGCACCCCGACTTCCCTGTGCTCCGTTGCGGAGAAGGCTCGCCCGCGTCCCGCGGTTGGGGCCAGTGCCGTCGGTCACAGTCCATCTGACCCTTCGCTCGGGTCCGCCGGGGTGCGAGACTGCGGGCCATCGACTACGGGCCATCGGCCGCAGCGATCCACCAACGAGCCATCGACCAGGGGACAGGGGAGCGAATGACGACCAAGAAGCAGGTAGACGACTTTCTCGCGCTCAAGCGCATCGCCGTCGTAGGCGTGTCGCACAACCCCAGGGAGTTCTCGTACGGGCTCTGGCAGGAGTTCCGCCAGCGCCGCTACGAGGCCGTCCCCGTCAACCCGAACGTCACGACGCTCGATGGCCAGGCCTGCTACAAGCGCGTCCAGGACATCAAGCCCGGGGTTGAAGGCGTTCTGATCATGACCTCGTCGAAGGCCACCGAGCAGATCGTCCGCGACTGCGCCGAAGCCGGGGTGAAGCACGTCTGGATGTACAAGGGCGTTGCTCCCGGTGCCGTGAACAAGACCGCGGTTGCCTTCTGTGAGGCCAACGGGATCGAAGTCGTGGAGGGCTTCTGCCCCTACATGTTCTTCAAGGGCACGCCGTTCTTCCATTCCCCCCATCGTTGGGTCAAGAAGCTCACCGGCAGCTACCCGCAGTAGATCCACTCCGCGGATCCGTGGGCGGTGGCGGCCGGCCTCCCGTCGGCCGGCGTGCCGTCGTCCCGGGTCACGTCGACTGCTACGCTCCCGCAATGAGCGACATCCTCGGCGGCGCAATCGGGCGGATCGTGCTGGCCGACAACCTGGCCGTGCTCGGCTCCCTTCCGGATGATTCGATCGATCTCGTCTACATCGATCCTCCCTTCAACACCGGCAAGCGGCAGACGCTGCGGCGATTACTCACGGTCCGGGACGAGGCGGCAGGCGATCGGACCGGCTTCGGCGGGCGGCGCTATCGGACGATCGAGCTCGGGTCGGCGGGATACCTCGATGTGCAGGACGATTACCTGGGTTTCCTCGAGCCGCGGCTGGTCGAGATCAGACGAGTTCTCCGCCCGACCGGCAGCCTCTACCTCCATCTTGACTACCGCGAGGTGCACTACGCGAAGGTGCTGGCCGACTCGGTGTTCGGGCGCGACTGCTTCATCAACGAGGTCATCTGGGCGTACGACTACGGGGCCCGAACCAGGAGGCGATGGCCGCCCAAGCACGACAACGTCCTCGTCTACGTGAAGGATCGGCAGCGTTACTGGTTCGACGCGGAGGCGGTGGAGCGGATCCCGTACATGGCGCCGGGCCTCGTGGGGCCGGCGAAGGCGGCCAGGGGCAAGCTCCCGACCGACACGTGGTGGCAGACGATCGTGCCGCCCGGTGGGGCCGAACGGACCGGCTACCCCACGCAGAAGCCGGTCGCCGTGCTGCGGCGCGTCGTGTCCGCCTCGTGTCCGGTGGGGGGCGTGGTGGCCGACTTCTTCGCGGGCAGCGGGACGACCGGCGCTGCGGCGCTGGAACTGGGCCGGCGTTTCCTCCTGGTGGACTCGAACCCCGAGGCCGTAGCGGTCATGGCACATCGGCTGGGCGGCGTGGCCGGAGTGAAGGTAGTGGGTCTGTAGCCGCTGGGGTTGGGGCCGGGCGGGTTGTCGGCGCCGCCGGGGTTCGGCGCGGGAGTCCCGGGCGCCAAGTCTGCAGATATCCGGAGAGCTTCGGCAGCTTCAACGCCAAGCGGAGCTACCTGGGCCAGGAACTGGCCGCGCGCTGGCATAGCTCGCTGGCGCAGCGAGACCCACGTGATCGCCGCGCTCTGGTCGGCCGAGGTCCTGCGCACGCTCCGCGCTCATGGGGCCAGCTTCGAGAGCGTCTGCCCCGACTCGCCGGACGCGTTCGAGGCCTGGTGGCGGCGAACGCCTCCGGCGAGTGGCAGGCACTCCGTCCTGATCGTCTTCGATCCCAACAAGGGCCGACGATGCGATCGTCGGCGGCGGGCCGGCCTCGCGGGGCTGCCCGGCCTGAGACCGCGGTATCGCGACTACGCCGGCGCCGTTGCACTACTCGGCGTCGGAGGTGGCTGAAGAGGCCGCCGGCGCGGCAGTCGGTGCGGGAGTCGGTGCCTTGCCGCCCGCATCCAGCCGCTCGATGCGGACCGCCGGCATCATCCGAAGCGCCACCGCCGCAACGACTGCGGCATCTACGGCCAGGATGACGAAGACCCACTCCAGGCCGTTGGAGAGCGATGAGCGCATCGCCGCCAGCTGGGCCGCCGGGATGAAGTTGCGGCCGATCGGGTCGAGGACGATCGCCGACGCGCTGCCCACTGAAGCGGTCACGATCCCGCCCAGCAACCCGACGCCGACGGCCCCGCCGATCGTGCGGCTGAACTGGACCAGCCCCGTCGCCACGGCGCGCCGCTGCCAGGGCACCGCGGCCTGGACCATCACCAGGATCGTCGTCGCCGAGAGGCCCATTCCCAGCCCTGTGATCGCCTCGCCCAGCGCCGCCACGGCGAGCCCGCCGGTGAGATCCCCCGGCCGCGTCGCCTGCGTGACAACGCAGGTTCCCACGACCAGCATCGCCATTCCGAGCAGCACCGTCGGCCGCGCCCCGAACCGCAGCAGCGCCCGCCCGCCGGCGATCGAGCCGATCGGCCAGCCGATCGACATCGCCGCGACGGCCACGCCCGCCTGCAGCGCCGTCCCGCCCATGACCCCCTGGACCAGCGGCGGCACGTACGTCGACAGGCTGAACATGACCACGCCCGACAGTGCGCCGATGGCGAGCCCGGCCGCGATGACGGGCATTGCCAGCAGGCTGAGGTCGATCAGTGGCTCGGCGATGCGACGCTCGATGAAGACGAACGCCACGAGCAGGGCGAGGGCCGCCGCGACCAGCCCCAGCGTCGCCGGCGAGGTCCAGCCCCACAGCTGCCCGCCCTCGGTGGCCGCGAACAGCAGCGAAACCAGGCCTACGGTGAGGATCCCGGCCCCGGCCAGATCCAGACGGTGGCGGTGGCGCTCGACGCGTTCGTGCAGGAAGCGGCCGATCAAGAAGGCGGCCGTCAGCCCCACCGGGACGTTGACGAAGAAGACCCAGCGCCAGCCGATCGTGGTGGTGATGATGCTGCCGATGGCCGGGCCCACCACCGCTGCCGCCCCCCAGACGCCCGAGAAGAGGCCCTGAATCTTGGCCCGCTGCTCGCTCTCGAAGACGTCGCCGAGGATGGTGAACGAGATCGGCTGGACGGCTCCGGCGCCCAGGCCCTGGATCGTCCGGAAGAGGATCAGCATCGTCATGGAACGGGCGGATCCGCACAGCATCGAGCCGCCGACGAAGAGCGCCAGGCCGGTCAGGAAGATCGGCTTGCGGCCGTACATGTCCGCGAGGCGGGCGTAGAGCGGGACGGTGACCGTCGAGGCGAGCAGGTAGGCCGAGAAGACCCAGCTGTATTCGGCCAGGCCGCCGAGGTCGCCGATGATGGTCGGCATGGCGGTCGAGACGACGGTCGAGTCGAGGGCGGCGACGGCCAGGCCGGCCATGATGCCGGCCGCGACGACGAACTGCTCGGGCGTCATGCCGATCCGGCGGGCGACGGCGTGATGCCGGCGCGTCGCGGGGGCAGCCTCGGCGGCGGCCTCGGCCGGGCCGTCGGGCCCAGGCGATGCTGGTGCGGTCGGGGTCGTCTTGGGCATGGCGGTGAGTCTAGGAGCTGCGGCGTCAGCGGATGCGCGGGGCTGCTTCCGGCAGCTCGAGCATGACGTTCGGATTGGCAGGCAGGTGCTCCACCGCCGACCGGATGGAGGCCAGCCGAACGTCCACCTCGATCAACAGCGCGTTCAGGTCAATGCCGGCTCGCTCGCCCCATCTCGGGTCCAGCCCGACGGAGGTCGCCAGGTGCTTGCGGGCTCCCTCCAGGTTGCGGGCCATGCCGATCGGATTGCCGCGGACCGCGTGCACGTAGCCCGCTGCCAGCTTGATCAGGCCCTGGTACAGCGCTCGCTCGGCCAGGTCCGACGTGCCCATCCAGGCCGGCTCGAGCAGCTCGTGCGCCTCGAAGAAGTCGCCGCGCTCGTACGCCTCGAGGCCGGCCTCCAGGGCCGCACGACGCCGGTCAGGCGGAATCGGTCGATAGGCCTTGGGCCTGTCGCCTTGCATCACCGTGCCCGGCCGGCCGCGCTCCGCGCGACTCGCCCCGCCCGGGACAGGTGCCGGCCGATCGTCTGTCAGACCAGATCCTCCAGCCGGCGGCGCGACTCGAAGCCCTCGGTGATTTCGTGCCACCAGCCGATCTCTTCCTCGCCCACTCGCCAGCACAGCCAGACCGGACGGCCCGAGACGAGCGCCGGGAAGTCCACGAGGCCGGACTCGATCTGGCGCAGCTGGATGCCCCAGCCGTCGATCTGGGCCACCGCGGCCTGCATCTGGTCGACCATCCCCTGCAGGCGCAGGCGAAGCAGGCGGGTTTCCTCTTCCACCTCGGCGCGGCGCGTTCCGGCGGGCGTCGAGGCCGCTGCCCCGGCCACGGCCCAGGGCGCGTTCAGCTCGACGATCCGATCGCGAAGAGCGATCACCTCGGTGCGCAGCCCGCGCAACAACAGCAGGGTCTCGCCCAGCTCCGGAAGCATCGCGTTCGCGCGATCGATGTCGTAGAAGTGCGGCACGTGCGCATGGTAGCGGCGCCGCCGCGGAACGCCAGCGCCCCGTCCGGGCGGCGCGCCGCCCGGAACTCGCGGCTGGGCGCGGCTCGAAGCCTGGTGAGGCGCGGCTCAGGGCCGCGATTCGGAGCCGGCCTAGCGTCCTTCCACCGCCGCCAGCCGATCGCGGAAGCGGCGCAGCCGGTCGGGCCGTTCGCGGACGAAGCGTTCGATTGCCTCGAGGATGTGCCCGGAGTCCAGGTGCGCCTCCTCCATCACCTCTTCGATCGACCCGCCGGTCCGCCAGCGATCGTCCCAGTCCGCACT
>JBEKCH010000045.1:0-21335 GCA_050014975.1 Candidatus Limnocylindrales bacterium
CGGATCCATGCCGGCGCCGGCGGCTCCCTGCAGCCGGTGTCCGCGGTCCAGGCCGGCGGGCCGGTCCGGAGCGCCGTTGCGGCCGAGGAACTCGGTCCAGTCGGCCGTCCACGCCGTCTGCCGCCCGCCGAGGTCGAGGAAGGCGATCCGGCCGGCGAATTCGGTATTCCATGGGTTGCGCACGAGGAGCGCCTGAGTCTCCGGCTCCAGTGCCATGACGATCCGGGGGGCGCTGTCCCCGCGCGAGGTGCCCAGCGCCCACTCCGCATAGGCGGTCACGGACAGGCGCCTGGAGCGCCCGGATCGGTTCTCGACGGTCAACACGGAGATCTTCAGGGGGTCGTCGAGCGGGACGAACTGGACGAGGTTGAGCCCGATGCCGTCGTGCAGGTGCTCGAACCGGCTGTAGCCGGGTCCGTGACGGGCGACGTACGTCGATTCCTCGCAACGGATGGGCTGGGCCGTCGGACCCCAGAGCTCGTCGTTGTCCTCATCCCGGACGTAGATCGCCTCGCTCACCGGGTCGCTGACGGGGTCGTTGGACCATGGGGTGAGCTGGTTCTCGTGGCTGTTCCCGGACCACGTGTAACCCGACCCGGACTCGGACACCTGGAACCCGAACGACGCGTTGGCGATCACGTTCAACCAGGGCGCTGGCGTGGATTGTCCCGGGCCGAGGATGGTGACGTACTCACGCCCGCCGTCGGCAAAGCCACCGAGCCCGTTGAAGAACTCCAGCTCCGGACGCGGCGCGGCCACCTCGGTCCTGGTCTGCCTCGAACCGGGCGGCGAGGCGGGCGGAGCGATCGTCTCAGGATGCTCCAGCCGGATGACCTGGTCGGCAAGACTGCCCCGGCGGCTCAGCAAGACGGCCCGGGCGGCCGTCTGGAAGAGCGTGCGCTCCTCGGGGGAGAGCTGGTCGCCGCGCAGGATGTACACCCCGCCGTGGCCTGGATGGCCCTCGTGGACCAGGACCGACTGGCTCGTCCGCACGAGGGTCTCGAGCGAGTCGTGGAGGTCCTGGGCGTAGGTGGCGCCATGCTCGTTGAGGATCACGAGGTCAACATCGAGGAGCTTGAGCCGCCAGTACTCATGGGCGCGGAGCAGCTGCCGAACGATGTCGAGGTCCTCGGCTTCGTCGATCCGGACCAATACGATGGGCAGGTCGCCCGAGATGCCGTGAGCCCACAGGCTTGGTGCTCCCCGATCATTGCGGGCCAGCAGGCCTGCCGCCGGCCGCAGCGACGGATCGGAATAGAGGATCCGGTTGGCCAGGCGCTGGAAGAGGTGTGCCTCGTCGGGTTCGATCCCCAGGTGACGGAGCTGGACCTGGGCCTGCGTCCAGGCCAGGGTCGCCGCCCGTTCGAACGTGGACGACTCACGATACTTATCGGCCAGGTCCAGGACCTGCTCGCGTGACTCGGCGACGACCGTGGAGAAGATGGCATGGGCGGTCGCGCCCGGGGCGAGCCTGACCCGGCACCGGAGGCTGAAGATCGGATCCAGCACCGCTCCGACCGTGTTCGAGAGTGGACGCCCATCGATGACCGAAACCGGCGAGCGGACCGACCGGCCCCGGCCGAGGAAGCGGGCGCGATCCGTTTCGTACTGTATGACCCCGCCGGTCTGCTCCTCGACCGCCGCGACATGTGCGGCCCAGATCGGCTGCTCGTCGCTGGATCGTGGACGGCGGGTCGCCAGGAGGGCACTGATATCGGGGACGAACTCGGTCTGTACAAACAGGTTCTGGAAGGCCGGGTGAGCGGCATCGGCCGCCTGCGGCGCGAGAGCGATCTCCGCGTATGACGTCAGCTCGATCTCGCGAGCGTGCGAGCCAAGATTGGTCAGCGACACGCGGCGGATCTCCGCATCGTGCTCCGCCGACACCACGACGATCAAGCGCGTCGCGATCGAGCCGTCGCGACGGGAGAACTCGGCGTGATCCTCCGAGTAGGCGACCTCGTAGCTGTCTGCTTCCGTGCCGCTGGGCTGGTGGCCCGCCGACCACACCGCGCCGGTCTGCATATCGCGTAGGAAGAGGTAGCTGCCCCACGAGTCACGAGTCACGTCCTCACGCCAGCGGGTCACCGCCACGTCGCGCCAGCGGCTGTAGCCGGATCCCGCGGCCGTCACCATGACCGCGTACCGCCCATTCGACAGCACGTGCGTCCCTGGAATCGAGCCGTACGGCGAGGTGAAACGACGGGGGACCGGCGGCACGAGATCACGCACGTCGGCGGCGCTCTTCACCTCTTCGGCACGTGGCCTGGCCACGAGCACGTCGCGCGGCATCCGCTCCTGGAGCAGCAGCTCTGTCGCCTCAACGTTCGGGTCGGCGTGGAATCGCTCCACCATCGCGTGGTCGTTGAGGACGTTGCCGAGGGCCACCAGCGCCATCCCCTGGTGATGGGCCATATAGCTGTTCACGATCGCGACCGACGCGCCTTCGGGGAGCCGGCGCGCCGTGTAGTCGAGCGCCTCCCGAAAGCCGTACCGCCCGCCCGCTCCGGCAGTGCTCAACCGGGCGAAGTTCCGGACCGCGGCCTTGGGCTGGATCATCGCTCCGAGGGCGGTCGCGTACGGGGCCACGACGACATCCTCGCTGAGACCTCGCTTCAGGCCGAGGCCGGGCACGCCGAAACTCGAGTACTGGTACGTCTGGTCGAGGGCACGCGCGTTGAATGCCGATTCGGAGATGCCCCAGGGCACCCCGATCTCGGCGGCGTAGCTCATCTGGCGGGCCACGACCAGCCGGTACGTCTGGTCGAGCAGGCTGAAGGCGGGAGCGCGCATCACGAGGGCGGGCATCAGGTACTCGAACATGGACCCGGACCACGAGATTAGGGCGGAGCCACGACCGACGGGCGTCAGCGCCCGGCCGAGCCGGAACCAGTGGTCGGGAGTGACATCCCCCTTGGCGATCGCGAGAAAGCTCGCGAGCCGGGCCTCGGAAGCGAGGAGGTCGTAGTAGCTCGGATCCAACGTGCCGTCCCGGACCCGAAATCCGATCGAGAGGAGCTTGCGGGTGTGGTCGAACAGGAAGCTGAAGTCCGCCTCCCGAAAGAGCTGCTGCGCCCGGTCGGCGATCGCCTGGAGTCGTCGAACGAGCATCGCCGCGGCCGGCGATCCGTCGCCCGTTTCGAGGACCGGCGGATCGGACAGCTCGGCGATCGTCGGGAAGGCGGTCGCCTGCGTAGTGGGTTGGAGCAGCGCGAGGTCTCGAGCATGGCTGCTCACGGCCAGCCGAGCCGCCTCGGCCCAGGTCACAAGCTCGCCGTCGGTACCCTCACCACGCTCTGCGGTGAGGGCCGCGACAACGTCCGACAGCGTCCGGGTGTGCGCGGAGAGTTCGCCCAGGCGGGCCGCCCAGAGCTCGGGCGTCGCGGGGACGACGGCGCTGGCCCCTGCGGGCAGCTCGAGGGCTTCGTCGAGGTGCCGCCGGGTGAGCGTCTGGCTTCTCCGGTCGTCGCCAATCGCGCCGGCGGCCTCGCGGGTCAACGCGATCGCGTCACCGATCCCGGCCAGCGCGGCGACGACCGGAAGCGGCTGGTCGATCATCTGGCGGCAGGCATTGGACAGGGCGAGGAGGTGGCCGGCGAGATTGCCGCTGTCGACCGACGACACGTAGGCCGGCTCGAGCGGGTGCAGGTCGCGCGTGTCGTACCAGTTGTACAGGTGACCGCGGAACCGCTCGAGGCTACCGATGGTCGCGAGCGTCGCCTCCAGGCGTTCCACCATCTCGAGGGTCCCGATCCAACCGAAGTCGCGAGCCGTCACGGTCGCCAGCAGGTACATCCCGATGTTCGTCGGCGAGGTGCGATGCGCGACGAGCGGCGCGGGATCGTCCTGGAAGTTGTCGGGCGGCAGCTCATGGTCCTCCGGACGCACGAAGGTCTCAAAGAACCGCCAGGTCCGGCGAGCGGTCAGCCGGAGTGCCCCGACGTCGGCGGCCGAGAGCTTCTCCGCGGCCGATTCGGGGGGTGGCAGGCTGACCCATCGGGCGACGAGGGGCGAGAGCAGCCACAGGACGACGAACGGCGCGGCGATCCAGCCCGCGCCCGGCTTCACGGCGAGGACGAGGACCGCGGTGGCTGCCGCGATCGCGACGCCCCCGGCCATCTGCCGGTAGAACCCCACGAGGTCGAGGTCGTGGCTGGCCTTGGCCTGCGCGGCGGTCGTCCATTCGAGGAGGTTTCGCCGCGTGACATACAACCGCGCTATGGTTCGCACGATTGCGTCGACCATCAGCCACGCCTGGTGCGCGAGGAGCGTGATGCCGAGGCCCACGTGGGCCGCGGCGGTGGCGACGTCCGCACCCACGGCTCGCAGGTGGCTGCGCTTGGAGATGCCCTGCCGACGCGGTAGCAGCCCGGCCAGGACGGGCAGCGCCGGCGGGACGATAACCGAAGCCAGGACGAATGCGGTCCAAAGTCCGGCCGAGACCGAAGGGAGTGTCCAAGCCGCGACGAGGGTGGCCAGCGTGAGCGGGGCAGACATGGTCCGCCGCAGGTTGTCGACCATCTTCCAGCGGGCGATGCCGGGCATGGATCTCCGGCTCCGCCGGCCCGTAGCGTCGCGGGCCCGGCCAAGGATCCAGGGCAGGAGCTGCCAGTCGCCGCGCGCCCAGCGGTGCTGGCGGGCCGCCGAGACAAGGTAGTTCGAAGGGAATTCATCGAAGAGCTCGACATCGGTCACCA
Organism: Candidatus Limnocylindrales bacterium; assembly: GCA_050014975.1. GTDB lineage: Bacteria > Chloroflexota > Limnocylindria > Limnocylindrales > CSP1-4 > Fen-1039. The sequence goes on from JBEKCH010000045.1 coordinate 4,698, forward strand.
GCCCGGCCCGGGCGAAGACGCCCTCAAGCAGGTCATGGCTGAGGAGCGCGTTCTCGGGTACACGGTCCGCCATCGCCGCGGCAAAGGCGTCGAGGTCGTAGATCCCTTTGCCAGTGAAGCTCCCCTCCCGGAACAGGTCCTGGTAGACGTCGGAGACGGCGGCTGCATACGGGTCGATCCCGGCCGCTCCGGAGAAGCTCCGCTGGAAGATCGAGGCGTCGTGCTCGGCCGGGAGCGTCGAGGTGATCCGTGGCTGGAGCACGCCGTAGCCCTGGGTCACCCGGCCGACCCGCGAATCGAAGGTTGGCTGGTTGAGCGGATGGGCGATTGTCCCTACGAGGCGCCCCACCGCGCCCCGGGGCAGCCGTGTATCGGCGTCGAGCGTAACCACGTAACGCACGTCCGTCGGCGGAGTTGACGCAGTCCGCCCGGTGGTCATGATTCCGGTCGTCGCCGAGCCACGCAGAAGGGCATTGAGTTCGTCGAGCTTGCCGCGCTTGCGCTCCCAGCCCATCCAGCAGCCCTCGGCTTCGTTCCAGCTTCGCTTCCGGTGGAAGAGCAGGAACCGGGCGCCTCCCCCGGGGGCCTCGCCGTGGCGCTCGTTGAGCCGGTCGATGGCCGCCGCAGCAGCCGAGAGCAGCTCGTCGTCGTCGGGGACGTTCTCGGTCGGGGCATCGAGCCAGTCCGACAGCAGGGCGAACCGAAGATCGCCCTCGCGGTTCCCCAGGTAATGGACTTCCAGGCCGCCGACCTGGGCCTCTACATCCGCCTCGCTGGTGAAGAGCGTCGGCACGACGACGAGCGTCCGCAGCCGAGACGGCACGCCATCCTCGAGATCAAGCCGGGGCAGCGGCCTCGGGCCCAGCACGTTGGCGACCGCCCTGTTGACGAGGGCGATCGCGAGGTCGGAGGCCGGGGCGAGCGCGAGGATCGCGACCACGAGGATGCCGGGACCCGCGGCGCCTCCATCCCAGGACAGCAGGATTGGTACGGCGAGGATGAGAGCCGTGACCAGCGCGAGCGTCCCGAGGTAGCCACTCGCGGCGGCCCGGACATACGCTCGCCGCAGCCGGCCCGCCAACGGCGCCCGAACGTGCAGGGCGCGCTCGAACGCAAAGCGGCCGTCGGAGATCAGGTAGTAGCCGGGATCTCGGCGCCGACCGACCACGGACGGTTCGACGTCGTCAGCCGACGGCGCGGCATCGGCCATCGCCGCGGCCTTCCGGGCGACCTCGACCTCGGTCAGGCCCGAACCTCGCGCCAGGTCTTCAACGGCGTGCCGGTAGCGATCTCGAGTCGCGAAGTCCATGTCCCCGAACGAACTTCGCGCACGAAGGACCTCATCGACCAGGCTGACGCTTTCGACGAACTGGGCCCAGTCGAACCACGAGATGAGGCGCATGCTCGTGATCACGTTTCGGACCGTCACGTTCATCGTCGCCTGGCGCTGGTGCTCGAGGCGGACCATCTCCTCGGCGGTGGTCCCCTGGGCCGCAAGAAGCCCCTCCTGCCAGCGGAGGACGGGGGTGACCGCAGGGTCCTGATCGCGCAGGCGCTGGAAGAGCTGGACGCGGGCCGCCGTCGGCAGCGTCGCGGGCGAGAGCCGACGCAGGGCGGCCGCTGCGACCTCCGGGCTGTCTGTGCCGAGGCCGAGAAGGCCGTCGGCGAGCTCGTCCGCCTTCTGCCTCGCTGCCCGGCTTCGCACGATCTCCTCCGCGATGCGGCGGAGGTTGTCGACGAGGAGGATCCGGAGGCTGATCGCGATCGCCCATAGCTCGCCGATCGTCAGCGGCTCGACGCCCTGGTAGGCACGTACCATGCGCCGCAAGCTCTCCGGTTCGAAGCGGCTGTCCGTGTGCGCGATGTAGGCCCAGGCAAGACCCAGGACCCGCGGGTAGCCCGCGAGATGGCCTTGGGCCAGCTTGGGGAGCTCGCGGTAGTAGTCCGGGGGCAGGTCGTCGCGGATCTCGCGGAGCTGCTCGTCGACGACGTGGAAGTTGTCGACGAGCCATTCGGCGGCCGGCGTGATCGACCGTTCGTCCTTGATCGCACTGGCCAGGACGCGGTACGACTCCAGCAGGACGCGGCCGTTCTCGGCGATGCGGGGCCGGACGGCGTGTCCCCGACTGGGCGCGTCGGTGACCGTCTGGGCGGCGGCAAGGGTCCGCGCGTGCTGCTCCAGCCGCTCCACGCTGAAGAGCTCCGCGAGGATCGGCTCTTCGAGTTCGGCCTGCGGGCGAGCCCGCCGCCAGCCGCGCCCGGGCGGGTCTGGGAGGGGCTGGTTGGATCTCACCTTTCGCTCTCAGCGCATGGCCTGACCCGGCCTGCACTCGCCTCAAGGTGGGGTCGTGTCGATGATAACGACCGCCCCTCGGCTGGAGATCGCCGGCGTTCGCTCCCGCCCGCGGGACCGGCACGATCGTCGCCACCCGAGCCCGTATCGCAAAGAGCGGGGCGAGGCGGTGGCAATCCGCCGACAAGCGCAGCCTCCTCGGCGAAGGTCATCGCAAGCGGGCCTGCCTCCTGGGCGAGTCGCCGATGGAGCGGGTCGTACTTCCCCATCACGCGGACCCGGTGCGGCGCATCGGGCTCTTCGAGCGCGTAGTCATCGTGTTAGGCGGGCCAATCCGGTGACCGGGATCGCCGCGATGAGCACCAGCGGACCTCCGATCATGAGAACCACGGCCATCGTCTGTATGAACTGCGCCGGACCTCGATTCCGGCCGCAGTCGCGGCTCTTCGTTTCCCATGGCGGCCTCCTCTGCTCGCAGCGGCGATCACCCCAAGTGCTGACGCGTCGGGCTCAGCGCGGCAGCGTGCGTCTGGCCGGCGATCCGGCGAAGGTGAGGATCCGGGCGAGCAACACCACTCGCACGGTCCGGGGACTACGCGCAGCTCGTGCTCGATCGCATGTCCTCTACGCGACGGGCTTCTTCGGCGGCTTCGGCTTCTTGGGTTTCGGCGGCCTCTTCGGCGTCTTGTCGCCCACGTGGCACCTCCTGCACGCAAGCATAGAAGCCGACCGCGTGGCTGCTGGCATGGACGGCCTGCGGCTGTAGCCTATGCAAGCCGCGAGGACACGGCGGCGAGAGAACGACCCGACGCCCGCCCTTGTGAGGTCCGGCGATGTGGAGCTGCAACGGCAGCGCCTCGCCGGCGGTATGCCCAGAGCGCCGGGTCCTCTCCATTGTGACTCTATGGGCGGCCGCTGACGATAGGGAGATGGGCAGGACGTTCTCTTGCCTCGTATTGGGTAGGTCCACATCAAGGGCGGCACGCCCGACCTCCTCGAGGTCGTGCTTGCCCCGGGAGCCACGCGGCGGCTGCCGCCAGCGGGGACGGACGGCCTTGAGAACACGACGAACGCTGAGGTGTTCGGGCCGACGAGCCCGCCGTAGGAGTCGCTGTACGCCAGCATCCCCAGCCACGAGGCGACACGCCTCCAAGCGTATGACCAGTGGGTACGAAGTCTGTAACGCGTCGGGTGGCCCAACACCCCGCGGGTCGACCCACACGATCGCTGGATCGTGTTGGTCGGTCCGGCTGGTTCAGACCGGCACTCAGACCGTGGCGTGGGCGAGGACGACCCGCGATGGAGCGCGAAGGCCGTCGTTACGCCCTCGCAGGTACCGCTCGGCGACATCTTCCGCGAACAGGAAGGCGACCGAGCCGAAACCCATCGCCTCAAGCCGCGAGGCCAGCGACTCGGGCCCGAAGCGAGTTCGCCAGGGCTCCCCGATCGCGGCAACATGGGCGGCGGCCGAACCGGGCGACGGCGCACCGACCGTCGCGGCATCCGGCCGTGAGAATGTGAACACGAACTCGCTGCCCGGCGGAAGCCCGGCCGCGGTGGCGAAGATCGAGGCGGCGGCGCCTTCGCTTAGGTAGACCAGCACTCCCAGGCAGGCCACGAAGGCCGGCCGTGTCGTATCCAGGCCGGCCGCCGCCAGCAGGGGCGCAAGGTCATCGGACTCCAAGTCGGCCGTGGCGTAGCGCAGGTTCGTCGGCGGCTCGATCCCGGCGCGCCGCAGCCGGGCGTGCTTTTCCAGCTGGCTGGCGGCGTGGTCGACCTCGATGATGCGCAGGTCGCCTGCCCAGGCGGGCTGACGGTAGGCGAAGGTGTCCAGTCCCGCCCCGATGATCACGTACTGGCGCACGCCCCGCCGAACCGCCTGCGCCAGGCGCTCCTCGGCGTGCCGGCTCCGCACCACGACGTCGCAGCGGAGGGTCCGCGAGGCCGGGGTGCGGAACCGGTCCGCGCGCTCGCGGATCGTGCGCTCGGCCCCGGGGTCGAGGAGGCGCAACGCCAGCGGGTCGTCGAAGATAGGCGGCGGGTCGTCGACGATCAAGTGCGCCGCCCGCAGCCGCGCCGCCCCGAGGGCGGTCTTGCTGGGGGTGCGGTCGGACGAGGGGTCCCTCTCGAGATCAATCGGTTCCACGGAAGTCTCGACGGAGCCTACCTCGCGTGACCGGGCTCGGGCCAACATGTGTGGCACCTGGCCGCTAAACGCAAGTCTAGGCCACGCCAGCGTCCAACAACGACGCGACTACCCCTAGATCGTAGCGCGCTTGGTGAACCGGCGACGATCCCGACTCTTGGCAGAGTGCGCAGGCAGCCCCTTCCATTGCGGTAGGCGTATCGGGCGCGCATGCTGGACTCCATGTCCGACCCAGACCGACCCCTAAGGCTTCTCGTCGTCGATGATCACGACGTGGTGCGCCAAGGGCTCATCGCCTTTCTCGATCGGCACGTGCAGTTCGAGGTGGTCGCCGAGGCCGGCACGTGCGCCCAGGCCATGTCACAGGCGCGGAGGTTCGGCCCGGATCTCGTCCTCATGGATGTCCGCCTGCCGGACGCATCGGGCATCGAAGCCTGCCGGATGCTGCGCGACGAGTTCCCGGCCATGCCGATCGTCTTCCTGACGAGCTCGCCCGACGAAGTTGACGTCTTCGCCGCCATCGTTGCCGGAGCACGCGGCTATGTGCTCAAGCAATCGCGGTCCGCCGAACTCGTGCGCACGCTCGAGGCCGTCGGGCGAGGCGAGTCGTTGCTCGATCCGGGTGTCACGGGCATAGTCCTCGAGCATATCCGGCGCATCGCCAGCGGGACCGACACGGAGAACACGAACGACCTGACAGTGCGCGAGCGAGAGATCCTGCCGCTGATCGCGGACGGCAAGACCAACAAGGAGATCGCCGCGGCCGTCTTCCTCTCGGACAAGACGGTCAAGAACCGCGTCAGCTCGATCCTCGCGAAGCTGGGCCTCGACCGCCGAACCCAGGTTCCCGCCTTCGTGGCCCGGCAGGAATCGCGGCGGCCAGAGGAGTAGCGTTTAGCCCGTACTCAATCGATCCTCAGCCGGACCACAGCAGGGTGGATCGAGCAGAACTGCTCACGCGCCGTCACCTCGGGTTACATAGCCGATTGCAAAAGGAGCGGTCGCCAATGACACATGCCATCTTTGGGGTGATGCCACTCGCCATCTTTGGGGTGCGGGACAGTATTCTCGCAATCATCGCGGCGGTCGTCGTCATCATCGTGGCAGCGATCTGGTGGCTGATCGGCCGGCGTAAGTGAACGACGCCAATCGCTCATAGAGCCGGCCTCGGGTGGACCAAGGCGCGGTCCACCGAGATGGACGCCGCGGTCCCCGAGTTGCTCAGTGAACTCGACGCAGCCGCGCTTGTCGCGACAGGCCGCGCCTACTTCGAGTGTTGGTGCAGCCCAGTCTCCCGAGACGGCGACGAGGAAGCGCCCCCGGCCCGTTCCTGCCGGCCTCGCAGATCCACACGATCTGCTCATCGTGTGCCACGCTAGACCGGATCCTGACCGTCAAGGTCCCTGCTCCGATACTCAGATGCCCGTCCGGGCCCGGCGCCCGCCCTCCTGCACCCGCGGGGGGAGCCTCACCGAGTCGCGCCCGCCATCCCCGGATGGGCTGACCGCCTCGGTATCGCGTCGAAGTGGGCGCGTCTCGAAAGGAGTGTCCCCGTGAGAGCCCTGCAGTACACCGCGATCGGCAAGCCACCCGAGGTCCGAGAGATCCCGAAGCCTGCGCCCAGGGCCGGCGAGGTCCTCCTCAAGGTGACCGCTGCCGGAGCCTGCCACTCCGACGAGTTCATCATGAGCTTGCCCGCGGAGGCGTACACCTACGGCCTCCCGCTCACGCTCGGGCACGAGGGGGCCGGCATCGTCGCCGCCGTCGGCGCCGGTGTCGACGGCGTGAAGGAAGGCGACTCCGTCGCCGTGTACGGACCGTGGGGGTGCGGCTACTGCCGCTCCTGCTCCATGGGAGCGGAGAACTACTGCGAGAACGCTGCCGCGATGGGGATCACCCCGCCCGGGCTCGGCTCGCCCGGCTCGATGGCCGACTACATGATCGTCCGGAGCCCCCGCCATCTCGTGCCGCTCGGCGATCTCGATCCGGTGGCCAACGTCGCCCTCACCGATGCCGGTCTCACCCCGTACCACGCGATCAAGCCCTCGCTGCCCAAGCTCGTGCCAGGCTCGACCGCGGTGGTGATCGGCGCCGGCGGGCTGGGCCACATAGCGATCCAGATGCTCCGGGCGCTCTCGGCGGCGCGCGTCGTCGCGCTCGACATCGGTGAGGACAAGCTCGCCTTCGCGAAGGAAGTGGGCGCTCACGAGGCGTTCACCTCCGACGCCGGCGCCGTCGAGCGGGTCCGCGAGCTGACCGGCGGCAAAGGGGCCGAGGCGGTCTTCGACTTCGTCGGCATCCAGCCCACCGCCGACCTCGCCGCTAAGATGGTCCGCTTCGGTTCCGACATCGTCATGGTCGGAGTCGGCAGCGGCGCCGTCCCGGTCGGGATCTTCACCCTGCCCTTCGAGACCAACGTCCGGGCGCCCTACTGGGGCACGCGCCCGGAACTCTTCGAGGTGCTCGACCTGGCCCGCTCGGGGGCGATCCGGGTCGAAGTCGAGCGCTTCGGGCTCGAGGATGGGCCAAAGGCCTACGAGCGGATGCACGCCCGCAGCCTGCGCGGGCGTGCGGTGATCGTCCCCTGAGCTGATCGTTCCTGCAGGGCGACCGCACGGCGGCGCCGGATTAGGAGGGCTCGCAAGCAACGGGTTACAGGTGGCGCCGAGCCTCAGTGGCCGGCAGACAATGCTGGGCCCGGGCAGGCTTACGTTGCCAAACGCCTGGCCGCCGGCGACACGAAGACCGAGGCCATCGGTGCCCTCCGCCGACGCCTCAGCGACGAGGTGCTCCGCAGGCTGCAGGCGGATGCAGGTGCTCGAGGCGGCATCGAAGGCCTTGCGCGTGCCGCAGCTAGACACAGGAGCAATGGCTCGTGACGTGCCGCTAGCGCGGGAGCAGATAGAGCGCCATCTGCATAGGGGTCCGTGCCGCCAGGCTGTGCTTCACCTCGGGTGCCATGCGTAGCCAGGTCCCCGGCCGGGCGGGATAGGCGTCACCGCCGACGGTCAGCTCGCCCTCGCCGGCGAGGATGTGGATGATCGTCGGCCGAGCCGACGTGTGCTCCGAAAGCTGCTCGCCAGCGGCGAAGGCGAAGAGCAGGAACTCGATGTCGCCCTCGTTGAAGAGCGTCTGGCTCAGGATGCCTCGGGCCGGGATGGGCGCTTCTGTCGCCAGATCGGCGAAGAAGGTGTAGGGCGTGGCCATGTCTCCACCAGGTGCGGGTTGCCGGATCGAGACTACCTGCGACGCGAGACTTGCGCCTGTCGATGAGCCACTACGCGGCCCCGAGGCTGTATCGCTCCGCGGACGCTCTGAGTCAGGCCGATAAGATCGGCTCGATCGGGTAGTCGAAGAGGATCTCCGGCCCGGACGCGCCGACGCGGTAGACATCCTCGAAGCGAACGCCGCCGAAGCCGGGGATCGCGAGGACCGTGTGGCCGATGGTGACGGTCATGCCCTCCGCCAGTGGCAGGTTCCGATGAGGCGGGATGATGGTCGAGGCGGGTGGCTCCTCGAAGCGCAGGCCTATGCCATGGCCGAGGCCGTAGACGTGGTAGTCACCGAACCCATGGCTCTCGCACACGCCCTGTGCTCTCTCGTCGAGCCCGGCGATCGTGACGCCCGGCTTCATGGCCGCGCGTGCTGACGCCACGATCTCGCGGTACGTGGCGATCAGTTCGGCCTGGCGGGCGTCGGGCTCGCCGAGAACGAAGGTCCGGGCCAGGTTGGCGCAGTAGCCGTCCACCATGGGCGTCAGGTCTACGAGCACGAGCTGGCCGCGCTCGAGCGGCGCCGGGCTGAGTCGGCCGTGGAGCATGCACGTCTCGACGCCGAAGTTCACATAGATCGGCGTGCTCGTGCCCTCCGCGCCGGCCCGCATCATGGCGTACGTCGCCTCGGTGGCGACGTCGTGAGCCGTGACACCCGGTCGGAGCAGTTCGCGTGCTCGGTCCATGCCAACGCCGGCGATGCGCTGGGCCTCGGTCATGAGGGCCAGTTCGTCGGTCTCCTTGATCATCCGTAGCGGGTCCATGACCGGATCCGAGGAAACGACCTCGGCTCCGGGGTTGACTTGCTTCAACATGTCCACCAGGAAGGCTGGGGTAGAGAACCACATCTGCAGGCCAACCTTGAAGCGGCCCTCGCTCGCCCAGGAGGGCGGCGCGGCAGCGGCAAGCTCGCGCAGCCGCCCGACGACGTCGTGGATCTGGCCGCCAACACTGCCGAAGACCCGCACCTTGCCCTCGGCCAGGGAGGCCCGAAGCTCGGGCTCCTCACCGGTGAAGGCGATCAGCTCGGGCGGACCCTGGAACGGGATCAGTGCTCGCGGTTGGGTTCTGTCCGTGCCGAAGAGATAGCGGTAGTCGTCGTGGTTGAGGACGACGATGGCGATCCAACCCCGCTCGCGCATCGCTCCCTGGATGCGGGCGATGCGGTCGAAACGAACCTTCAACTCATCCTCCGGATGAAGCCGGTCATCTGAACCTCGTCGTCATTCAACCGGCGGCGGTGCGGCCGCGGCCTCGCCACCGGCAGCATAGTCCACCTTGATGAACAGTCTCAGCAAGGTCGCCGCGAGCTAGTCTTGGGGCCCGAACCCTTCGTGCCCGGCTGGCCCTCATTACCAATCGCCGCCCGAGGTGGACCCCGACACCTTGATCCACGCTCGCGATCACAAGCTCCTTGGCTCGGCGTATGTAGCGCGGCCGGGATGACAGACGCCATTCTCGGAGTGCTGAGGACTAACTGCTCATCGTCTGCTGCAGCGTCCTCCAGCCATTGCTGGATGAGACCTAGGTTGGCTCTCGCCCGACGGAGCCCACAACCGTTTCCACGTTACGTGCGAGAGTCTCGAGAGCTGCTCCAACAGCATGACCTTCGGGCAGCACGTCGCTCCTGGCGAAGGCTATCTCGAAGGTTGGATCGAATTCCAAGCTCACGGCCGGATCTTCTGAGCTGTAGACGAGGAATTCTGCGTTGGCTTCGAGGGGCCGAGGAGCGGCCAGGCCATGGATCGAGATCCCGGGTCCGGACGGCTTGAGAACCAACCTGTCCCCGATCTGGATCAATACGAGGGGGAAATCCTGGTGCTTGTCGACGATGTCGAGCTCGTCGAGGATCCAGAGGGCGCTCTCCCGAGGATTGGCGGGATGGGTGCGAAATGGCTGGAACTCCTCAAGGCTTGCCCGCATCGGATTGCTGATGTCTCCTAACCACTGTCGGCGGTGATCGAACCCCTCTTTCGTGACGCAAATCGGGAAGGCGAGTTTGCCGGCTTTGGGCGGCGGGTCTTGGCGAGACTCGAGGGCCGCGATCCGGTAGATGAGATGGTCCAGCGCGGACCGCAGGTTATGGAGGGCGTCGCCGATGATCGCGCAGAGGCCGAGGGGGACGATCGGAGCTTGGCTCAACCGAATGACGCGAACGTTCGTGGCCGGGTCGAAGTCGGTCCGAAATCGGTAGGGCTTCGTCTCCAGCCATGCATTCGCTGCTCGCTCAAATTCCGCGCAGTGTTGACGTGCCCTGTCGATCTTGACCCAGCATCCAGCGAATTCTGGGTCCCTCACGATGTCTCCTCCCTTGTTACCTACCTCTCCGACCCGTGATTGTCTCCGAGGAGGGTCGGCCAGATGTCGACTTGTGTTGGGGTCGCTCTGGACACCAATCTACTCAAGCCGGTGCACACGACGCGTGCGTCGTGCCACTCGTTTGGGCAGCCAGTCCCGCCAAGCCTGGCCGCGGTAGCTGTTCGGGTGGCGCTCCCCGGCCTCACGGGACCGGTGCGCCGGCCTCATAGGACCGGCCGCAAAGGTTGGGCGTAGGTTAGCGCGGAGGCCCGTGGGAACACACCCACGCCGGCGCGGCTGCGCACCACCGGCCTCAGGCCGTGAGCAGCACTCGACTGTGCAACGCGCTCACGACCACCACGGCCGCAGCGGGAGTTCTGCCGGGCCGTCAGGGCCCGGCCGCGCGAGCAGGAGTTGGGCGACGTCGAGCGAGCCTTCCTCGAAGCCTCGCCGGGCGGCAGCCATATAGAGCCGCCAGGCCCGATAAACCTCCTCTCCGGCGACCTCGCGGGCGCGATCGGCCGAGACCTCGAGCCGCTCCACCCACGCCTTGAGCGTGAGTGCGTAATGAGGCCGAAGCCGTTGAACGTCGATCAGCTCAAATCCTGCCCGCCGCGCGAAGCCGGCCGCATCCTCCACCGTGACCAGCTCGCCGTCGGGGAAGACGTACCGGCCGACGAAGCCTCCGTCCCCGAAGCGCATCCATCTCGGCCGCAGACCTTGGTGGGTGGCCGTCGTGGCGATGCCGTGATTGAGAAAGAGTCCGCCGGGACGAAGCGCACCGAATGCTGCTCCGAAGTAGGCATCCATTCGTTCCCGGCCGACGTGCTCGAACATACCCACCGAGCTGATGGCGTCGAACGGGCCGAGCCGGGCGAGATCGCGATAATCCCGGATCGCCACCGAGGCCCGCGCCTCGAGGGCCCGCCGGTGGATTTCGGCCGAAGCCCAGTCGGCCTGGGCCGCGCTCAGCGTGATTCCGGTCGCCTCGACGCCGTATCGCTCGGCAGCGAACATGACCAGAGAGCCCCAGCCGCAGCCGATGTCGAGCAATCGCATGCCCGGCCTGAGCCTGAGCTTGCGACAGATCAGATCGAGCTTCGCCTCCTGTGCCGCGTCGAGCGTCGTCTCCTGGGTTTCGAAATAGGCGCATGAGTAGGTCAGCCCGCGATCGAGCCAGAGCGCGAAGAAGTCGTTGCCGACGTCGTAATGGAAGCGGATGGCGGCTAGGTCTCGCGCCGCTGAGTGGCGTCGCCCGCTCAACCGAGCGACGCGATGCAGCGCAGGCGCGGATCCCGCTCCGCGCCGCAGCTCGACCCCGAGCCGCACGAGGCGGGGTGCGTGGCGTGCGAGACGCCGCAGGTCGAACGATCTTCCGGCATCGACCGCGGCCCAGATGTCGCCTTGGATATCGACGTCCCCGCGGAGGTACGCCTCACCGAAGCCATCCTGACTGGGTGGCCAGAGCAGCCGAGCCAGGGCATCGGGCCCGGAGACCACGACGCGCACGGGGGCCGAGCTATCGGGGCCCGCGTCCTGGGCGAGCACGATTTCGAGTTCGCTGGCCGGGGGGAGTGCACGCCTCACCAGCGCGATCGCCTCCCGTGCAAGGCCAGCGCGCCGCTCTTTGGCACCGGCAATCGTCGCTCCGATGACCGGGTGATTACTGGGCACGGGCGCGGATCCCTGCGAGCATCTCGTCACCGATGATAGTCGGGCCTGGACCCTGAGATCTGGCTGTCTTCAGACCAGTGCGCTGTCACGGAAGATCCGGCGACTGAGCCACTCGGTTCCCGCCTGTGTCCCATTCGCAAGACCCGACACGATGTGTGGTCATAGCGTCCACGCAGCCCCGGGCCGAGATCGTCGGTGCCCAGCGGAGCTCCGCTGCTTCGCTTCAATCGGGCGGCACCATCCTGCTGAGAGCCCCAGCCACAGCCTCGCGGACACGAGGCTAGAAGTCCTTTGGCACAGTCTCGAGAGCCGAGACCGCCCGGCTCTTGCCCAGGGTTAGCGGCAATCGGTTCCCGGCGGCGAAATGACCCCAGCTCGGGTGATCGCGAAGACGTCCACCGGCTTGCCGACGATAGAGACCGTCGCGAATTGCTCGTAGAAGCGAACGAGCGTGTCCATCTTGAACTGGACCCACCGCATGTGACCCTGCGGTCCTTCGCCCATCGCGAAGCCGGGCAACCGGACCTGGGGACCGAAGATCTGGTCCCTCTGTTCCCACGTCTGGGCGTGCACTCGTAGGTCGCCGTTCCTGTAGATCTGGACCGCGCCCGCGGGCAGGTTCGCCGCGTCGCGACCCTGGAAGTCGTCGTTCGCGCTGTACCCCGCTGAGTTGATAGTCCCTCCGTCCGCCCAGAGGTTGCTGACGGACCAGAACTCTGGCGCGTCGTCGCCTGACCGGAGACCGCCCAGGTGGAAACCTGATATCTCCTTATCCCGATCCGCGCGGGGGACGTCGCGGTTGAGGTCCTGTGCAAGCGCGGAGGCAAGATCGCCCACAGTCGCGGGCGCCGTGTTTCTGGCGATGAAATCGCGGAGCCACTCGTCCATCCACCGATGCTGCACCCCTTGAAACTCGGCGAGTCCAAAGTAGCCAATCCCGACTCTGCCGGATGGAGAGCAGAAGATCTTGCGGCGATCACTCACACGGCGCCCAGATCTGCTCAGCCGCCGGTCGGGGGCGAACAAGACCACCGGGTCTGGGTTCAGGGCGATCTCGGTCGTCAAGATTGTCACTCGGTCAGTGCCTATGGCGGTTCCTGTCCGGAGTCTATAGCCGGCGAGCCGGACGTGGTCTGTCCGGCTGACCTGGGCGCGAACGCAAGACCGCCCGCGGAAACGCGATCAAGCCGTCGTGACGGAGCATCGGAGGCTCAGCTCGCACGACGACCCTGAGCGTGAAGTCGGAGGTTTTACTCCCCTCTCGCCCCGACCCGATGCGACAGAGCGCCAGCGTTGGCCAGCGTATGGAAATGCACCCAGTCGTCAGGAGCCTTGGCCGGTCGGGGCTACTCGTCAAGCGATGGCCTCAGAAGACCAACACCCGCTCGCTTTCAAGGGTCCAGGCAGATAGTTCGGCCATCGACGAGCGGTGCACCCCGTCGGTCAGCTCGGCCTCGGCGAAGCCTCGGGCGTCCATGCAGGTGCCGCAGGCGCCGATCGGGATCGACTTGGCGGTCAGACCCTTGAGCATTCGTTCGAGGTTGTAGTAGCCGTCGGGTGTCTTCTGGTCGCGCTTGGCGCAGCCGATTGCGTCGCCCATCAGGAATACCCGCACCTCAGTACCTTCGATCGTGGCGAGGGCGAGCGCCAGCCGCAGGCCGTTGTAGCACCGCTCGGTGCCATAGGGCGGGTCGTTGAGGATCAGCAGCACTGTCATGGCCCCATTCTCCATCTCGCTGGCTTCGGACGCCCACGGGCGCCCTGCCTTCGCAGGTGCTCAGGCTGAAGGCCTGTATACGAACCGCCGATTGGGGAGACGACGAGTGGGGCGCGATCATGTCGCCAGGCGCTTTACCTTCCGCCCCACCGTGCGGAAGGTTCGTGCTGAGGAGGCCACCAGATGAGCACATACGGCGGGGTTCTTGGCACCGTCAACTCGATTCGCCGGGGAGCGTGGAAAGCAGGTGGCGTGATCCTACTTGCGATGGGAGCGGGCTCGGCCGCAGTCGCGATCGTCGGCCTGATCTTCGTGGGCGGCGGCGTTGCCTTCCTTCCGTTGGCATTGCCTCCGCTCGCAGCCGGCTACGCCGTCACTCGCGCGACGCGTCTTGCTCGCGTCTTCGCCGTCTCCGTCGCCGTCCTCTACGGCGTCGTCGTGGCCTACGTCGCCACCTACCCCTTGCGCGGCCTCCCCCCGCCGCCTGGTCAGAGCGCATCGATCGACCCGGGATCGCTCCTTGTTGCGGCTGTGTTCTTGACGGCCGCGCTCCTGATCCTGGTGGGCAGCGCTCGCCGCGAGGCTTCTGGCCGCTAAACCTAGACCCGCCCAAGCAGGTAGCCGAACGCTGCGACTTGTAGCCACGCCTGGGCGCTTGCCTGCGGAGGTGAGCGCCGTGACGGTCAGGGCCTCGGGCTTCTCGATTCGGACTGCCCGCAGCTCCATGTCGCATCCGCCACGGCCTCCCCATGCAGCGCCCGCGAACGGGCCGAACGCCTCTTGCCGCCGGCCCGGGCCCGGTAGAGAGTCGCGCCCACCAAGGAAGTATTGGCGCGCCCGCGCCTCCGATTGCAGCGAGCCGTCGACACCGTGACAGGCCGGGCATGCTGCGGGCCGGACGTGTCGGGTGGCTACCGCGGAGGCGAAGGGTACTGCCATGGCGACGTTCATCCTCCTGTCGACCCTGACGGACGAGGGCGCGAAGACGATCATCAAGCGCCCGGATCGGATCAAGGAGGTCGACGACGAGATCCTCAACCTCGGTGTCACAGTCCTCAGTCAGTGGGCCGTGCTGGGGCACCATGACTTCGTGAGCATCGTGGAGGCGCCCGACGACCTGACGATCTCGCGTGTCTCGGCCATCCTCTCGTCCCGCGGGACGGTCCGGATCGTGACCCTGCCCGCCATCCCGATCGACGACTTCATCTCCGGTCTGCGCGGGTCATAGCCGGCCGGTCCTTGCCAGGTACTCGTCCGCGGCCTCGGCGTACGCCAGCGTGAGGGGCAGCCAGCCGGCGACAGGAAGGAGCCTCGGCCCGGCACGCGGTAGCGGTCGAACGCGTTGCCGAAGCTCGGACGGAGGTGCGTTCGCTCCTCGTGGACTCCGGCCAGCGCAGCCAGCAGCCACGATCCACGTCGTCGAGGAGCCGGCCGAAACTATGGCGCAGTGCCATTCTGCCTTTCCGTAGGTGCTCCGTGCTCCGGATCCCGCGCGAGCTGTCCGCGTCCGCAAGACCCACGCTAACAAGCCGTAGGGTCGGCGCTGGCCATCTGGCCCAACCGCTACGATTCCCCTGGCGTAAGCGATGGCGACTTCTGGCGGCCGGCGGCTGCCAGCGGAAAGGGCGCCCTTGGCGGACCCGGGAGTCAGCGTACTCTAGGCGACGATGCATCTGCCCCGGCCCACACGTTGGCGCGCGTTCGCCTCGGCGCACTACCGGCCCTTCCAGGCGATCGCCGTCGGCCAGGCCTTCACCGCGTCTTACGCCTCGGACGCACTCTTCGTCCCACTGCTGCTGCGGCTAGGCGCGCCGGCGGCGCTGGTGGTCGCCGTCGGCGCCGCCCCGGTCACAGGCGCAGCACTGCAGGCGTTCGCGCCGCAGATCCTGCGCCGGTTGAGAGGCGATCTGCGCCGGCTGACGCTGGGCCTGGCCATTGCCGAGGTCCGCGGCTTCGTCCTCGCCGCTATCGTGGCCGGAGTGGCCGCCGGCACCGTGGGCCAGCTGCTGGGGATCGCGCTCATCTCGGTGACCGTCGCCTTCGGTCAAACTGCCGGCGTCCTATCAGGCTCAAACATCACCCTGTGGACGGCCGTTGTGCTGCCCGATGCGGAGCGCCGTCTGGTCGGACCGCGGATGGGCGCTCTGACCATGGCCCTCTCCACCGCCCTTCTCCTGCCGGCCGGCTTCGTGCTCGACGCTGGGACGCGGGCGATCGGCCTGTGGGCCTACGTCGCCTTCTTCCTCGTCGGCGGAACGGCGTCGATACTGACTCCGCTGGCCGTGTCGCGGCTGCCCCGTCCCGGGCGAGTGCTGGTCGCCCACCAGGCCAGCGGTGGAACCGAGATGCCGCCCGCGTTCCGCCGCTTCACGAACGTGAGCGTGATTGCCTCCTTCGGGCAGGGCCTCATACCCTCCCTGTCGCTCTACGCCCTGAGCGTTCTAGGGATGTCGGCCGGCTTCGCCGTCGCTCTTTCCGGGGTCGCGGCGGCCGGCGCACTCGCTGGCTCGCTGACGGTGGGCTCGTTCCTCTTGGCCGGCTCGTCGAGCCGCGTGCTGCGAGCCAGTTTCCTATTTCGAGCAGTCGCGGGGATATGCTGCGTGGCGGCGATCCCGGCGAATCCGCTCGCTCCCGCGTTCCTGCTCGTCGGCTCGGCGCTCTTCAACGGCGCGGGCAACGCCGGGGCCCTGGCGACCAACGAGCGCCTGTACCGTCTCGCTCCGGCACAGGCTCGTGTCCACTGCCAGACCCGGTTCGTCGGCGCCACGGCGGCGGCCGCGGGCGCGGGGGCCGTCGTCTGCGCAATGGCGCTCGCCCTGGCGCCGCCTGCCGCGTGGGCCGCGTACACGGCCCTGTACGCCGGGTCGGCGATCAGTCGAACGATCGCGACGTTCCGGGCCGAGGTCTCCGCTTCATGGAGCAGCCCGGCCGCCCCTCCCATCGAGACCTCGATTCCAGGCAACGGCGCCGGCTAGCGAACAGGCCCCAAACCCTCTCGCCCCGGTCGCCGCACGATCGGGCGATAGTGAACGACCGGAAGGCGGAGGAGATCGTGTGGACGCCGCCGGCAAGGCCGTTCTTCGAAAGACAGCGGGAGTGCCCCCAAGGGGCCTTGAGGACCCGCCCGCTGTCCGACTATGACGAAGCCCTGGCGTGGTGGGTGGCATGAAGCGCACGACTGAGCGCTGATTGGCGGTCTGGCGGGGCGTGGGGTGGGCACGGCGGGCCGAGTCCGCGC
>JBEKCH010000046.1:0-20838 GCA_050014975.1 Candidatus Limnocylindrales bacterium
AGCGGATCGAAGTCGCCAGCGAGCCGAGCGTCCTGGTCCTGCGGCACGTCCAACACCTCGCCACCGCGGTCGAGGGGACAGTCAGGGGCGATGAGGGTCTGCTCGCCCTGGCCGATCGCCTGCATCCGACTCCTGCCGTGGGCGGCGAGCCACGGGAGGCCGCCCTGGCGATGATCGACGAGCACGAGGGCTTCGAGCGCGGCTGGTATGCCGGTCCCGTGGGCTGGCTCAGCCCCGATGGCGATGGCGAGCTGATGGTCGCGCTGCGGTGCGGTCTGGTCGAGGCCAATCGGGCCTCCCTCTTCGCCGGCTGCGGGATCGTGGCCGATTCGGATCCGGACCGCGAGTGGGAGGAATCGAGGATCAAGATGCGCGCGCTGGCAGCCGCCCTGGGCCGGCCGGGTGACGAACCATGACCGGACGCGGGTCGGGGCCGAGCCCGCTCCGAGCATTCGTCGAAGAGCTGGCCCGAGCGGGCGTTCGGGATGCCGTCGTCTGTCCCGGCTCCCGCTCCACTGCGCTGGCCCTGGCGCTGCGCGCCCACGACCGGATCCGGGTTCGGGTGCTGATCGACGAGCGCTCGGCCGGGTTCTTCGCCCTCGGCATGGCCCGCACCACGCGGCGGGCGGTCGTCCTCCTCGGGACCTCCGGCAGCGCCGCCGTCAACTTCGCCCCGGCCGTCGTTGAGGCGTCGCTGGGGCGGGTGCCGCTCGTGGCGCTCACGGCCGACCGGCCGGCGGAGTTGCGGGATCGAGGCGCGCCGCAGACGATCGACCAGCTCCATCTCTACGGCCGCCATGCGAAGTGGTTTGCGGACCTCGACCTGATGGCCGAGGCGCCGGATACCCTGGCTCACGTGCGCTCCGTGGCCGGGCGGGCGGTCGCCACGGCCCTCGAGGGCCCGGCCGGGCCGGTCCACCTGAACCTGCCGTTGCGCGAGCCGCTGATCCCGAGCGAGGAGCTGGGACCGCTGGCCGCGCCGAACGGCCAGGCCGGGGCCGGGGCGCCGTTCACGGCCGCCCTCACCGGGAGGCGGACGCTGACCACAGACCAGTCCGGCGCGATCGCCCGCCGGCTTGCCGCACGAGAGCGCGGGCTCATCGTCGCCGGCCCGCTGGACGACCCGGCCTGCCACGAACCGATCGCCCGGCTCGCCGCCGTAACCGGCTATCCGATCCTGGCCGACCCGCTCTCGGGCCTGCGCTGCGGCCCGCACGATCGATCGCTCGTCCTGGCTCATGCCGACCACGTGGTTCGACCGGGTCCCTGGATCGAGGCCCACGGGCCGGAGATCGTCGTTCGATTCGGGGCGATGCCGACTTCCCGGCCGGTCACCGACCTGATGAAGCGAGCCCAATCGGAGCTTTTCGTCGTCGACGGCGGTGGGGGCTGGCGCGAGGCGGCGCTCGTGCCCGCCACGATGATCCACGCGGATGAGGCGTCGGCAGCCCGGGCCCTGGCCGAATCGCTGGCCGGCGAGCTCGCAGTCGGGCCGGACGGTCGATCGCGGGGCCCCGGGGCCGCCGCTGGCTGGACGAACGCCTGGCTCGAGGCGGAGGCCGCCGCTGATCGCGCCCTCGACGCCTGGCTCGAGGGCCTGGAAGAGCCGTTTGAGGGCGCCCCGTTCAAGGCCCTGGGCGAGCTGCTGCCGGCGGGGGCGCTGCTGTGGGCCGGCAGTTCGATGCCCGTCCGCGACATGGACGCCTGGCTGCCCCGGGGTGAGCGGGCCCTGCGGGTGCTCGCCAACCGCGGGGCGAACGGCATCGATGGCGTGACCTCGACGGCCCTCGGCTCGGCGGCCGTCTCAGAGGGGCCGGTCGTACTTGTTGTGGGCGACGTTTCTTTCCTGCACGATCTCGGGGCGCTGGTCGCGGCCAGGCTGCACGCGGTGAGCCTGCTGGTCGTCCTGATCGACAACGGTGGCGGTGGAATCTTCTCGCTGCTTCCCCAGGCCGCGACGGTGGCGCCAGGCGCTGGCCTTCCGACCCGCTTCGAGGAGCTGTTCGGGACGCCTCACGGAATCGAGCTGCGGCCGATCGTCGAAGGTTTCGGGTTCCGGTACATCGCCGCCGGAGCGGCCGGCTACCCGGACCTGCGGGCGGTCATCGAGGCGGAGTTGGGCCGGCCGGGCGTGCGGGTGGTCGAGTTGCGAACGGATCGGGCGCGCAACGCGCGGCTCCACCAGGCCGCCGCCGCCGCCGTGGCCTCGGCCCTGGCCGCGCTCGCCGGGGAGCGGACAGGATGAGCCGCATCCACGTCGACGGCGCGAGCTACCAGGTGCGGATCGGCGGTAGCGGCCCGCCGCTCCTGCTGATCCACGGCTTCACCGGCCGCGCCTCCGACTGGGGGCCGTTCCTTCCGGCCTTGCAGCAGGCCGCCACGACGATCACGGTCGATCTTCTCGGCCATGGCGATTCGGACTCTCCTGCCGAACCCGCCCGTCACGCGATCGAGCGTCAGGCCGCCGACCTGGCCGCCGTGCTTCGCCGGATCGGAGCGGCGCCGGCCGACGTGGCCGGCTACTCGCTGGGGGCCAGGGTCGCGCTCCGAATGGCCGCCGCCTCGTCCGGGGTCGTGCGCCGGCTGATGCTCGAGAGCCCTTCGGCCGGGATCGCCGACCCGGCCGACCGGGCCGCCCGCCGCGACGCCGACGAGCAGCTGGCGCGGCTGCTGGAAAGCCGCGGCATGCAGGCGTTCGTCGAACGGTGGGAGAGCCTGCCGTTCTTCGCCTCCGAACGCGCTCTTCCGGCCGCCAGCCGTGCCCGCCTCCACGCCGAGCGGCTGCGCAATCGCCGGGAGGGGCTGGCGGCATGTCTGCGCGGCGCTGGGCAGGGCTCGATGGAGCCGTTGGACGGCCGCCTGGGCGGCGTCAAGTCGCCGACGCTCGTGGTCGCCGGAGCGCTCGACGAGACCGGCAGGCTCCGGGCCGAGGCGATCGCCGCCGGGATCCCCCGTGCGCGGCTGGTGATCGTGGAAAAGGCCGGCCACGCCCCGCATCGCGAGGCTCCCGGTCGGTTCGCCTCCCTGCTCCTGGAGTTCATCGCCAGAGCCCCGGCCGGAGCGCCGCCGCCTTCGGGGGATGCGCTCCCGGCGGCGCGCCGCGACACTGAAAGGACGCCGTCATGACCACCGCCACGAAGATCGCGTGGACGCCGGTCGTGGATTACCGCGACATCCGGTACGAGCACTCGGGCACCGGCATCGCCCTGGTCACGATCGACCGGCCGGAGGTTCGCAACGCCTTTCGGCCGGAGACCGTTGTCGAGCTGATCGACGCCTTTCGTCGCATCAGAGATGACGGGTCGATCGGCTGCGTCCTGCTGACGGGCGCAGGCGACAGGGCCTTCTGCTCGGGCGGGGACCAGCGCTACAAGGGCCGCGGTGGGTACGTGGGCGAGGACGGGCTGGCCCGCCTGAACGTCCTGGATCTGCAGCGCCAGATCCGCTCCCTGCCCGTGCCGGTCATCGCCCTGGTGAACGGTTTCGCCATCGGCGGCGGCCACGTCCTGCACATCGTCTGCGACCTGTCGATCGCCTCGGACAACGCGATCTTCGGCCAGGTCGGGCCGCAGGTCGGCAGCTTCGATGCCGGCTTCGGCATCGGGCTCCTGGCGCGTCTCGTCGGTGACAAGAAGGCCAAGGAGATCTGGTTCTTGTGCCGTCGCTACGACGCGCGCCAGGCGCTCGAGATGGGCCTCGTCAACGCCGTGGTGCCGCAGGATCGGCTGCTCGACGAGGGCGTCACCTGGGCGAACGAGATCCTGGCTATGAGCCCGACGGCAATTCGCTTTCTCAAGTCGGCCTTCCTGGTCGCCACCGACGGCCTGGCCGGACTCCAGGAGTTCGCCGGCAACGCGACCGGCCTCTACTACACGACCGACGAGGCGCATGAGGGATCAAAGGCCTTCCTCGAGAAGCGGAAGCCCGACTTCAAGCGCTTCCCCCGGCGACCCTGAGGCAGGGCCGTGGGCGAGGCCTCCATTCCCGCGCCGACCATCGAAAGCCCCCCTTCGAGCTTCCGGGTCTGGTTGCTCGCGATTCGGCCGGCCACTCTGCCGGCCGCGGTCGGGCCAGTGCTGGTCGGGCTGGGCGCGGCCATCGGCTCCGGCGCCGCGTTTCGAGCGGACACCGCGCTGGGCTGTCTGGCGGTGGCGCTGCTCCTGCAGATCGCGGCCAACCTGGCCAACGACCTGGCGGACTTCCGGCGCGGCGCCGATACCCCGGATCGGACGGGCCCGGTCCGGGTCGCGGCCGCCGGCCTGGTGACCGAGCGCCGCCTCGAGGTGGGGATCGCGATCGTCATCGCCCTGGCCGCTCTCGTCGGATCGTACCTGGCGGTTGTCGGCGGGCTGGCCATGCTGATCCTGGGCGCGCTGGCGGTCATCTCGGCCCTGGCCTATACCGGTGGACCCTGGCCGTACGGCTATCGCGGCCTGGGCGAGGTCTTCGTGTTCGCCTTCTTCGGCCTGATGGCCGTCGGCGTCACCGCTTACCTGCAGGCCGGTCGGGTCGAGCCGGTCTACCTGGTGGCGGCCTGTCCGATGGGGGCGCTCATCACGGCCGTCCTGGTGGTGAACAACCTGCGCGACATTCCGACCGATAGGGCGGCCGGGAAGCGGACGCTGGCGGTGAGCCTGGGCGAGGGATTCGCGAAGGCCGAGTACTACGCCATGCTGGCCGTTGCGGCGGCGATCCCACCCGCGCTGCTCTTTGGGCGGGTCGCGGGGCCGGCGGTTCTGCTGCCATTTCTCTCGGTGGCGATGGTTCGGCCCCTGGTGCGCGAGGTCCGCGCGGTTGGGCCCGGGTCCGATCGACGGCGGCTCAACCTGGTGCTGAAAGGCACTGCCCGTCTGTCGCTGGCCTACGGGCTGCTCTTCGCGATCGGGCTCGCCGTCAGGGTGGGAGCGTGAGCGCAGGCGGCGCTGCGGTCGGGGCCGAGGCGATCCGGGTTCGCGTGCCATTCCGGCGCCCGATCGTCACTTCGGTCGGGAGCTGGAGCCGCCGCGAGTCGTGGATCATCCGGATCTACGACGCCACGGGGGCGGTCGGGGTCGGCGAGGCGGCACTGGATATCGATGCGGGCGAGGTCGCGGTGTCGGGCCTGGCTCGGCTCGTGGGCGACACGGTCGACCTGGTGCGCGGCGATCATCGATTGCCGACCGCCGACGAGTTCGAGGCGGCGGGCGCCGTGGGTCGGGCGCTCCGCTGCGCCTTCGATTCGGCGCTGCTGGACCTGGGGATGCTGCAGCCGACGCGGATCGGTGTCGCGGCCGCCCCTGGCGCCCCGCGTTCCGTCCCGGTGAACGCGACGATCGGGTTCCGCGAAGTGAACGAGACCGCTGCGGCTGCGCGGGCCGCGGTTGCGGCAGGCTTCGGGACGCTGAAGCTCAAAGCCGGTCCCGAACGTGACACTCGAGCCCTCGTCGAGCGCGTGGCCGCGGTGAGGGAGGCAGTCGGGCCGGAGACCCGCCTGCGCCTGGACGTCAACGGCGCGTGGGACGTGGTGACCGCCCGGGCGCGAATCGCGGCCGTGGCGCCGTACGGGCTCGAATACGTGGAGCAGCCGGTGGCCGCGGGCGACCCGTCCGATCTGGCGGCGGTCCGTGAAGGGTCGCCCGTGCCGATCGCCGCGGACGAGGCGGTGTTCTCGCTGGCGGCCGCATGCGAGCTGCTCGCGTCTCGGGCCGCCGACGTCCTGGTCGTCAAGCCGGCTCGGGTCGGAGGGCCGAGCGCGGCCTGGGAGATCGCGGCGCTCGCCGCCGCCTTGGGAGTGCCCGTCGTCGTCTCCAGTCTCTTCGAGACCGGCGTCGGCCTTGCCGCCGCACTCGCCACGGCCGCGGGCCTGCCGGCGGTCGGCCGCGGCGCGACGGAAATCGCCCACGGGCTTGCGACCGCGGAGCTGGCAGAGGCCGATCTCCTGGCTCGTGCCCCGCGGGTCGTTCAGGGCAGGATGATCGTGCCCCAAGGCCCGGGGCTCGGGATCGTCCTCGACGAGGAGGCGCTTCGGCGCTACGCCGTCGAATGGCTCGGGAGGCGGCCGTGACCGTCGGCGTGCCGTTCGTCGATGCCGCCCGCGTCCACGCCCGCCTTCGACCCGTCGACCCGGCCGTGCTGGACGGCCGCTGCCTGTGGTCCTGGTCCGACCTCGACCGCAGGGCAGATGCCGTCGCCGCCGGACTGGCAGCTGCGGGCATCGCGCCGGGCGATCGCGTCGGGCTATACGCCGTCTCCTCGGCGGCGGTCGTGGCCGCCCTGCACGGAATGGCCGGGGCCGGCATCGTCGTAGTGCCCATCGGGCCGCGGCTGACACGGCCGGAGATCGCGGCGATCGCGCAGGCCGCGCGTCTCCGGGCCATCGTCGCCCCCAGCACCAGCCGATTCGAGCCCGGCAGCGTCGCGATCCTCGCTCTCGAGGACCTGGTCGAGTCCAACGCGCCTGGCTATCGCGGCCGCGTCGCGGTCCCCGGCGGGCCGGCGGTCATCGTCCCCACCTCGGGGACCACCGGCCGGCCCAAGCTCGTCCGGCTCGGAGCAGCCCAGCTCGATGCCAGCGCCACGGCCTGGTCCGCGGTGCTACCGCCCGCGACCGGCTGGCTGCTGTCCTTGAACCTGGCCCATGTCTCCGGTATCGGGATCGTCGCGCGCGCGGCGCGGGCCGGCGTGCCGGTGGTCGTACCGAGCTCCACGGGCGAGGAGCCAATCCTGCCCAGCCTCGCGGCCGCGCGAGCGACGGGCATAAGCGTCAGCCATATCTCGTTGGTGACGCCGCAGCTCGTCCGCCTCCTCGGCGCCTCAGCCGGCGCGACGCCTCCGGCCGAGGTCCGCGCGATCCTCCTCGGCGGCGGCCCCATCCCCGAGCCTCTAGTGTCGCGGGCACTGGCCGCCGGCTGGCCGATCGTGCCTTCATATGGCCTGACCGAGACCGCCTCGGGTGTGGTCGCGCTGCCGAACGGTGAGGCCTGCGACCGCTCCTGGTCGGCCGGACGGCCGCTGCCCGGCGTCGAGCTCCGGATCGAGGCCTCCGGCAGCGATGCCGTCGGCGAGATCCTGGTCCGCGGTCCGATGGTCTTCGAGGGCTACGAGGCCGACCCGGGGGCGTCCGCCGCCGCCGTTGGCGCGGACGGCTGGCTTCACACCGGCGACCTGGGTTCCCGGGACTCGGAGGGATGGCTGCGCGTCGTCGCCCGCCGCGACGAGATCATCATCTCGGGCGGCGAGAACGTCGCCCCGGCCGAGGTCGAGGCGGTGCTGGCCAGCCACCCGGCCGTCGCCGACGCGGGAGTGGTCGGAGTCGCCGACGAGAAATGGGGCTCCGTGCCGGTGGCGGTCGTCGCCTTCCGGCCGGGTGCCGGTGAGACCCAGGAGGCTCTCCTCGCCTTCGCGCGCGAACGCCTGGCTTCGTTCAAGGTGCCGGCCCGCGTTGTCCAAGTCGCGACGATTCCCCGGTCGCCGTCCGGGAAGCTTCTCCGGGGCTCGCTCCCTGGTCTCGTCGAGGCCGCCGTCCACCGCCCGTCGCTGGCCGGGACGACGGGGATCGAAGCCGACGACGGCCAGCCGCTTGCCATGCGCGACCTTGCCGGGCCGCCGGGCGCGACCACCATCGTCCTGCTCCACGCGACCCTGTCGACCTCACGCCAGCTGCTGCGACTCGCCGGCCGGCTGCAGCCCCACGCCCGCGTCCTGCTGCTGGATCGGCGGGGAAGCGGCGCCAGCGCGATGGCGGTTCCGGCGCCGGTCTCGATCGGCCGCCACGTTGTCGACCTCCTGGCCGCCCTCGACGCCGCCGCGGTAGACCGTCCCGTCATCTTCGGCCACAGCTTCGGCGCCGTCGTGGCTCTCGAGTTCGCGGCCCGCCATCCCGAGCGGGCGGTGGCCGTCGTGGCTTACGAGCCGCCCTACCTGGCGGTTGCCTCCCCGGCGTTGCTGGCGCGGCTCAGTCAGCTGGCCGGGGCCGTCGCGGCCGCACATGCCACCGGCAGTCCAGCCGAGGCGGCCCAGCTATTCGTCCGAGCGGTCGCCGGCGGCGACGCGTGGGAGAGCCTCGCCCCCGCCCAGCGTGCCTCGCTGGAGGCCGAGGGTTCTGGCGCCCTGGCCGACACTTCGATGGCCGACCTCGATCTCGCCGGGCTGGCGCGCATCGCCTGCCCGGTCGTGCTCGCCACCGGCGGCGCCTCGGACGACTTCTACGCCCCGATCGCGGACGCGCTCGCAGATGTCATCCCCGACTCGCGACGGGTCGTCCTGCCCGGCCTCCGGCACGTGGCGCCGGTCACGGACCCGGCGCCGATCGCCGAGCTGATCTGGGAGGCGATCCGGGGAGCATGACGAGCCCCGGCTCGCACAGGCCCGACCGTGCTGGTGCCCGGTCGCCGCCAGCCGCCCGGCCGCGGGCACGGCCCGAGAACGGCAACCGTCAGAAGGTGGTTTCGGTTTCGTGCGACTGGCCGTCGGCGATCGACTCGTAGGCCTTGAGGATGATGTCCAGGACGTGACGGGCATGCTCGGCGCTTAGGACGGGCTTTTCTTCGCCCCGCAGACAGGCCACGAAATGGAGCACGCCGGTCTCGACGACCGCCAGCTCCTCCGGCGGCGGGGGCGGCAGGACGCCGTGGATCCAGCCTTCGAGCCCGAGCCGGCTGTCGTCGTCCACGTAGATGCTGGCCGGAGCGTCCTTGTCGTGCGAGGCGCCGGCGAAGCTGATGGTCGCCGTCTCGAAATGGAGCTCCAGCCAGGGAGCCTGGGTGCTCGCCGCGCCAAAGCTGGCCAGCAGCTGGCCGAGAGCCCCGTTGGCGAACTCGAGGTTCATCAGGACGTGGTCGGGTGTCGTGACATCGATCGTCCGGCCGGTCAGTGGGCCGGCCCTGACGACGCGCTTCGGGACGCCGATGGCGCCCATCGCCTGGACCCGGCGCACCGGGCCCAGCAGGGCAGTCATGCCGTGGAGACGGTAGATGCCGTGATCGAAGACGGGACCGACGCCCGGGCCGTAGAAGACCGTCGGGTCGCCGGTGTACTCGCGCCAGGTGGCCGGTCCCGAGTCGGCGTGATGGCCGACGGCGAGCGTCAGGCGCCCGAAGCGATTGGAGGCGACGATGTCGGAGAGCCAGCGGAACCGCCGGGTGACCGCCACGGCCGGCGCGCACAGCAGGAGGAGGCGGTTGCGGGCCGCGGTTTCGATCAGCCTGTCGGCCTCGGCGATCGACCCGGCAATCGGCTTCTCCGAGTAGACGTGGACGCCGGCTTCCAGGCAAGCCTGGGTGATCGGCGCGTGCAGCGGAGCGGGCGTCAGGTTGATCGCGGCGTCGAGGCCGGCATCGGCCAGCATCCTCGCCAGATCCGTGTAGGCCGTGGCGTCGGCCGACCAGCTGCGCAGCGCCGCGGCGGTTCGTTCGGCCGCCTCCGCGCTGGAGTCGCAGCAGCCGGCCACCTCCACCCGGTCGACCAGCATGTGCAGCGCCGGGAGGTATCGACGATGGGCCACGTCCCCACAGCCGATGACCCCGATGCGAAGCCTCCGGCCGGGCGGGCCGTCGTCTCGGTTTGGGTCCGGACGCCGCGGCGGGTCACTCGCTCTCACGGCACCAGATTACCTTCCGGAACCCGTCGTCGCAGCCTGTCCAGGTCGCCCACGGCGGCCTCGGGATCGACGCGTTTGCCCCATCCGAAGGCGACTGGCCGGCGGTCGATCGGCCGGACCGACGTCATACTGCGGACATGGGACGACCATCCTGAGCGGCAGTCGAGAGCGACCCTGGGCGACCAGGGCGGATGCCGATCCAGGCGCGATCGCCGTCGAGATCCGGGATGGCGCCACGGCGCCCACGCCCTGGATTCTGCGCGCGATCTACGTCGCGATCGGCCTTTCGACGGCCGCGATCGCCCCGTTCGTCCCGGTCATCCTCAACGGGCGCGGCCTGGACCTGGCCACGATCGGACTCGTGGCGGCCCTAGGGGCGCTCGCCTCGACGGTGGTCGTGCCTGCCTGGGGTCACCTCGCGGATGCGCTCGTAGGGCGCGCCCGGGCCTTCCTGATCGGGTTGCTCATCGCCGCCGGCATTGCAGCCGGCCTTCTGCTTCAGTTGCCTCTCGTCGCGGTTGCCGCGATGTTCGCCAGCTTCACCGTCTTCGCGAGCCTGTTCATCGGGCTCGCCGATGCCCTGGCGGTTGTCGATCTGCCGGCGCCGGAGCGACAGTACGGTGCTCTCCGCGCCCACGCGAGCCTCTCGTTCACGGTCGGCGTCGTCGCCGTGGGCTTCCTCTACAGCTGGGCCGGATACGGCACTGCTCCCGTGGTCTTCCTGATCTGGGTGGTCGCGCTGCTGCTGCTCGTGGGCCGGATCCCCGACCGCTCGGCGGATCCAACGGTTCGAACGAGCACCGACAGGACTGGAGGCGAACCAGGACGTCATCTTGGATCGCTGGGTCGGGCGTTTGCCGTGCAGCCTCGACTGTGGGTCCTGCTGGCCGTCTTCGCCTTCGCGTTTGCCGGGATGCAGGGAGCGTTGACCTTCATCGGCATCCGCATCGTCGAGCTCGGGGGCCGGCCATCCGATGTCGCGCTCTCTTTCGGCCTGGCCTCGGCGGCCGAGATCCCGGGACTCGTCGCCGCCGGCTGGTTGGGTCGCCGGGTCGGGCTCCGCTGGCTCTTCGTCGCGTCGATCGTCCTGTACGGCTTGTGCATCTTCTCGTGGGGCGTCCTGCCTTACGTGGCAGTGATCAACGCGACCCGCGTCGTCAGCGGCCTGTGCAACGGCTCGCTCATGGCCGCTCGCGTGCTCATGGTGCCGCGGCTGCTTCCGCAGTCGTTGCAGGCAACGGGGCAGGTGCTGTTTCAGGCGGCGACCCTGGGCTTCGGAAGCGTGATGGGCAGCGTCGTCGGCGGCGTGGTCTACGGCTCGTTCGGACCGACCTTCTTCTTCGTCACCGCCGGCGGCGTGGCGATCGCAGGCGGGGTCGGGGCTTGGCTCGTTCTCGCGGGTCCGGTCGGCGCGCGATTGGCCGGTCGAAGCCCCGGCCCCTTCGAGCTGACCGAACCCCCGGCCCTCTGATCCAACCGGGCGGCGGGCGGGGTGGCCTGCGGGCATCGTCGCCGGCCGCGCCCGAGGCGCCGGTTCGGTCGTAGACTGTGCCGATCATGAGCCTGGCCCGACTTCACGGCATCGATCCCGGCCGTATCGGCGTCTTCGCCGGCCCGCTCAACAGCCAGCCGACGGCACTCCAGCGCGAGTTCGTGCGTGAAATGGAGCGGCTCGGTTATGGAACGCTCTGGTACGGCGAGGCGCTGGCCCAGGAGGCCTTCGCCCGCGGGGCCGTGTATCTCGCCGCGACCGATCGGCTGGTCGTCGCCAGCGGCATAGCCAACATCTGGGCTCGCGACGCGGCAGCGATGGCCAACGGCGGCAGGACCCTCGCCGAAGCGTGGCCCGGACGATTCATACTGGGCATCGGGGTCAGCCACCCGCTGCAGGTTCGGATGCGCGGCCACGAGTACGAGCGGCCCTACTCGGCGATGCGGGCATACCTCGACGCCATGGACGCGGCGCCCTGGCGCGGGCCGGAGGCCGAGCTGCCGCCCATCGTTCTGGCCGCGCTGGGACCGAAGATGGTCGGCCTCGCCGGCGAGCGGACGGCCGGGGCATACCCATACTTCACCACGACGGACCATGTCCGCGAGGTCAGGAGCATCCTCGGTCCAGAGCCGTTCCTCGCCGCGGATCTGCCCGTCGTCCTGGCCGAAGACCTGACGGCCGCGCGGGCCATCGGCGATCGCCATCTCAGCTACTACATGGGGTCCGTCAACTATCGCAACAACCTGCTCCGGATCGGCTGGCCGGAGGCCGATCTCGAGGCGCCCGGCTCCGACGCGTTGTTCGAGGCCATCGTCGCCTGGGGCGATCTGGATCGAATCGGCGACAAAGTGCGCCAGCGCTTCGAGGCCGGCGCGGACCAGGTCGTGCTGAACCTCGTTGCCGCCGACGCGTCCACCCCGCCGCTGGCCGAGCTGCGGCTGCTGGCGCCGCTCACGCGCGGCTCCTAGTCCGAGCCCACGCGACCGAAACCGCGCCCCGGCGCGGCAGCTCCCGCCACGCCGGCCGACCGAGCCGCCATCCGACGTGCTTACAGTCGCTTTACCTGCGCCCCGAACAGGCCGAAGGCGGCCACCTGAGGATCTCCATCGTCAGCTCCCATCCAGGGGGACAAGGAGACCAACCAGGTGAACAGTCAAGTCCGCTCGCTCACCACACTCGCGACCACCGCGCTGCTGGTCGGCGCTGCGGTCGCGGGCTGCGCCAAGCACGATGGCGCCGGGGCCGTGCAGCCGGCGAGTTCGACGCCGGCGGCGCAGTGGAGCCAGGTCGCAGAGGCAGCCCCGACGCTCGCCCCGACACCGATCGAAGCCCCGACCCCGATCGACTCGGCCGCCCCGGTCCAGGCAGGCGTCGCAGGCGCTTCGGCCGCTCCGAACGCCACGGCGGATCCCCTCGATAGCCAGCTCTCGAACATCGACAACCTGCTGAACAGCATAAACAGCTCGCTCTCGGGCGCCGACGCCGGCACCTCCGGCGGCGAGTAGCCGCTCCACCTTGAGAAGGACTAATCAGATGAAGTCTCGACTCACCGCGCTATTCGCCAGTGTCGCCCTCGGGGGCTCGCTGCTCTTCGTCTCGGCCGGCATCGTCACGGCGGCGACGTCGCCGGCGACCGGACCATCGGGTAAGGGCGTCTGCGCCACCGAGTTCGCGGCCGTGAAGGCCGGTGCCACGGTCGACACCTTGCGTGCCTTTGGCGACTGCGAGATCAACCGCCGCTTCACCACCCTCACCGCCCTGTCGTCCAAGATCTCGGCCTCGATGGTCATGACGCCCTCCGACGCCGCGGCGCTGCAGAGCGAGATCAGCTCGACCACGGCGGGCCTGACCAGCCTCAGGGCCACGATCGATGCCGAGACGAGCATCCCGGCCCTCAAGCTCGACATCGTCAAGATTGCGACCGGGTTCCGCGTCTACCTGCTGGTCGTCCCGCAGGCCAACCTGGTCAACGCCGCCGACGCGGTCCTCGCCGCCCAGTCCAGGTTCGCCACGGTCAAAACCAACCTCGCGGCGCGCATCGCTGCCGCCAAGGCTGCCGGCAGGGACACCACGGCCGCCCAGGCCGACCTCGACGCCATGGACGCGTCCGTGACACAGGCCGTCGATCTGGCCAGCCCGCTGCCCGCCGCGCTGCTGCCGCTCACCCCGGCTGAGTACAACGCTGGCACAGCCGGCCCGGTCCTGGCCAACGCCCGAAGCGCGCTGGTCCAGGCCCGCGACCAGCTCAAGTCGGCCGTCGCCGATGCCAAGGCTTGCCGCGACGCTCTCAAGTAGAAGCTCCCGCTCCCTTCTATGCGGCCCCTGCCTTACGGCAGGGGCCGCGCACGTTTGCCAGCTCCGCACGAGGCGGGCGGTCGCCTGCTCAATCGCGTACCGTGTCCGTCGAAGGAGGATTCGCCATGCACGTCCTCGTCGCCTACGCGAGCCGCCATGGTGCCACGCGGGGCATCGCTGAACGTATCGCGGAGACGCTGCGGGGGGCCGGGCTCGAGGCCGAGGCTCTGCCCGTGGCGTCGCTCAAGAGTCTCGCGGGCTACGACGCGTTCGTGATCGGGAGCGCCGCTTACATGTTCCACTGGCTCAGGGGAGCCGCGGAGCTCGTGCGTCGCAACCGCACGGTTCTGGCCGAGAAGCCCGTCTGGCTCTTCAGCAGCGGCCCGCTGGGCGGGGCGACCGATGCCAAGGGTCGGGATCAGAAGGTCGTCGCCATGCCTAAGGAGATGGCTGAGCTCGCAGACGCGGTCCATGCCCGCGACCATCGGGTCTTCTTCGGCGCACTCGAGGCAGGTCGCAGGCCGATTGGGCTGGCCGAGCGATTCGTCTCGCTGATGCCGGCCGCTCGCGAGGGGCTGCCGTGGGGCGACTTCCGAGACTGGCCGGAGATCGAGGCCTGGGCCGCCGCGATCGCACGCGATCTCCAGCAGGTCCCGCCCGGCTGACGGCGCGCCGCTCCCAGAACCATCCACGGCGCCTGCATCGCTCCTTCACATCTGTCTCGAAGGATGGCCGCGTAGGTTCACGACCAAGGAGATGCCAGATGCACGACCACTACACCGAGCCGTCGCGCCTCACCCGGATCGCGTACCGGCTGCTCTACGACCCGCTGCGGGCCGGCTACTTCCGCCGCCTCGTGGCGTCGCTGGATCTTGCCGGCACCGAACGCGTCCTCGACTTCGGTTCCGGAGCCGGTTCCGAAGCGGTCCATCTCGCGCGTGCCCTGGAGCGCGGCGGCCGGCTGACCTGCCTGGACGTTTCGCCGACGTGGCTGGCAGAGGCGCGACGCCGTCTGCGGGGTCGGGCCAATGTGGAGTTCTTGCTGGGCGATGCGCGCTCCGTGGCGCTACCGGCCGGGGGCTTCGACCTTATCCTCGCTCACTTCGTGTTGCACGACGTGGACCGGGCCGCGCTACCGGCTACGGTGGCGGCGCTGGCCCGATCCCTTCGCCCCGGCGGTCGCTTCGTCGTCGTGGAGCCCGACACCTCGGCCGGGCCATGGAGGAGGGTGGTGCCGTCGCACCACCACCTGCCGGCCGACGAGCTTCGCGCGACGATGGCCGCCGCCGGGCTGGTCGAGCAGTCTCGTGAGGCCGTCCGGCCGCTCCTGGGATCGGCGGCCAGGACTGTCTTCCTCAAGGCTGGACCGAGCGCCACCGGCGATCGCTGACGGCTGAGCCGCGGCCGGCGGTAAGGGTCACCTGCCGCGCAGCGCGTCCAAGAATCTCACCCGCGCCCCCAGCCGCAAGACCGAGTTGGCGTAGATGCGTCCGGCCAGCCATGTAAGCACACCCGCAGTTGCGAGCGTCAGCGCGAAGGCCAGAGGCACCTGCCAGGCCGTCGCGTCGCCTGTCGCCATCCGCACCGGCATGAGCACGGGCGCAAACGGCGGCAGGAGCGAGAGAACCGTGCTCCGCATGCTAATCGGGTCGGAGACTACGACGAAGACCAGCAGATAGGACAGGACCAGGAAGACCGAGATCGGGGTGGTCACACACGCCACCTCCTCCTGGCGCGAGACGAGCGATGCCGCTGCGGCGAGGGCCATGGCGTACAACGTAGCTTCTCGTTGCCAAGGCCTGTCAGCGTGAGTAGTGCCGTGGCCGCCGCAGGTTCGGTCGGGGCGAGCCTGCTCAGGGCAGCGGCCGCCAGATCCTGCCCAGCACGATCGCCAGCGCGGCGAGCAACCCCCCGAGCCCGACGAACACGACGCTGATCTCCGCGGCCTCGTGCTTTGTGATCAGGGATATCGGGAGGCTCGCGAAGACGCTCTCGAGCTGGCTCGCGCTCTCGGCAGGGTGGTAGGTCCCGCCGGTCAGAGCGGCGATCTCCTTCAGCGTCGTCTCGTCGATCCCCCTTGGGAAGTTGCCGCCACCGCCGCCACCGCCGCCACCGCCTTGCACATAGCCTCCGCCCTGCCCGGAGCCTCCGCCCCCCGGTTCACGGCCCACGAACTGGGGCGCGCAGGTCGGGCTGAAGGATCCGCCGTTTGCCGTGCCGAAGCCGATGGTGTAGACCCTGACCCCACGATCGGCCGCCTGCTGGGCGGCATCGAGCGGCGCCATGCCGGTGTTGCTGACGCCGTCGGTGAGCAGGACGACGATGTCGGGGGCGTAGTCGCCCTTGGGCACCGGTGCCGGGGCGGTCCCCGAACTCGAGTCGCCCTGGCTCTTGGCGACGGACGGATCAACCTCAGAGATGGCGTCGATCGAGGCGAGGATGCCTTCGCCGATGGCGGTCCGCCGCCCGGTCGCGAGGCTGTGCAGGGCGTCGAGCAGGGCCGTGCGATCGTTGGTGGGCGGTTGGACGACTTCCGCGAAGCTGCTGAAGGCGACGATCCCGATCTGCGTCGTCGCAGCCTGGTTGTTTATGAAAGTGGCCGCCGCGGCTTCGGCCGCCTGGAGCCGACTGGGCGGAATGTCGGAGGAGCACATGCTGCCCGAGACGTCGATCGTCAGGATGATCGTGGTCTGGTTCGTGGGCACGGCCAGAACGACCACGGGTCGAGCCACGGCGACGACGAGGGAGCCGACGGCGGCGACGAAGAGGACGACGGGCAGGTGGCGGCGCAGTCGCGACGAGCCGGGCATGGCTTCCCGGACGAGGGCGAGACTCGAGTAGCGAACGCCGGATGAACGCCGGCGTCGCAGAGCCCAGATGTAGACCGCGACCAGCACAGGCAGCAGCAGGAGCAGGACGAGCAGGTCCGACCACAAGAAGTCCATCTATCGCCGCCCTGTCTGACGCTGGCGAAACACGCTCATGGCATTCGACCGAGCCACATGAGCGAGGTCAGGGCGCCGGCGAGCAGCATCAGAACGCTTACGCCCGCGAAGATCGACGTGATCTCCGTCAACTGGGGTTGGATGACGAGCTGCGTATCCAGGTTGTCGTAGATCGAGCGGAGCTGCTGCGCGTCGTCGGCGCCGTAGTACGCGCCGCCCGTGACCTGGGCGATCTGTTGGAGCGTGGCCTCGTCGAGCTGGGTGAAGACCTCGAAGCCGTTCAGGTCCACGGTGGTGCCGGCCGCGCTGCCGATGCCGACGGTATAGATCCGCACCCCCTGGTCGGCGGCCGTCTGGGCGACGGTGAGCGGGTCGGGCGACTCGTTGTTCTCGCCGTCGCTGAGCAGGACGATGACGGCAGGGGCGTGGGTTCCGGCCGGCACGGGCGTCGGCGTGGGCGTCGGCGTGGGCGTTTGGGTGGTGTAGTAGTCGACCCAGGGTCCGGCCTCCTCGACGGCGATGGCCTTGAGCGAGGCGAGAATGCCCTGGCCCAGCGAGGTCCCGCGCTGTGGCGCCAGGCGATCGATCGCCGCCAGCACGGTGGCCTGGTCGTTGGTCGGCGGCTGGACCGAGACTCCCGAGTCGCTGAAGGCGACGACCCCGATCGTGACGCTGGACGGTTCGCGCTCCACGAAGTCTGTCGCGGCCGCCTTGGCCGCCGCCATTCGCGTCGGCGCCAGGTCGGTGGCGGCCATGCTGCCGGAGACGTCGAAGGCGAGGATGACCGTGCCCTCTTGCCTGGGCAGGTCCACCACGGCCTGCGGCCGAGCCAGCGCGACCGACATGACGACCAGCCCGCACAGGACCAGCAGCGCCGGGATCCGGCCGCGCAGGCCGGCCGGCCCGTGAGCGGCCCCCTGGGCGAACCCGGGTCCGCCACGGGCGGCGAGGAGACGGCGGCGGCGGCCGCCGAGCGCTCGATAGAACAGGAGGCCGATCGGAATGAGCGCCAGCGAGAGCAGCATCGGCGGCCAGATGAACGACACGGGCTACCTCCGGCGCCGGCGGCGGATCGTCGCCATGCGCACGATGGCGCGGACGAGATCCTCGTCGGTCGAGAGCGACAGGGCCTCGACCCCGGATCGCCTGAAGGCGCCGTTCACCTCAGCCTCCCGCCGCGCTGCCGCTTCCCGGAAGCGGCGGCGGAAACCGGCGTCGCCGGTGTCGACGTAGAGCTGCTCGCCGGTCTCGGCATCCTCGACGATCAGCGGGCCGACGTCGGGCAGCTCTCTCTCGCGCGGATCGAGCAGGCGGACGGCGACCACCTCGTGGCGTCGATTCAGGAGGTTCAGGGGACGCTCCCAGCCGGGGACGCTGATGAAGTCGGAGACCAGGAAGATCAAGGAGCGGCGCTTGATGGTGCGCTGGCCGGCGTCGAGCAACGGCGACAGGTCGGTGAACGGCGCTCTCTCCAGGCGCGGTTGCCGGAGCAGGTCGTCGATCAGCCGGAGAACCTGGTCCCGCCCGCCTCGCGCCGGGATCGTTCGCTCGACGGTGCTGCCGTAGAACATCGCACCGACACGGTTGCCGCGGCGGGTCAGCAACCGCGCGAGGGTCGTCACGAAGTCGATCAGGACCGTGCGCTTGACACGCTCCGCGTCCACCGTGCCGAAGTCGACCGAGGGGCTGAGATCCAGCAGGAACCAGGCCGTGATCTCGCGGTCCTCGACGTACTCGCGGACGTATGGCGTATCCAACCGCGCGGTGACGTTCCAATCGATGTACCGCACGTCGTCCCCGGGCTGGTACTCGCGCAGATCCACGAGATCCACGCCGTTGCCGCGGAATAGGCTGCGGTAGTCGCCCTGGAGAAGGCCGTCGAGCCGCCGGATGACCTGCCAGTCGAGGCGCTGGAGGATCTTCTCCGGAGCGGACATGGATCGCGCCGAGCGCGCCTCGTCGTCCCGGTCCGGCGAAGCGGTCCAGACG
Organism: Candidatus Limnocylindrales bacterium; assembly: GCA_050014975.1. Lineage (GTDB taxonomy): Bacteria > Chloroflexota > Limnocylindria > Limnocylindrales > CSP1-4 > Fen-1039. Next base: position 18,299 of record JBEKCH010000046.1, read on the forward strand.
GGGCGGTCAGGCGCTGGCGCGAACGTTGGTACGCTCCCGGAGCGGCACCACCGGTACCGGAATCCGCTTCAGGACCGCCGTCAGCACGTCGTCAGGGGACACGTTGTCCGAAAGCGCCTCGAAGGACAGGACGAGTCGGTGGCGCATCACGTCGCGGACCATGTCGAGCACGTCCTGGGGGAGCGCGTAGTCCCGGCCGCGAACGAACGCCAGCGCGCGAGCCGTCAGGATGAGGTTGATCGAGGCGCGCGGGCTGGCGCCATAGGTGATGTACCGCTCCAGCTCCGGGAGGCCGTTCGATCTGGGGGCGCGGGTGGCGGTCGCCAGGCGCACGGCGTACTGGATCAGGGCCGGGTCGACGTAGACCCGGTCGGCCTCCTGCTGCAGCTCGATCAGGCCCTTTGTCGAGAGCACGTCCTGCACCGGGTCCAGCTGCCCGGTCATGCGCTCGACGATGACGAACTCCTCGGCCGCGCTCGGGTAGTCGACGAGCACCTTGAGCATGAAGCGGTCGACCTGGGCCTCGGGCAGGGCGTAGGTTCCCTCGGTCTCGATCGGGTTCTGGGTCGCGAGGACCAGGAACGGGTCGGGCACCTTGTGAGTCTCGCGCCCGATCGTGACCTGCCGCTCCTGCATGACCTCGAGCAGGGCGCTCTGCACCTTGGCAGGCGCCCTGTTGATCTCATCGGCGAGCAGCAGGTTGGTGAACACCGGGCCCAGCGAGGTGTTGAACTCGCCGGTCTTCTGGTTGTAGATCCGCGTGCCGATCAGATCCGCAGGGACGAGGTCGGGCGTGAACTGGACGCGTTTGAACTCGCCCCCGATCGCCCCGGCGAGGGTCTTGATGGCCATGGTCTTGGCCAGTCCGGGCACGCCTTCGACCAGGAGATGGCCCCTTGCCAGGAGCGCCACCGCCAGCCGTTCCAGGAGGTGATCCTGGCCGACGATGACCTTCTTGACTTCGTACAGCACGCGCTCCATCGGCAGCGTGGGCGCCGTTTCCGTCTGTTCGGGCACTGTTGTTGACCTCCTTGGCCCTGCTTGCGGCCAGCCGACCGATCAACCGGCGGCTAGTCCAAGGGCAAGCCGGCGGCTCCGCCCGCCACGTCGATCGGCACCGCGAGACCGATGCCGATGAACACGTCCTGGTTGGTCGGATTGATGAGCGCGGACACGATCCCGATCACCTGGCCCTCACGGTTGACCAGCGGACCGCCCGAGTTGCCCGGGTTCACGGCCGCGTCGATCTGGATCAGGCCCGAAAGACGCGGCCCGTTGTTGGGGAGCTGGAAGGAACGATTCAGGCCGGAGATGATCCCGGAGCTCATCGAGCCGTACAGGCCGAAGGGATTGCCAAGGACGAAGGCCTCGCTCCCGACCTGCACGCTCCTGGGATTGCCGAGGACTGCCGGCACGAGCTTGGCCGGGGGCTGAGTGGCTCGCAGGACCGCGATGTCGTTCTGGGGTTGGGTGGTCTCGATCTCGGCCGGCGAGCTCGTGCCGTCGGCGAACGTCACCTGGATGGAGATGGTGTTGGCGATGACGTGCAGACAAGTGAGGATGTCGCCGCTGGCGTCCACGACCACCCCGCTGCCCAGGGAGGTGTTTGACGTGGGATCGCCGGCGACAAGATCGGTCTCGATCAGGACCAGCGAAGGCTGGACTGCCTGGTACACGAGTTGGGAGAAGGCGGGTCCTGGAGTCTGGGAGGCCAGCGCCTGCGAGATGCTTTGGGTCACGTCCTGCTGCGTCAGCGGGCGTGGCCCGGGCACCACGACGCCGTACAGCGCGACCGCGAGCAACGTGGCCGCCACACCTGAGGCGAACGGCACGGCTCGCCGGATCCGGGCTCGGAGGCGGGAGAGCCGCTGCGACCACGGTCGGCTTTCGTGCAGAGCGGACGCGTCCTGAGGGTGGGTCATTAGGCAGATCGAACTCCGGTCTCGCCGGCTGGCAGAAGATCCTCGGGAGACAGCGTCGAGAATGGTGCTGAGAGCCGCCTGAAAGACGGAAAACGGACCGAAGGGGTGCGTGGGCCGGGACCGCCGGCGGCCGTCTCGCCACATGGGCCCGGCCGCTCTCTGGCTATGGCGCTGTGAGGCTGGTCGGCCATGCGGGCGTAGAATCATCGCCGGCCCGAATCGAGACAACCTGAACATGGCACGTGCCCTCAGTCATCTGCACAGGGCCGTCGTTGCGGCGTCGGGCATCGCTGTCTTGTTGGTCGCCGCCGGCTGCGCCACGCTGCGTTCGGGCAGTTCGGTACTCACGCCGATGCCGTCGGCTTCTGGCGTGTCGCTCGCCACGGTCCCCAGCGCCAGCCCGACACCCAGCCCCACCAGCAGCCCGTCCCCGAGCCTCAAGATCACGCCATCGCCCGAGACCCCACCGCCGCCGGCCGGCAGTCTTCCCCTGGTCAACAGCTGCAACCCGTCATCTGTCCCGGATGCAATCCCGGTCACGGCGCCGGCGAGCGCCGAGGCCGGCTCGTTCACCCTGCACGTGCCAGTCCTCATGTACCACCGGATCGTGCCCTTCGC
>JBEKCH010000047.1:0-20686 GCA_050014975.1 Candidatus Limnocylindrales bacterium
CCTCGGGCCGGGCGTTGGCGAACATCCAGCGCATCACGTCCACGCCCATCCGCTCAGCCGCCTCGTCGAACTCGATGGCGTTGCCCCAGCTCTTGTGCATCTGGCGTCCGTCCGCACCGAACACGAGGGCATAGCCGAAGAGCGTCTTGAAGGGGGGCTCTCGGCGCAGGACCGTGCTCATGGCCAGCAGCGAGTAGAACCAGTTGCGGAACTGGCCCGGGAAGCTCTCTGTCACGAAGTCCGCCGGGAACCAACGCTGCCAGAAATCGGGATCGGAGCGGTAGTGCATCGTCGAGAAGGGCACGATGCCGGCGTCCAGCCACGGATTGCCGACGTCGGCAATGCGGCTGACTGGCTCGCCGCAGCCCGAGCAGCGGATCCTGACCGCGTCCACGTGGGGGCGATGCGGAGTATGGCCTTCAAACTCGGCCCAGCCATCCACCGCGCGCTCGGCCAGCTCCTCGCGGCTGCCGACGACGTTGATCGTGCCGCAGGCGCAGTCGTAGATCGGCAGCGCCAGGCCCCAATAGCGCTTCTTGCTGATCATCCAGTCGTGCATGTTCAGGAGCCAGTCGAGCTCCCGTTCATACCCGAAGCCCGGGATCCACCGGATCCGGTCCACCGACTCCATGATCTGGTAGCGCAGGCTGGCGTTGACCTGTTCGGGCGTGAGCCGGTCGCGGGGAACGTCGTACACGGGGCCCATGCTGAGGTACCACTCGTCGACGAGGCGGAATATCAGCGGCGTGCCGCACCGCCAGCAGTGTGGATAGCGGTGGCTGATGGTCTGCAGCCGGTAGAAGCGGTGCTTGTGCCTGAGAGATTCGAGGATCGGGTCTGCCACGTCCCGAACGTCCCGGCCCGAGTACGGCCCAAAGCCCGGGATAACGACTCCGTTCTCGTCAAGCGGGGCGATCATCGGCAGCCCGAGCGACTTGCCCAGGGCGAAGTCCTCCGCGCCGCAGCCGGGGGCGATGTGGACGATGCCGGTGCCTTCCTCTTCGCCCACCTCGTCCCAGACGACGATGCGGTGCTCGTAAGCAGGCCGACCATCCGATCCGGCGAAGGCGGCCTGAACGGCAGGCAGCTCGTCGAAGGGACCGGAGTAGAGCCAGCCTTCCAGCTCGCGCCCGGGGCGTTCCTCCAACACCTGGAACGACCCCTCAAGGGCATGCTTCAGCGTCCCGCGGCCGAGCCAGAAAGTCTCATCATCCTGGCGGACCTTGACGTAGCGCAGCTCCACGCCCACGGCCGCCGCGACGTTGGAGGTCAGCGTCCACGGCGTCGTGGTCCAGACCAGGAGCGACTCGCCGGGACGATCGACCAGCGGGAACTTGACGGTCAGGCCCGGGTCCTGGCGCTCCGCGTACCCCTCGGTCATCTCGTGCTGGCTGATGCCCGTCCCGCAGCGGGCGCACCAGGGCATGGTGTCATGGCCCTTGTAGAGCCAGCCGCGGCGGTGGCATTCCGCCAGGAAGGACCAGATCAAGTAGTTGTTCTCGTTGGAGAAGGTGAAGTAGCTACCGCCCAGCTCCGGCATGCCTAACCTGCCGACCAGCATCTCGGCCGTGTCGGTGACCTCCGTTCCGCCGGTGCTGGTGACGGTGACTCTCTGACTCGGGTCCTCGGCCAGTCGATCGCGAAGCCGGCGCAGCTCGTGCGGATCGTTCCAATCCATCCACATGCCGAGCCGGATGGACTGCTCGGTCTGGCGTGCCGCGTACGTCAGAACGCGCTGCTTGCACAGGCTCACGAACTCGGCGATGCCGTAGTCCTCGATGTCGCGCTTGCTCGTGAAGCCGAGATCGCGCTCGACGTTGACCTCCACCCACAGGCCCTGGCAGTCGAATCCGTTCTGGTAGCGCTGGTCGCGGCCCTGCATCGCCCAGAAGCGCTGAAACAAGTCTTTGTAGGCGCGACCCCAGGCGTGGTGTACGCCCATCGGGTTGTTCGCCGTGATCGGTCCATCCAGGAAGCTCCAGCGCTCCTTGCCCGCGTTCTGAGCGCGCAGGCGGGCGAAGGTCTGGCGCTCACGCCAGAGATCCAGGACCTCGTGCTCCTGGGCGACAAGGTCGGGCTTGGAGCTGACTGGTCGAAACATCGTCTTCTGCGCTCTGCGTGCTGATGGCCGTGCGACGGGCTGTGCGACCGTTTCGCCGCGGCAGATCGAGCAGACGCGGCTGTGCCAGCCGCCGTGGTCGATTCCAGTCACGAGGAAACGCGTTCGCGGCTATCCTAACGGTCCAGTGACAACCGTCGTTCGCACGTCGCCGCGTCGATCCGCCTTCAGCGCAGCTTTCCTCTCATTTCTCTTCCCGGGCCTCGGCCAGGCCTACGCCGGAGCGTACGCTCGAGCGATCGCGCTGGCCGTCCCGCCCATCATCGCCATGGCGATCATGATCGCCATGTTCGCCAGCTACGGGCTGGTGGACTTCGGGCTGTGGGTGGGCCAGACATCGGTTCTGGGCCCGCTGGCGATCCTGAACGTCGTCCTGCTGGTGTATCGGGCCGTTGCCTCCATCGATGCCTACCGTTTGCTGGTCGAACCCCGTCCGCCGGCCACGCCGCGAGGCGTTCGACGGCTCGGGCGCAAGCCCGGACAGATCAATCCGCTGTCCCTGGCCGGTCTCGGCGCGATCCTGGTCATCCTTGTCTCCGGCCATGCCATCGTGGGCTACTGGGATCTCAAGTTCTACGACGCCGCCAGGGACATCCATGCGCCAATCGTCATAGAAACTCCGAGCCCCGAGGCCTCGGTCGAGCCGTCCCCTTCGATCACCTTCCCGCCACAGGAAACGTTCGCGCCGGCGCCCACGATCCAGCCCTGGACGGGCACGTCCCGCCTGAACATTCTGCTCGTGGGCTACGACAGCCAGGGCGGCGGCCTACGAACGGACTCGATGATCGTCGTGAGCATCGACCCGGTGAGCCATCAGGTCGCCCTGTTCAGCATATTGCGTGACGCTATCGGTGTGCCGATGCCGCCTAAGTCACGGCTCTCGCAGCTCTTTGGAGCGACGTTCAACGAACCGCTCACCAACCTCTGGGAGAGAGCGGACCCGTACCGGAAACTGTTCCCCAACGGCGGCTCCGACGCTCTCAAGCAGGCCCTCGGGTACACCTTCTTCGGTAATCAGAACGCCATCCAGTACTACATCGCGGTCGGCTTCAGCGGATTCCAGAAGGTGGTCGACACCCTTGGCGGCGTGACGATCGATGTCCCCGCTCCCGTCTTCGACAACGGCTACCCGGGCAATCAAGGCAACGGCATGCACCTTCGCGTCTACGTTCCCGCAGGGATCCAGCACATGACCGGCGACCAAGCGCTCACTTACGCCCGCATCGGTCACGTATACGGCTCGAGCGTCTACGACAGGACCATTCGCCAGCAGCAGGTCGTAGTCGCCCTCGAGCAGCAGGCCAACTTCAACGACATCTCGGCCCACCTCAGCGATCTGGTGGATGAGCTGGGCCAGACCGTCAGGACGGATATTCCGGAGGGTCCCGATGTGGTCGGACCCCTGATCCAGCTGGCAAAGTCCGTAACGCCGTCCGACATCAAGAGCTACGTCTGGGCGACTTCTCATCCCGACTACGCGACGATCCGGGCCGTCGTCAAGTCCGTGTTAGCCCCCAGCAATAAAGCCCCCGACCAGCTTCAGACGGCGATCGCTGAGGACGCCCCGATCGTGGTCGAGAATGGCACCGGGATATCGGGGCAGGACACCACGCTGGCCACGTACCTGCAGAACCTCGGCCTCAACGCTCAGGCCAGCGCCGCTCAGGCCGCACAGCTCGGCGGCATCACGAAGCTGCTTTGCGTCAACGGCGCTGACACGACATATCCATCCACCCTGGCGGAGCTGGAGCAGATGCTCGATCTCACGGGCGCGCCCTCGACGGACCCATCGGCCGCGATACAGATCGTCACCGACCCCAACGAAGCGGTCCAGTTCGTGGTCATCACCGGCACGAACATGCCGGCTCTGTCGCCGCCGCCCGGCTGAGCCCCCGAGCGCGGCCTCAGCTCTTCTCGGTAACCCGGTATTCCAGGTACCGCCCGGTCAGCAGCCGCGTCTGCGCGTCGAGCGCCGGCAGGTTCGTGAAGAGCGCACCCACGACCGGCAGGCACAGCCATTGCAGCCATGACATGAGCTTCATCCCGATCCCCCATTCAGGCGGCCGCGGTGGCGCCAGCTCGTTTTCGATGAAGATCAGCACGATCAGAGCTCCCAGCGCGCCGGTGAGCAGCCACGCCGCGTAGACGGGCAGGTTCTGGCCCAGCGGAGTGACTCGAAACGACTCGTTGAGAACCAGCGGCACGGTCGTTCCGAACATGATCACGAAGGGCGCGATCGCCCAGTTGATGTGGTCCGCCCAGAGCGCGACCAGACGCACGACGCGCTTCCGAATGGGGATCTCGCGGTGGTGGAAGGCGTTGTCGATGAAGAATGGGATGTCCGTAACGCCCCAGGCCCAGCGTCGGATTTGAAGATACTGCTGGGCTAGGCTGCGCGGATACGACCGGGCCCGAACCGCGTCGCCGTAGATTGGCATGAACAGCGGCTCGGACCGGAACCGGCCGCTGTAGCGGAAGAAGCTCTTCCAGTAGAAACGGCTGTCCTCCGGGATCGCGTCCGTGGCCCAGTAGTCCACCTCGTGCACGGTCTGCAGCGACACCGAATACGAGCTGAAGCTCACCAGCCGCTCGGGCGTCAGGTGCCGCCACATCTGGACGTGCGTCGTGCTGACCGCAATGAGGCGGACGGGCAGCGGGCATTGCCACAGGTTGTTGTGGAACATGGGCACGGGCTGATAGAGCCGCTCGTACCGGCCGGGATCCGTCACGAACCGGTAGGTCACGTAGCCGAAGTACTGGGGATGGACCCGGTAGTCCGAGTCGAGGTCCGTAACCACGACCTTCCTGGGGTCGAAGCCGAGCTTGACCAGCTCCCGATACAGCCAGCGTCCGCCGTAGGCCATCGCGCTCGACTTGCCTACGACAACGCCGGGCTCCAGCGGATCGAGGATGTGGAAGAAGTGAAGGAACTCGTGGCCGAAGATCTCGCGCAGCCTGGTTACGTTCTCGCGCCCCTGCAGGTCCGTTTCGCGCGTGATGATGGCGACCATGCGCAGGTCGCGCGGGTAGTCGGACTCGGCCAGGGCCTTCAGCGTCTGATACAGCTTCTCGTAGGGCTCCGTGTATGTCGGGATGAGGGCCACGTGCCATATCTCTCGCGGGTCGGGCAGCTGCTCACCCGAGGCGACGAGCTTCAGCACGCTCGCCAGCGAGCGACGTTCCTCGACCAGGCGCCGCAGCTCGCGCCGGCCGCCAAGCGCCGCCATGGACTGGCCGGCCGCCCGGAACTGGCCGATCCTCGCCTTGACCAGCTCGATCGTCCCGGCCAGTTCGTCGTAGCGCTTCTGGGGGTCTGACAGTGAGAAGGCACGCTGGCGCCAGTCCACGGCCGTGACATGCCGAATGCGCCGGAACGAGATGTTCACGCTCACGGAGAGCTCGGTCGCGCGATACAGCCAGTAGCAGTCGAAGCACAGGACGAACCAGCCCACAACCTGCGGATATCGCAGGGAGAGCGGGACCGGAGCCAGGATCAGGACCCACGTGACGAGACCCGGGATGATCTCCAGCACTCGACGCGCGAGCCGGGTCTTCAGCGCCTGCTGGGCGGCGACCGCCGCCGGCCGGATCGCCGAGGAATCGCGCGCGACGGCCTCACTCACTCGTGTAGATCGGCGTGACCCAGTGCCGGAATGCGTCCAGGCGTCCACGCACGGCATCGAAGTACGTCTTGCTGATCTGCCGCGAAATCGGCCCCACGCGCCCGTCGCCAACCGCGCGGTGATCCACCGAAGAGACCGGCGACACCTGGGCGCCCGTGCCGCAGAGGAAGACTTCGTCGGCGATGTACAGCTCGCTCCGGTCGATCTGGCGATCCCGGACCGGAATGCGCAGGTACCCGGCGATCTCCATGATGCCGGCCCGGGTGATGCCTTCGAGGATATCGTCGCTCACCTGGGGCGTGACCAGGACACCGTCCCGAATCATGAACAGGTTCTCGGCCGAGCCCTCGGAGACGTGGCCGTCGGCGGTGAGGACGATCGCCTCGTCGAAGCCATTGAGCATCGCCTCGCTCTTGGAGAAGGCTGGGTTCACGTAGCTGCCGGTGATCTTGCTGCGTGACGGGATCGACGTGTCGCTCGTGCGCCGCCACGAGACGGTGCCGGCCGGAATCCCCTTCTCCGTGTCGATGTAGTCGCCCATGGGCACGGCCAGGACGTAGAACTCGTGGGCCAGGCCGTGCAACTTGACGCCGATCGCCTCGGTGCTCTTGTAGACCGAGGGCCGGCAGTAGGCATCTTCCTGGAAACGATTGCGGCGCAGGACCTGCTTGACGATCTCGGTGAACTCCTCGACCGACGGGACATCCGCCATCAGCATGATCTTGCTCGAGTTGCGCAGCCGGACGATGTGCTCCTTGATCCGAAGCCCGTAGAGCTGCTTCTCCTCCGGGTTCCAGTAGGCCCGGATCCCCTCGAAAACGGCTGTGCCGTACAGGAAAGCGTGGGTCATGAGCGGGATGCGTGCCTCGCCCAGCCTTACGTAACCGCCCTGGAAATAGCAGATCAGGCTGGATTGATCGGGCTGCGCCGCAGTGTTAGCGGCAGGAGCCGAGGCGTGCTCCGTAACCATGTTCGACGCTCCTGGTGCTCGCCGCTGGCACAAGCCAGCTTACGGCTGAGTATACCCCCCGCCCCCTTCCGGCCGAGGAGTCGGGGCAGGGCCTCAAGGGGGGCGCAGCGGCCAGCTCAGGCGTTGCCACCGGCCAGGGAAGCCAACACGACACCGAGGTAGACCACGTAGAAACAACCGCCCACGAGCAACGCCCGCCCGTCCAGCCTGCGTCGGATGAGCATCGGCAGGATGATCGCCGCCGATGACAGAAAGGTGATCCCGGCCGAGGCGAAGGCAATGCCGGCGCCCGACGCGGACCAGATCTGCGGGGCGAAGACCAAACCGACCGACGTCGGGAAGGCGCTCTGGAAGACCATCGCGCCGGTTATGTTGCCCATGGCCAGGGTGTCCTTGCCCTGGCGGACCCAGATGATGCTGTTCAGCTTCTCGGGTAGCTCGGTGGCAATCGGTGCGACGATCAGGGCGAGCAGCGTCCCGTTGAGGCCAAACGAGGCCGACAGTCCCTTGACCCCGCTGACGAAGCCCCACGCGCCGCCGACGATGCAGACCAGGGCGACGAGCACCTGCACGTTGACGATCCGGAACCGCGGCGCGGCCGGATGCGCCGGCCCTCGTCGATCGAGTCGATGGAAGCGCAGGGGCGCCAGCTCGGCCGCCTGAGCGGCCTCGGCGCGCAGGTGGCCGACGACGTAAACGACGTAGATGCCGATGAGCACGACGGCCGTCAGTCGACGGGCGACGATCAGGTCGCCGGGCAGCAGAGCGGCCCCTATCGCGATGGCGTAAGCCACCGCGAAATAGGCCATGTCGTGTCCGAGAACACCCGGGTCCACGACCAGGTCCTCGCGGTTCGCCCTGCGCTTGCGCATCAGGAGAACCGCTGCTCCGGTGACGAACATGGCCAGGGTCGAGAGCATGAACGGGGCGCCCAGGATCGCGCCCACGCCGACCTCGCTGGCTGCGACGCCGCCCCCGAAGACGATCGCGATCAACGGGATCATCGTCTCCGGAAGCGCCGTGCCGACGGCGGCCAGGACCGACCCGATCGCGCCTTCGGCCAGCTCGAGCTTGTGCCCGAACCATTCGACGCCGTTCGTGAACAGCTCCGCCCCCGCGAGGATGACTGCGAACGAGACGACCAGCACGACGAGGTCCATCCTCAGCCTCCAGCTCCCACGGCGGCGCTCAGGCAGATGACCGCCAGCACTACAAGAGCTACGCCAGCCATTCGGCGCTCGCCGGACATCGCGAAGCCGACAAGCGAGGCTACCACCCGGAGCGATGGCGTGAGTATCACGGCCAGCAGCCCCAGCCAGAGGAGGCCAGCCAGGCGGAGGCCGGCCACATCGGCCGGAAGGCGGGCGACATCGAATTGCGGAAACGGCCGATCGAGCGGGCCGATGCTCGACGCGGCCATGCCGGCCGCGCCGATCGCCAGCAATGCGACGCTGACGACCGTCGCCACCGCCAGTACCAGGCCTATCGTTCGCTCGAAGTGGCCGCGCTTCATGGCATTCCCTGCAACGCCATCTCCAGCGCCGTGAAGACGAGCGTCGCCCCGAAGAGCAGCCGGAGGAACCCCAGGTTCACGCGGTGGGCCAGGCGAGCAGCGAGGCTGGCCCCGATGAAGACACCCACCGCGGTCGGCGCGGCGACGTACGGATCGATTCCGCCCCTGAACAGATACACCAGCGCCCCTGCCGAGGCCGTCACGCCGATCATCAGGTTGCTCGTGGCGGTGGCGACCCGCAGCGGCACACCCATGACCAGGTTCATGATCGGGACCTTGACGATCCCCCCGCCCACTCCGAACAGAGCGGAGACCAGCCCGGCCAGCAGGCTGCCAGCGATGCCGCGACCCATGCTGTGGACGCGATATCCGGGGCCCGACAGCGCGGCCGCAAGACCCTCACCATCCGATGGATCGGCCGAGGTGGGTTCCCCGGGGGCAGCGCCCGGAGCGGCCGACCCAGCGCCCGGAGTGGCCGTCCCGACGTACGCCCCGGTCTCGACAGCCCGACCTCGAGCCATCGTTGCCGCCACGTACAAGAGCAGGGCTGCGAACATCAAGGCCAGCAGCTTCTCGGGCAGGAGAAACGCGACCAGCCCGCCGGCGAGAGCGGCAAGGGCGGTGAACATCTCCAGGGTCATTCCGAGCCGCAAGTTCGCCTGGTCTCGCTGGAGATAGACGGAGGCGGCCGCGCTGCTGGTCACGATGACGCAGACCAGGCTCGCGCCGACCGCCTCTCGAAGCTGCAACCCGAAGCCCAGCGTGAGGAGTGGAACGATCAACAACCCGCCGCCCAGGCCGAGCAGCGCGCCGAAGACGCCCGCGGCCCCGCCGCCGATCAGCAGCAGCAGCTCGGCCACGGCTGGAACCGGCCTCAGGCTTTAGGGCCGGACGTGCTGGGGCGCGTAGGGAAGCAGGGCCACGATCCGGGCCCGCTTGAGGGCCACGGCGAGCTGGCGCTGGTGGTTGGCGCAGGTTCCGGTCTTGCGCCGGGGTTCGATCTTGGCTCGCTCCGACAGGTAGCGGCGCAGCCGGTTGACTTCCTTGTAGTCGATCATGACGGTCTTGTCCGCGCAGAACGTGCACACCTTGCGGCGGCGGCGATCACGGTAGTAGTCGTCACGCTTCTTGCTGGCTCGTTCGCGAGGGTTCGTGGGCATCTGTGTGTCGTTCCTCTATCAGCGGGCCGCGCCTGCGGCGGGGCGGTTGGGTTCCCAGGATGCCGGCACGCGGCCGGCGAGGTTCAGAAGGGCAGCTCGTCCAGATCGCTCGAGCCGAGGTCCTCGGCGGGTCCGGTCGGGGCTTCGCCGCGCGCGGGTCGGGCGCCGGAAGGCTCCGGGGCTCCCTCCTCGCGCGGTCGCGGATCGAGGCCCGTGACCGTGCTGGCGATCAGCTCGGTGGTGTAGTGCTTCTGGCCGTCCTGGCCCTCCCAGGAGCGAGTCTGGAGTCGACCTTCGACGTAGACCTTGCGGCCCTTGCGGAGGTACTCGGCGGTCCGCTCGGCCAGCGCGGCCCAGCAGACCACCCGGAACCACTCGGTCTCTTCCTTCCACTCGCCGTTCGCGTCCTTGTAGTTCCGATTGACGGCGACCGTGAACTGGGTCACCGCCTGGCCGTTGGGCGTATACCGCATCTCCGGGTCGCGGCCGAGATTGCCGATGATCATCGCCTTGTTCAGCGACATCGAGCCTGCCTCCAGCCCCGCGTTGCGCGGGCCTCAGTCGATGGCGGCCGGAGCCGCTTCGCTCTCCGACTCGTCAATCAGTTCCCGGTCTTCCTCGGGCTCCTCCTCTTCGATGGGGAGATTCACCTCGGTATCGGCATCCAGGTCCCGACCGCGAGAGGCTCGGACGGGCCGCTCCACGCGCGTCACGAGATGGCGCAGGACTTCCTCGCTGATCAGCAGACCGCGCTCCAGCTCGGTGATCGCGTCCGGCGGTGCCTCGAAGAGCACGACGTGGTACGAGCCCTCGCGGTGGTGGTCGATGGGGTAGGCCAGCCGCCGGCGGCCCCAGGGGGCCTGCTTGACGATCTGGCCGCCGCCGGCCGCGATGGCCCGAGCAGTTCGCTCGAGGGACGCCTGGACCTTGTCGTCCGCAAGATCCGGGCGCAGCACGAGCATGAGTTCGTAACGGCGCATGCGCCAAAGACTCCTTCCCGTGGGAAATGCTCCGATGCGCGCACGGCAACGCCATCCGGTCGGAGCCGAAAGGACCGCCGCATTCTAGCAGCCCGATGACCGCCTCGCCGCAGACAGGCCGTGGTGCGCGGTCCTGCGCCGATGTGAACCTCGGCCGGCACGGACTGCGCGTGGGACCGGCGGAAGGTCCTTTGTGGTGCACGCAGGCCACGACCCAGGGCGATTGCATGTCCGGCTGCAAGGTTGCGCCGGTACGATCTGGCCGCTCTTCCGAGCGGCGGACGGTCCGCCGCGACAGGGGGACGTACCATCGTAACCCTACCCAACGGCCGGCATTTCCGGTTAGCCTTTTAGCTTGGGCATCCAACCCACCGATGACGCGCTGGTCACCTGACGTAGCCAAGCCCTTCCAGCCAGGGCACGGCGGCCGGCAGGCGGTCCTGGTGAAAGGGGGCCGTTCTTGGTCTTGTTTCCTCACCGCGACGAAGGACAGGGTCTCGCGGAGTACGCACTCATCCTTTCGATAATCTTCTTGCTGGCGGTCAGCGCTCTCATCTTCTTCGGTGGCAAACTCGATTCCATGCTCAGCGTCATCGGAGCGAACGTCTAGCAGCAACCGGGGCTGGACAAGGGCGGGCCGCGCAAGCGGCCCGCCTTCTCTTATGGCACGCACATCTCCGCCACTGCGCGGGCCGCCGCCTCGCACCCGGCCAGGAGCATCGCCAGGAGCCACCGACGCAACTCCGGCGCCGCCGGCTCACAACCCCGGGCCGGGGCGGCCAGGTGCCAACGCTGGTGCCGAAGCAGGGATTCGAACCCTGACGCCCTTGCGGGCCGCGGAGTTTAAGTCCGCTGCGTCTGCCGGTTCCGCCACTTCGGCGCCGGAGGAAGCGTAGCGCGGGTCCGGCGCGCGCGAGCTACTCGAAGGGCGGTTCCATGAGAGGGACGTCCCCGCCCGTGCACAGGCCCGTGATCTTGCTGCCGTCGCGCAGGACGACATTGCCGTTCTCATCGACGATCTCGAGCCCGGGCGAGAAACGGGCCCGATAGCCTGCCGGCCAGACAACGTCCCGGCGCTGGCTCGTGGCCAAGCTCGTCGTGTCTTCCAGCCAGGCGATGCGCGGATCCGTCGGGCTCCCCCGCAGAACCGCCTCGGCCCCGACTCCGGCACAAGCAGTGCCTTCGGCGAGCTGGTTGATGGTCGGCAGAGCCAGGTCTCCCGACGGCAGAGTCCGAACCGCAGGCACGTACGAAGGATCCGTGGCGGAGACGAAGCCCCATCCGCCGACCGCCCTCAGATGCCCGGACTCGTCGTCAATGACGAACCATCCGCTCGACCCGCCCTGGAAGGCCATCTCCGGCCAGCGCGGCTGAGGGCCCGCGACACGCACGTACCACTGGATGCTCGGGTGACCTGCCCAGGCGCCGCCCGACACGCCGCGGCCCGGTTGAAACGAGAAGAGGTCCACCAGACCCACGGCGTCCATGGACACGACGCCGTCCCGAGGATCGAGAGCCGACGCGAGAGCGGCCACCACGCCGCTCCGGTCGAGCCGGGGCCGCAGGGTCTGGCCGCTGCTGTCCGTGCCAATCCAGACATTCGGGCCGAAGGCCTTTCCGTCCAGCCAGACGAGCTGATCGACCACGAAGGCCGAGTCACAGGCCGCCTTCTGATCGGCGCTGCAGTCCACCGCGCGGACGTCGTGGAAGTGCCCGACGATGACCACGGACAGTGGGCGATATGTGTCAGGCGACATGCTATCGCCGCTCGGCAGCAGCGACCCCACGTACGAGCCATCCGGCTCTACGGCATCGATGTAGGGGCCGCTCGGCGTCTGGTTCTCCGTGACTTCGGAGCCCTGGAACACCACGAGCTGCTCCTTGTTCTCGCTGATGACGAGCTTCGGCGAGGCGCACGTCTCCAAGAGCGCCGGCGCTGGTGTCTCGGCCGGGCATCCCATCGGGAACATCGGGTTGTACCAGCCTTTGATGGCCACGAGCGAGTCGCCGACGATTGCGCCGCTCTTCTCCGCGGCCAGGGCCTGGCCCACGCTCTGGACCGGCAGGCCGTCCACGGTTGCCGGCATCGCCTGGCTGCTCGGGCCAGTGACGGGGTAGAACTTCAATCCCGCCGCAACCACGACCACAACCGCGAGCGCGACCATCCCGCCGAGCAGCCGCGCAGCCGGCCGCCCGAAGGCGGAGGCCAACACGGCGCGCCGGTTCGGCCGTTCCCCGGCGGCACCGCGGACAGCGGCAACAGTCGCCGCCGCCAGCCCATTCGGGACCGGCCTGTCGGCCATCGCCCGGTAGGCCGCGTCCAGGCGCTCGTCGGTCCAGCCAGTCATCGGTGTTCCTCCTCGCGCAAGGCCTTCTGGAGCGCTCCGCGGGCCTTGAAGAGTCGCGACTTCGCCGTCCCCTCCGGGATCCCGATCACCGACGCGATCTCCTTCACCTGCAGACCGTCTACGTGGTGAAGCGCGAGCACCGCCCGATGGTCGTCCGACAACCGCCTCAGGGCTGCCCGCAGGATCTCGCCGTCGGCAGGCCCCGGCGCCTCTCTTCCCGAGGCAGCCGCCTCCAGCTCGGCCATCGACATCTCCCGGACGAGGCGGCGGCGGCGCGACCGGCGGATCATCCGGCAGGCGTTAACGCTGACGCGCTGCAGCCAGGCCTCGAAGCGGTCCGGATCCCTCAGACTTGCGACCTTGCGCCAGGCGGCGATGAAGGTTTCCTGCACGGCGTCGGCCGCGTCCGCGTCGTCACCCAGGATGGCGAGATCGAGCCGGTAGACCGCGTTCATCCGAGCCCTCACCAGCGACTCGAAGGCGGCGACATCGCCGGCGCGGGCAAGCTCTACGAGCGACCGCTGGTCGCCCGCCTCGGTCACGGCTCGCCCCTCCTGTTGCATCTCGGGCGCCTTCGACGCCTTCAGCCATTAGATGCCACTCGGACACCGCGGGTTCACGCCACGACGCCACGCGGCTGTAATTGTGCCCTCCCGACGTGGCTTGGTGAAGGTTGGAGGCGACGAGCGTTCGGGACCAGGCCCGCACACAGACAACAACTTCGGCACGCGCCAGTGTCAAGCTAGACAGACCGGGAGCGGCCCCCGACGCAGTACAGTGGGGGCAACCTAGGAGATCGAGATATCGAGCACGTTGGAAGGGTGGGGACCATGCACCAGTGGAGTTTCTCCTCAGTCGCCCGCGGTGACAGCGAGTGGGTTCTGGCAGTCTGTGGAAAGTGCGGCCTCATGCGGACTCAGAACGCTCCAGCGCCGGCCCACGAGCGACACATCGATCTCCGTGGCGTCTGCCCTGGTGAACCGGTGGAGCCTGAGGGCCGCGAGATAGACAAGCAGACCGCAGGCGTCGCGCATCAGCCCCTGGTCGCAGGCCTCGACGCGGCCTCTCGAGCTGGCCGGCAACCCGGCCACGAGCGTCGGCGACCAGAGGAGCGGGGGCCGGCGGGAGACTAGCAACCGCACCGGATTGAGCAAATGACGTTCTCCATCTCCGGGTCAGCAAGCTCGAGCGGCCGTTGATCGCGGGTCCGCCGACGACGGGCGTCCGAGGCGCTGGCGCTCGGGGCACCGAGGGCCGCCGCTCGTCAGGGCTACCACGTTGCTACCAGACTCGGACACGGAAGGCCCAGAATGGGTCCATCTGAGCGTGAAAGTGGAGGCGACGAGCGGATTCGAACCGCTGAATAGAGGTTTTGCAGACCTCCCCCTTAACCACTTGGGTACGTCGCCTCGACGCGGGCCGGCAGGGGGACCGGCGCTCCTGGGTCAGACTGGCTGCCCCTCGAGGATTCGAACCTCGCCTAACGGATCCAAAGTCCGCTGTCCTACCACTAGACGAAGGGGCAGAGGCTCGATCTGTCGGCGGACGCCCGCCAGGGTCGGCAGCTTAGAGGGAGTGGAGCGGAAGACGGGACTCGAACCCGCGACCCTCACCTTGGCAAGGTGATGCTCTACCAACTGAGCCACTTCCGCTCGAAGACCGTGCCAGCCGTTTCTGGTGCCGAGAGCCAGGATCGAACTGGCGACACCGCGATTTTCAGTCGCGTGCTCTACCAACTGAGCTATCTCGGCCCGATCTGACGGACTGGCAGCCCGTCGGCGCGGGGAAAGGTACCACGAGGGACCAAAGGGCTGCAAGGCGACCGGCGCCGCCCTCAGACCGCCTGCGGCCGGCTACTCCAGGCCGGCCAGCTGCCGCATCTCTCTCGGATCCATCGGCGCATCGCCGGTAAGCTGGCGGAGGCGGTTGATCCGATCGACGATTGGAGGATGGGTGGAGAAGAGCGCCGAGCCGCCGCCGAGCTTCTTCAGCGGATTGACGATGTAAAGGTGCTGCGTGGCGCCGTTGACCGAATGCAGCGGCTCGTTGTCGGAGGCCAACTTGGCGAGCGCGCTCTCGAGGCCGTGTGGATTGCGGGTCAGCTCGACCGACGATGCATCGGCCAGGTACTCGCGCTGGCGGCTGACCGCCATCTGCACGAGCGCCCCGAAGAAGTAGCTGACGGCCGCCATGACCAGCCCGACAAGGAGCAGAACGATCGCGAGCCCGCCGCCACCTTCGCGACTGTTGCCGCGGCGCCCACCGCCGAACCAGAACGTGTATCGCAGGAAGAAGCCTGCCAGCAGCGCTAAGCTGCCGACCATCACGCCCACGATCAAGGTGAAGCGAATGTCGTAGTTCCGGACATGGGACATCTCGTGGCCGAGGACGCCCTGAAGCTCTTCGCGGGTCATCTTCTGCAGCAGGCCGCTCGTCACGGCCACCGAAGAGTGCTGGGGGTCGCGGCCCGTGGCGAAGGCGTTGGGCGAAGGGTCGTCGATGATGTAGACCTTGGGCATCGGCACACCCGCCGCGATCGCCATCTCGTTGATTACGTCGTACAGGGCCGGGGCCTGTTGCGGGCTGATCTCCCGGGCGTGTGAACTCGACAGCACGAGCTTGTCGCCGCCGTAGTAGGAGAACAGGGCGCTGATGGTGCCGATGCCGACGGCGATGGCAAGGGCGACGATCCCGAACGCCACCTCGTCGCCGCTGCCATAGCCGATGCTGAAACCAATCACGAAGCCGAAGACGGCCAGGAAGGCGATGACGAGCAGGGCAAGCAGAACCGACTTGCGGCGATTGGCCGATTCCTCGGAGTAGAAGGTCGTTGTCACGGACGTGCAGCCTCAGGGGGGCATGGCCGCGCCGCTGGTTGCGGTGCGGCCCGAACTCCTATCCCAGGTTTACGACGGGGACCTCGGCGGCCTCGGGCTCGGCCTCGAAGAACTCGCGCTTGGTGAAGCCCAACGGCCCCGCGATGAGGACGTTCGGGAAGACCTGCAGCGAGTTGTTGAAGTCGAGGACGCTGGCGTTGTAGTGCTGGCGTGCGAACGAGATCTGGTTCTCGGTCGTGGTCAGCTGCTCCTGCAGCGACAGAACGTTCTCGTTGGCCTTGAGCTGCGGGTAGTTCTCCACGACGGCGAAGAGCGAACGCAGAGCGCCGGTCAGGACGTTCTCCGCCTGCGCCTGTGCGGCGGGCCCCTGTGCGCCCGCAGCGATGGCGCCGGCGCGCGCCTCGGTGACCTGGGTCAGGACGCCCTTCTCGAAGTCCATGTAGCCCTTCACGGCGTTGACCAGATTCGGGATCAGGTCGTGGCGTCGCTTGAGCTGCACCTGGATCTGCGAATTGGCCTCGTCTACGCGATTGCGCTTCGTCACGAGGCCGTTGTAGATGCCGACCAGGATGAGGACCAGGACTACGAGAACGACGACGATGATGATGATCGGGAGCATGTCCCTCCTCCGATGGAAGTGGGCCGCACCAGGAGCGTGCGGGGTCAGTCTAGCAGGCGTCTACCTGAGCCACGCCTGAAGGTCCGCCGAAGCGGGAGCAGGCCCGGCGGGCGGCCGCTCAATGGTTGTCACGCTGGTTCGACTCGCCGGATCGGCCGAAGGTTCGTTCGCGAGCCGCCGGGTAGGCCGCGTCCGTGTCCTCGCACGTGCGGCTTCGAGTCGAGGAAATCCGGGTTGCCTCCGTGACGGGCAGCCGGACGACTTCGCGGGATGCGTAGCCGGCGCGCCGGCCGAACGTGCCGCCGACGCCAGTCGCTATCCGTAGAGAGTGGTGGGCGGTGCAGGACTCGAACCTGCGACATCCTCGGTGTAAACGAGGCGCTCTGACCACTGAGCTAACCGCCCGGGGAGCCGCGGTGGCCGCGCAGGCCGTCTTGCGGCCGGAGGTGTTGGGTCAGCGAGAGGATGGTGCCCAGGCCGGGACTTGAACCCGGATGGATTGCTCCATACGCCCCTCAAACGTACGCGTATACCAATTCCGCCACCTGGGCACGAACACGAGCGCGACGCCTCCGCGCCGCCTGGATGATGCCTGGTGCCGAGGAGGGGATTTGAACCCCTACAGCCTTGCGGCCACTGGCTCCTGAAACCAGCGCGTCTGCCAATTCCGCCACCTCGGCGCGCACAGCCACGGTTCTACCCGTCGCTGGCGAGGCGCCAGTCTAGCACATCCCAGTAGCGGCCCGACGGATCCGCGATCTCATTCGTCGAGACCCCCTGGACGCGATCCGCGACGACGAATTCGTAGTCGGCGAAACATATCGGCAGCATGAGCACGTTCGTCGACACATACTTCTCAAGCGCCGAAATCGCGGCCTGGCGAGCGGTGGGGTCGCTCGTGGTCCTCACGGCCATGAGCAGGGCGTCCAGCGATTTGTCGGACACCCCGGACAGGTTCGACCCCGCCGGCGCCACCTGGCTGGACAGCAGCAGCGGGCTCACGTCCGGGTCCAGCCCGAGCTGGTAGTCGACCACGGCCGCGTCGAAATCCCCGTTGTCGAGGTCCTGCCCGTAGTCGGTGGCGTCGACCGCTTGCAGGCTCACCTGCAGCCCGAGTGCCTGCCAGTCCCGGACGACCTCCCCGGCGATCGCAAAAGCGATCGGATTCGTGGTCGAGTCCGGGCTCAGGAGCCTGATCGCGTACGGGCTGTTGCCCGGCGGCACCGTCCAGCCCGAGGCGCCCCGGGCCCAGCCCGCGCTGGTGAGGTCCGCCTGCGCGGCGGCGGTGTCGTAGGTTGGCGCCACGACGGCGCTCGAATCGTAGCTGGAGGACCAGCTGGGCAGGGGCACGTCGGCGATCGTGCCGCGGCCGCGCAGCGTCGCGGCAAGGATCTGCGGACGGTCGATGGCTGTCAGCAGCCCCTGCCGCACGTTCAGGCTGCCGAACTCGGGATGCGCGCTGCGCTGGTTCAGGACCACCGAGATCATGCTGGTGAAGGGATACAGCAACAGGTGCGAGCCGCCGCCGGAGGCCACCGTGTCGGCCGCAATCGGTGGCAGGCCCCCCAGCGCGTCGATCGTGCCTGCCTGGAACGCCTTCACGACCGACGCCTGATCGGCAAAGAAGACGAGCTCGACGTACTGGACGTTGCCGGGGATTTCGACGCTGGCGCCTGCCGTGGCGACGCTGGAAGCGGTAGCACCGGGTGCCGAACCGCTCGTGCCGGCGGCGGCAGATCCCGCCGCCGATGGGCTGGTGACAGACGAGGTGCCAGTCGACGAGGCGGCGGTCGACGGGGCGGATCCCGAGACTCTGACCAGCAGAGCGTTGCTGTCGTCGATCTCGATGATGCGGAACGGGCCGTCGCCGATGGGATTGGCGCTGTAGTCCGAGTCGGCCAGATCCGTGACGTCCGTGTCGCCCAGGAGATGCTCCGGCAGGATCGGCAGGAGTGCCTGGCGCGCGAAGCCACCCAGAGGTGTGGGCAGCGTGAACCTGACGACGTAAGCGTTCACCACCGTGACCCTGATGCCCTGCCAGGACGCACCGAGCGGCCCGTCGTAGTTCGGGTCCTGGGCCAGGGCCACCGTGAAGGCGACGTCCGTCGCGGTGACCGGCTGGCCGTCTTCCCAGCGGGCGTCGTGCCTCAGGTCGAAGGTGTACGTCAGGCCGTCCCCCGAGACGCTCCACGAAGCGGCCAGATCGGGCACGAGCGTGCCATCCGGCCCGGCCTTGAGAAGCCCGCGAAAGAGCAGGGCGACGAGATCTCGGTCGGCCTGCGTACTCGCGGTCAGCGGGTTGATCGAACTGGGATGGCCGATGACGCCCTCTCGATACGTCAGCCCGGGGGCCGGGGTGATGTAGATCGGCGTGGGCTCCGGTGACTGCACGGCATCGTTGGCGAACATGGCCACTCCCACCACCGCCAGCAGGATGACGAGAGCGGCAACGGCAAGCCGGTCGCGAACGGTCATGGAGTGGATATCTGCCTTGCCCTCGACGCGCAGCCGCCCGGCGGGATCAGCTCGTGGGCAGAAGGAAGCTCGCCTCGGAGAACACGCAAAACAGGATCGCCAGCAGGATCGTGAACTGCCAGAGACGTCGCTCGATCCCGCGCCGGCTGCGATAGACGGAGGAATCGCCGCCGAAGGTGGCCGACAGCCCGGAGCCGCGCGCCTGCATCAGGATGGCGAGCATCAGGAAGACGCCTACCAGGTCTTGGCCAACGGCCAGCATTGAGTTCACGGTTCGCAGCGACCTCGTTGTGATTTGCCGGACAGCGGACCGGCGCATGGTAGCACACAGTCGCGGCTTTCCGGCCCGAGGGGTCGAGAGGGCGCAACCGCGGGCCGCATTCTCCGACTAGCTCCGGGGCGCCAGGAGGGAGTGCCCGGTGACATCGGGCCATGGCTTCAAACCGCCGATCTCGAGCAGCGTCGGCGTCACGTCGGCGAGGCGCCCGTTCTCGAGCTTCCTGCCATCCATGCAACGCCCGACACCCACGAATGGAACGGGGTTCAGCGAATGCTTGGTGACAGGATTGCCGGCCTTGTCCTTCATCTCGTCGGCGTTGCCGTGGTCCGCCGTGATGAAGAGGACCGCGCCCTGTGCCGCGGGATCGCCCCCGTCCACTGCCAGGACGGCGTGGGCGACGCGACCCAGGCACCCGTCCACGGTCTCGCAGGCCTTCACCGTCGCCTCCCAGACGCCAGTGTGGCCCACCATGTCCGGATTGGCGAAATTGGCCACGATCAGGTCGTATTTGCCCGAGCCGATCGCCTCGACAAGTGCGTCGCACACGCCTTCGGCCGCCATCGACGGCTGCAGGTCGTACGTGGCGATCTTGAGGCTGGGGACCAGCAGTCGATCCTCGCCCGGCCAGGGCTCCTCGCGACCGCCGTTGAAGAAGTAGGTCACGTGGGCGTACTTCTCCGTTTCGGCGACGTGGAACTGCTTCCAGCCGGCCTTCGAAACCGCTTCGGCCAGAGACGGGACGACCTCGGGCCCGAAGACGACGTGCACCGGCAGGTCCGCTTCGTATTCGGTCATCGTGGCGTAGAAGATGCCCCTGGGTGCGGGCCCCGCCGCGTTCCGATCGAAGCCCGAGAAATCCGCATCGGCCAGGGCATGGGAGAGCTGGCGGGCACGGTCGGCGCGGAAGTTGCAGTGCAAGACGGCGTCGCCATCGGCGATCCGGCCGTGGTCCACGCCGTCGATGACGGTCGGCGTGATGAACTCGTCGTTCTCGCCGCGGGCGTAGCCGGCCTCGACTGCCGCCACGGCGGACGGGGCGTGGAAATCGGCCACGCCATGAACGATGGCGTCGTAGCCCTTGCCGGTCCGCTCCCAGCGCTTGTCGCGGTCCATGGCGTAATAGCGGCCGCCGATCGTGGCGATCTTCGCATCCGGATGGACGGCCGCGAGTCGCTTCTCCAGATCGGGCACGAACTCGATGGCCGACCGGGGCGGCGTGTCACGGCCATCGAGCAGGCCGTGGACCCGAATCCGCCCGACGCCCTGGCGAGCGGCCAGCTCAACGACGCCCACCAGGTGCCGGTCGTTGGCGTGGACGCCACCGGGGCCGACGAGGCTGATCAGGTGCAGGGTTTGGCCGTCTTCCTTGGCCCGGGCGCAGAGCGCCAGAAGGACCGGCCGCGTGAAGAACGAGCCGGTGGAGATTGCCCGGTCGATACGGGGCAGATCCTGCAACACCGGCTGCCCGGTACCGAGATTCAGGTGGCCCACCTCGGAGTTGCCCATCTGACCCTTGGGCAGGCCCACGAACTCCTCTGACGCCTCGAGCGAGCTGTGGGGCCAGCGTTCCAGGAAGGCGCGCCAGTTGGGCATGCGCGCCTGGGCGATGGCGTCGACTTCGCGCTTGCGACCGATGCCGAAGCCGTCGAGAACGACCAGGACGATCGGGCGGGGGCGCCTGGCGGCTGCAGTCATGCCTTCCTGCCGTCCGCGGCGGCTCGAGCGCGGGCGGTCACGGCGGCGCGAGCCACCATGCCGGCCA